>NZ_JAMOKO010000021.1 GCF_023656745.1 Collinsella sp. BG-O-102
CATAGCGGTCCCTGTCCTTTCCCAGAACCTGTGTTATGTAGCAATTCCAGATTCTAGGACAGGGGCCGCTTGCGTTTGGCGGTCAGCCGTCGGCGCGCTTACACCAACATTTCCGACGCGATCAAAAAGGTATCCGAATAACATCGATACCCTCGATGTTAGAGAGATCGCTGCTGAGATGAGGCACGCGTACGCTCTTGATGACGAGAAGGTGGATGTCCTCGCGAAGCGTTATTTTGCTTTAGTTTCCGGGGCACATTATTCAGTCGATTGTTTGCACGACGTGCTCGAGGTTTATTACCTGTTATCTGATCTCGAATGGGAATGTCCTTTTTCGCAAAATGACTTTATCGAATATTGCAAGAAAGTGATCGATGCTGATCCAGAAAAAGCTTCTGAGTACCTTTCTGGACCAGTATTTTGTGCAGACGAGAGGCGGGAGAGACGGGCGCTCGCTGAAGATCTCAAGCGTTATGCTTGGGCAGAGTTGAATAAAAGAATGACGAGTCAGTTGATGATATCTGAAGGAGCGCAGGGACTGACGGGCAGGGAGCTTGCTCGTCGTCTCAACGATGCTGCGAAACGCGATGTCAAAGTGTTGGTTAATGCTAGTCCGAGGGTCATTGTCAAGACATTTTGCAGAGAAGATGCGTCGAATCAAGAGGCGCTTCGTGAGTTCTTTGTGCATCTTCATAACGTTCGGAATCCGGACGGAGTGCCATCGGCGGCTTTAGTTGAATGGATACATCAGATAAAAAATGCACTGGAAGAAACGAACATTGAAACGAAAACTGGAGCGATTAGAAGGCGCTGGTTCTTGAGAAATTTGGAGGAGCTTGAGAACCGATTTAGGTAACCCGTACAGAAGTAGCACCGATACTCCGCTTGCCGTGCGCTTTAGCGCCAGCGGTCTTGGTTTGCGCTTGCACGGTGCCGGCTTGATTTCATTTGTTGCATAGATCGAAGTATGAGCCGGTCGCGCCTTCTTCGCTGTGACCATGGTCTTCTATCCGTCTCAGCTGCATGGTGAGTTCGATTGCTTTTTCGGAGTGGCAATGATACGTATGGTGTGAAACGGATGGTACGCGGATAACGAGGGGCGAAAACAACGACAGCCCCACGCTAAAGGAAAGGAGCGGAGGAACTATGCCAGAAAATAAAATACCAGGCCTCTTCACCGTCTACTACATGAATCAGCAGAAGGTGTTCGAGACGAGGATGCTCCTGGACAACAAGCTCAAGACTACAAGCTCCAAGGAAAACCAGAACGGGACGACAAAGAGAGCATCATTGAACGCCGAAGCGGAGCTCAACCCTCCCTTCCTGACGAAACTCAGGGCAAAACTCGAAGGAAGCGTCAGGCACGAAAAACAAGAGAAGATCGTGGACACCCTCGAATACGTGAACACAAATAGCCGGATGCTCGCCGACATAATGGAGCACTGCAAAGCCCCCGAAAGCGGAACAACGCTTGCAGAAGGCGACCTCGCATATATTGGCGATGTCTCGCTGAAGCTCATCAATGAGGATGAGATTCGAGGCATCATGGCGATCATGAGCGGGACCTTTGACGGAATCACCGTCCCCGATGCCGGAGACCTCGACATCGGCCACATGATGCAATCCTTCATAGGAGACGGCGCAGCCTTCAAGCTCAGAGGAAACCGCGCAAGAAGAAGAACGCCGCTGTACGCGAAGATTCCCCTCGACGGAGAAGAGATGTTCGAAAGCGGGTACACAATCGACGACCTGCTCATCGGAAAGGTCGGCATCGTCGGGATATGCAAAGGGAAAATCACCCCGGCCCAGATGAAGAGCCCCTTTGATTACTTCCAGCAGCCAGGCGACCCAAAACGCACGCCGCAGAACGACATTGTTATATGCGGAAAGAACCCGTCACCCACAGCCATGACCGTCGGCGGCAATCGGGCAGAACAGGGCTATTACATAGACATCCTTGCTGTCATTCAGGCAGTGTCCTTCGAGGCTTGATAGGCAATGCCATGCGCAAACTCGTCACATACAACAAATCCCAGTATAAAGCCCTGATCGACCAGCTCGGAGTAGACGGCTTCAAGTTGATGTCACTTCTCGAACTACACGGAAGCGACCAAATCTCCGAGCTCCTTTCCGAGAAAAAGCTCGTCGTGGACGTTTCATCATTCATGGGCTTACTATCGGGTGATCTCCAGCTGGCATCGAAATTCGAGCTCCTCGTCCACCAGCTACCCTTTGGCACCCTCTTCATCGGAGACGATAAAACCGTGAACGAAGGAGCATACCAATTGAGAACCATGTTCGACGACATAATAGACTGCGACATCGAGGTCGATGAGGGCACCCAGAAGGACAAAAGAGGAAAGAGAACACTCGTATCCCTCGACGAACTCGAATTCATGCAAGTCCTCACCACCCTCGAAAGCGAGCTCATAGGCCAGATCGAATTCAAACGCTCCTTCGAATCCCGATCGCGCAGCTTCAGGCTCTTCAATGCGCTCGGCGAGCAGCCAGTATTCTCGCTGCTCCTTCTTGGCCCTTCGGGTGTCGGGAAAACAGAAGTTGCCAAGATCCTCTGCGAGGCAATCGCGCCATGCCAGCCCCTCCCTAAGGTCAATCTCGGGAACTACAGCAGTAAGGACTCTCTCAACTCCCTGATCGGCAGCCCGAGAGGATACATGGGAAGCGAAGAAGGCGAGCTGGGAAAGAAGATCGACTCATCCGATGCCGGAATTCTCCTGGTGGACGAGTTCGAGAAAGCTGAACCCGCCGTCTGGAACTTCTTCCTCGATCTCCTCGAGACAGGATCGTTCACGGACTCCCAAGGGATGGAGCATGATCTCCGCGGGTTTATCATCGTGTTCACGACAAACTGCCCCCTCGGGAAGATCGATGAAACTTTCCCGGCGGAACTCCTCTCCCGCTTCAGTTTGATGAGCCTCTTCTCCAAGCTAAGCATAAGCGACAAAAAGCTCTTTGTCGAAAGATACGTCTCCATGTTTGCCAAGAAGTACAGGGAGACTGATCTCAAGGGTTTGCCGACATTGCCGGACGACATCGCCGACAAGGCAAAGGTGGAAATCGACATTGAAGCGACCGAAAACATCCGGATCCTCAAGAACACAACAAGATCCTGGATCAGCGAATTCGTGGAGAAGGCCCGAAAGAGCAGTTCAATCACGACGCCGTCCTCCATCATCCACACCCAAATTTAACGAATATACATTCTTATTGCATCGCATCTACATTACCAAATCCAGATTGCTTGAGATGTCATGACGCAAGTTCAGATTCACTTCGGAGTATCATGCTGTCAATTTGAAGGATGCTACCTGCTTTTAAAGAATCGAAACGGAGGTTGTAAGTCGATTCTTCCTTTCACCGACTGACAAAACGATTTACACCTAATTGTGGACTTCGCCCACGCGATTTCTCTTTGCCCCCGCATCGATCTCGCTAAACTGATAAGTGCTGCCACCAGGGCATTTTCTGGTGCACATCCTATTGGCTCCTGCGAAGATCGGAGCGGGTATGTTTGCCGCCGAGTCCCACACCAGCCGTCATCACATCGCGATCGCTGCCATGGCCTGCCTATGCGTCTTGCTGGGCGGGCCTTCCTATGCCGCGGGCGCGGAGAGCCTGTTCATCGCGGGCGCGACGTACTGCGAGCCGGGCGTTTCGGGCCCCGGTTGGGCCTGGACCGATGCCGGCCATCTGGAGCTCGACGGCTACGCGGGCGACGCCATCGGCGCCGACGGCGACCTGGTCGTGACGCTTGTGGGGCAGAACTCGGTGGTCGAGTCGCAGGCGCCCGATGCGGTCATCTCGCAGTGCGGCATGGAGGTGTGGGGCGACCTGACGCTTAGCGGCACCGGGTCCCTGGCGGCATCGGGCTCGCAGTGCGCGATCCACGTCTCGCGAGCGCTCGTTGTGGACGGCTGCACCGTCGATGCCCGGGCGGACGGGGCGAACGTCACGGGCGAGGCCGTGGCCGGCGTGATCGCCGGCGACATGGCCGTGCGCGGCGGCGGGCGCGTCGTCGCCTTCGGTGCCGCGCCCGCCGCCGGCGTGTACGCTTATGGTTTGTACCTGCAGGACGCTGGCGACGGCTCGGCCGGGTGCGGGCTTTCGGTCGACGCCTCGTGGCTCGACGCGGCCGGTGCCGATGGCGGCGTTGCTTGCACGGGTGGGTCGCTCGTGTCCGCGCGGTTCGTGACGCCCGTGGGCGGGGCCTTCGGTGCCGGCGGCGTGGTGGATGCCTCCGGGGCCATGGCGCCGCATGTGGTGATCGAGCCCCTGGGCGCCACGGCGCCGGCGGGGGAGACCGACGGGCGCGAGGTGCCCGGTGGCGCGGGCGAGCCGGCTGGTGGTGCCGGTCCTACCGATGAGCAGCCCGGTGCCGGGCCCGCGACGGATCCCGTCCTTAAGCCCGCGACCACGACGCCAAAGACAGCCACGACAACCAAGACGACCAAAACGACAGTGACCAAGACCGCGGCGTCCACACCATTCAAGGCCAAGACCGCCAGCGCTGCCACCGCCACTCTCCCCAAGACCGCCGACAGCAACTGGATCGCCGTCTCCTTGGCGCTATTCCTGCTGGGGACAGCGCTTTTAGGTGCGGCACGCCGCTGCTGAGGCACCCGTTTGGGCTGGAAGAGGGGAGAGGCAACCGACAAAAAGCGAGTTTTACGTTTCCCAAAGTAGGGGCACACCGGCTGACGCCGGCGCACCCCTACTGTTGAACGGACAGTTTTAATTGCTCAAGATATGGCAGCCATAGCGTGCCCCAGCTCGTTCGTAGCCTTTACTCGACGGTGCAGAAGCGCGTGCACGAAATCCTGGCATAACGCGCGAGCAGCCGCAACAAGCGCTGCCATTGGGCATGACCACGCTGCTGGCCGCGCCCCTTTGTCTAGTCCTGCTGCCCTTCGTTCTGCTGGATCTCTTCGTTGAAGCATTCATCGGCCTTTTCGTTGATTAGCCACTTTAAGCAGACAGGGCACTTCTCCCAACTGTCTCCGAAGCCCCTTGAATATCAACTTCATCCGAACACCTCCCACATTCATCTGTGAGTGTACCGATGAATGTGGGAATCCGATGCCCTGAGGGCCGGATCAGCCGGTCCCGGGAGATTGGAGGACTCCACGTCTGAACCTCCCGCATCCCGTGCGGGCAAGATAAATGCCCGCAACGATTGCCGCTGCGAGCATTCTCCAGGCCGGTCACAAACCGGCAGGCTCCGACTATTTGACGTCACCGTGTAAGTGTAATACAATAATACATGACAGTAGGACACCATTAAGGAGGTAGACAATGGCAACCATCTCTATCCGAGTCAGTGATGACCTCAAGGCCAAACTCGAGGGATTGGCCCACGAATCGGGTGGCACCATCTCAGGAGTGGTCACCGAAGCCCTCGGATCAATGGTGGGTAGCCCCCGCACTGATTACCCCGAGGAGATGGCCCCGCTGACCATAGCGCCGGTCAACCGCCTCATCCTCCGCGACCAGGAGCTCATCCTTGCCGCCCTCTCGGAGGACGAGGAGGATGCCGCTTACCACAAGCGCAATGCACAGATATTCGAGAAGGGCTACGTGCGCGAGTACCCGGAGGCATTCGCCGTGCTTCGACCGGAGATTCCCAACTCACGCTGCGAGGAGCTGTACGACATCCTCGACATGTTCCGCGTCCTCAGGGCCTCATACGAGGACCTGCCTGAAGATGAGAAGGCCGAGGTGGACGAGCGCGACATCTCGCCTCAAGGCTTCGACTACAACGACATGGAGGAGGGGCGTCTCGCCGGCTACGTGAAGCACCTCTTTGCGGACAAGCGCTATGAGGAGCTCGCGGAGCCTCTGAGGAAGTACTCGGATGGCGGGAACTCGCATGGTCCCCGCCTCGAGATGTACCGCCGCATGCTTCACTGCTTCAAGCCCCTCTGGCGCAAGCATATGCTCGGCGACCGCTTCCTCGGCCTCGCCGAGATCGAGAAGGTCATCGCTGCGCAGCGCTACGACTCTGGCTACTAGGAGGGAGCAGCCGATGTCTGAAGACATCGGACGAATTCTGTAGTACATCAACGAATACATCAAGGGCTGGAGTGTCCACGGGACGGCCGGGAGCTGCCGGGGGGCCTACGGCGTGGAGGACGTGCCGCTCAGCGAGCTCGACCTGACGCCGGGGCTGATAGGGCGGGCGCACGCGTAGAGGGGCGATGCCCCGCTGTCCTGGCCTGAAGGGGAAAATGTAATAGGCGGGCCGACCGTCCGGCTGAGTCTGGGAAGAGGTGCCGGGCGGAGGGCGGGGCATGGCCACCGGACCCATCGAAAAACATCTCCACCGTTCCTTCAACTGGGAAAATGCCGCCCCCGAGTCCCGGGAGGGGACTCGGGGGCGTTCGGCTGGCTGCGGAAACGGCCTATCCGATCAATGTGTTCGGCTGAGATCGGAAATCAACCCCTCTCCGAAGCCCACGGCTCGCCATTCCTCGTGGGGCTCGTGCCAGGCGGTGTCATCCCTTGGGATCATGGGTTTGGTGCCAAGCGTCTTGTTCCAGAGGCGGCCATGGTGGGCGCAGCAGTAGTTCCTCACGGTGTTGAGCGCCACGAGGCAGAACTCGGCCACCTTGGCGCTGACTCCGAGCGTGCCCGCTATTATCCCACGTGCTCGAGTTTGCCGACGGGTTCTTCTCGGTCTGCCATGAGGCCGCGCGAGATCAGCAGGTCCGCCTGTTCGTCGTAGGTGAGGAATGGCTTCTCGTACTTCGTCTCGGCTCCAAGGACTTAAAAAAGACCCGCCAGTGTGCATGCTAAGCAGAGGCCAGGCGGGTTTACTGACAACATCTTAACGTGTCCCCTCGGCATTGGCTATTGAAATACTAGAACGCGTGCCCCAGCTTGTCCGTTAACCAATTGCTCTTGGCTCGGCGACATCAGCATGGCGCTCAAAGGCACCTCAGATCGCTGCCAAAATGCCTATATTTCGGAAGCGCGAGGAAAAATAAGCAATCCCTGAGCACAACCCGATTTTTGTCAATAAAACCGCGGTTAGAGACTTTGCCAATCTCCCTTACGTATGGCATCTTCAGATTTTGCCGCATGCTGCCGGATACAGCCCCTCTCTAATCACCGGCCTGCGGAACGGGCGGATGGCGATTGCCTTCCATTCAATCGGTAAGTAAAATTAAGACTTGATTACTCTTGTCGACATATCCGCTGCTGTTTCTCGTGCGCTGTCTCGTTACGACGTCCGCGAGGCATACCTATCTGGCTCCTTCGCCCGTGGCGAGCAAACGCCAGATAGCGATATTGATTTGCGTCTAGTCTGCGGTGAAACAATGACGTTCGGCACGCTATTCGAACTCTCCCTTGAGCTCGAAGAAGAGCTTGTGCGAGATGTTGAGATTGTCACCAACCCTCCCGAGCATATGCGTCCTGCATTCCGCAAGAGCATTGAAAAGGATGAGGTGCGTCTCTATGAAGCGGCGTAAATGGGATGAGGAACTCATCGAGGTCATTCTTTTTGATTGCGAAGCTCGCATATTTTGATCTCGCTACACCAATAACTACTGCTGCCAGGCAATTTATTGGCGCAGTTTCCATTGGCTCTTGCGAAGGTCGGAGCGGTCATGCTTGCTGCCGCGTTCCACACCAGCCGACACTACATCCTGTTTACTGCTTTGGTCTGCCTATGCGTTTTGCTGGGCGGGTGCTTTGCCGGCGCGGCCGGCCTCATCGCGCCGGCGATGGCCTGACTCGCCAAAAAACCTCGATGCAATCGCGTTGCGCGTATCGGCGACGTGTCATACGTATAGAATCAAAGCATCCGCACGAAGGTTATCAATTGGATTGGACACCACATGGAGATCCCCAGCACCCTGTGCAGTAATATCTACGACTTTGCGTTTTGCCCCGAGCCCTGTTACGACCGCCTGGTAGACCTCGCCGATCCCTAGGACTGGGGTCCCAACAACCGTATCCTCAAAAACTACCTGTCGTTCTCGTTTAGCCGCGCGGTGTTTCTGACCGAGCGCGACGTAGACCAGACCGCGCCGTCCAACCTGCCGCTGGTGTTCGACGACGACCGTTGCCTGTTCAACACCGGCCTGTACACGCGCCGCTACGAGACCATCTACGGCTTGTTTGAGCCCAATTCCAAGCCCGACGCGCGCCAGCATTGGTTTTTGAAGGGCTTCTTTAAGGAGAGCGACCCCATGCTGGTCTCGTTTGAGTACCTGCCGTGCCGCGTGCGCTTTGCCGAGGACCCCTCCGAGCTGGTCTTTGACTACCGCTTGCCGATCCGCTCCAACATCGACCACATTCTGGGCGACGAGGAAAACCTCACGCGCATCCCCGCCAGCCTGATGGGGGAGGGCAACTCGCTGCTGCTGCGCCGTGCCTTTGAGGGCGCCGTCGTCGAGGCCGCCCGTCGCGCCGCCGCCAACTACACGCTCGCCGTGCCGCAGTTCTATGGAGGCCGAATCCAGCTGCTGCTGCCGCTGTGCCTGACCGGCGACAAGCCCGAGCTGGCGCTGACCATCCAGCGCGAGGACGGCTTCTACGCTGCGCGCACCTG
The DNA here is from genome assembly GCF_023656745.1 of Collinsella sp. BG-O-102. GTDB lineage: Bacteria > Actinomycetota > Coriobacteriia > Coriobacteriales > Coriobacteriaceae > Collinsella. Next base: position 8,576 of record NZ_JAMOKO010000021.1, read on the forward strand.
TCTCACGCTCGATATGGCCTACAACAACGCACGACTCATCTGCCGCCCCGAGACCTCGTGGATCAAGCGGTAAAGGCTCGTTGAGCTGCGGGTTTGCTGTTTATTTGGACTGCGCCAGAGCAGCCAAAGCCCACGAATTTAAAATCGAGGGCAAAAAGTTCTTGGTAAACCACGCGCGGCTATGATAGTATCTCTTTTGCCAAAAGGCGACGGGCGATTGGCTCAGGGGTAGAGCATATCCTTCACACGGATGGGGTCACAAGTTCGAATCTTGTATCGCCCACCATCAAAAGCAAAGGTCAGAGGTATTAAGCCTCTGACCTTTTTCTTTTTGACACCAAGTGTGACACTAAAAACCGACACCATGATCGAATCCATGTTGTCCGAGACGCCGTTGGACGGGCGCCGGGCGGCGCCGCGGAAAGTTTTCCAAAATTGTCCTTGCATCGCCGCCGGTGTTCCCGTATAGTACTTGTTCGCACGGGGGCGTAGCTCAGCTGGGAGAGCGCTTGACTGGCAGTCAAGAGGTCAGGGGTTCGATCCCCCTCGTCTCCACCCGAGTATTGAATGAGGCTCCAACGCTAGTTGGGGCCTTTTTTCATATTGGCACACAAGGTCTCCTATCGACCGATATTTAAGCTATATAAAAAGAAGAAGGCCAGACTTAGTGTCTGGCCTTCTGTAAATTCTGGTGGGCCCTCCGGGATTCGAACCCAGAACCCAGGGATTATGAGTCCCCTGCGCTAACCGTTGCGCCAAGAGCCCTTGAAGTTAGTGGCAACGATAGTAATGGTGGCTATCCATTTGAATTAGTTTCGCACCACGATGAAAGATACTACCATGCGCGCGTTGGTCGTTCAACGCACGATCTTGTCCGCCAGGAGGATCATGGTGCCGCCTTTGGCCCTCTTGCCTGCTTCCAGCGCCCCGGGCCGGCCGCCGGGCGCAGCCGCGGAAAGTTTTTCCAAAATTGTCCTTGCATCGCCGCCGGTGTTCCCGTATAGTACTTGTTCGCACGGGGGCGTAGCTCAGCTGGGAGAGCGCTTGACTGGCAGTCAAGAGGTCAGGGGTTCGATCCCCCTCGTCTCCACCCGAGCATTGAATGAGGCTCCAACGCAAGTTGGGGCCTTTTTTCATATAGGCACACAAGGTCAAAGGCGGCACCATGATCCTCCTGGTCGACAAGATCGAAAAAAGCTTCGGCGCGCGCGTCCTCTTTAGCGGCGCGTCATTCCAGATCAACCCCGGCGAGCGTTTTGCGCTCGTGGGCCCCAACGGCGCCGGCAAAACCACCATGCTCAAGATCATCATGGGCATCGACAGCCCAGACGCTGGCCAGGTCCAGTACGCCAAGGACTGCCAGGTAGGCTATCTAGAGCAGGAAACTAACCTGGAGCAAAAGGACACCACCATCCTTGCCGAGGTCATGGCCGCCGCCAAGGAAATCCGCCGCATGGGCGTGCGCGCTAACGAGCTGCAGGCCCAGATCACCGAGCTCTCCGAGCAGGGCAAAGACGTCGACGCCCTCCTCAACGAGTATGGCCAGGTCCAGGACCGCTTTGAGCATCTGGGCGGCTACGAACTCGAGAGCAACGCCCGCAAGATCTTGTCCGGCCTGGGTTTTAAGGTCACCGACTTTGAGCACCTGTGCTCCGAGTTCTCCGGCGGCTGGCAGATGCGCATCGCGCTGGCAAAGCTCTTCCTGCGCCACCCCGACCTGCTGCTGCTGGACGAGCCCACCAACCACCTGGACCTCGAGAGTGTCCAATGGCTGCGCGGCTTTATCGCCAACTACGATGGCGCCGTCCTCATCGTCAGCCATGACCGCGCCTTCATGGACGCCTGCGTCGACCACGTGGCCGCCCTCGAGAACCGCCGCGTGACCACCTACACCGGCAACTACAGCAGCTACCTTAAGCAGCGCGAGGACAACCTGGAGCAGATGCGCGCCAAGCGCGCTGCCCAGGAGCGCGACATCGCCCACATGCAGGTCTTCGTCGACAAGTTTCGCTACAAGCCCACCAAGGCAGCCCAGGCGCAGGAGCGCATCCGCAAGATCGAGCAGATTAAAAAGGAGCTCGTCATCCTGCCCGAGGGCCACAAGCACATCGACTTTAAGTTCCCCGATCCGCCACGCTCCGGCGACATGGTCGTGGGCCTAGAGGGCGTCTCCAAGTCCTACGGCGATAAGCACATCTACAGCGACATCGACCTTAAGCTCTACCGCGGTGAGCACGTGGCACTCGTCGGCCCCAACGGCGCTGGCAAGTCCACCCTCATGAAGATCCTCGCCGGTCTGGAGCCGCCCACCACCGGCACCCGCGACCTGGGAACCAACGTCGGCGTCGCCTACTATGCCCAGCATGCGCTCGAGGGCATGACCGAGTCCAACACCGTCCTGCAAGAGATCGACACCGTCACGCCCAAGTGGACCGTGCCGCAGCAGCGCAGCCTGCTGGGCGCCTTCCTGTTTAGCGACAACGATGCAATCGAAAAACAGGTCCGCGTCCTCTCCGGTGGCGAAAAGGCGCGTCTGGCCCTGGCAAAGATGCTCGTGGCCCCCGAGGCGCTCCTGTGCCTGGACGAGCCCACCAACCACCTGGACATCGACTCGGTGGACATGCTCGAGAATGCCCTGCAAAACTTCCCTGGTACCATCGTGCTGATCAGCCACGACGAGCACCTGGTACGCGCCGTTGCCAACCGCGTGATCGACATACGCGATGGCAAGGTCACGGTCTACGACGGCGACTACGACTACTACCTCTACAAGCGCGAGGATCTCGCAGCCCGCGCCGCCGCCGAGGCCGCAGGGGAGAGCGCGCCTGCCGCGGCCAAGTCCACCAAAGCCAGCGCCGCCCAGGCCGACACCCCCGCCGCGGCGCCTAAACCTGCCGAGGGCAAAAAGACCAAGGAGCAAAAGCGCGCCGAGGCCCAGGCCCGCGCTGCGCTCAACAAAAAGCTCAAGGGCGTGCGCAACCAGCTTAAGAAGATCGAGGCGGAGCTCGACAAAAAGCGCGCCCGCTATGACGAGCTTATGGAATTGATGGCAAGTGAAGAGCTTTATGCCGATCAGGATAAGTTCAACGCCGCGCTGGGGGAATATAACGGCCTTAAGCAAGAGCTGCCCAAGCTCGAGGACGAATGGCTCGAGCTTTCCACACAGATTGAAGAGGAGACCGCGCGTGAACTCTCGTAAGGCCGCTGCCGTGGCGATGAGCATCATCGCCATTGCGTGCCGCATCTGCGGCATCTTTATGAGCGCGATGACCGTGCTGTTGTGCTTTAGCGGCCTGACCGCCAAGCTGCAGATCGTCGGCTTTGTCGTTGAGCTTTCGCGCGCGCTGCCGAGTGCCATCGCCGGCTACGGCGTCATCACCTCGCCCTTTGGCGGCGTGTTCCGCTTAGATTACGCCATCGTGGCCGTCATCCTGTTTGTGGTCGACCACCTGCTCACGCGCGCATCGCGCCGCGTCCGCTAGGAGGTGCTATGTCCAGCAGCTACCTCATGAATCTGCTTGCCAGCGCCGTCGCTGTCATCGTTGGCATCGTGATCCACGAAAGCGCGCACGCCGCCGCGGCCTGGGCGCTCGGCGACAAGACGGCACGCTCCCGTGGCCGCGTCTCGCTCAACCCGCTCAACCACATCGACCCGTTTGGCACCGTCCTCCTGCCGCTGCTTATGCTCGCGGCCGGCGGCCCGGTATTTGCCTTCGCCAAGCCCGTGCCCGTCTATCTCAACAACCTCAAGCACCCCAAGCGCGACGAGGTCCTGGTGAGCGCGGCAGGCCCCGCATCGAATATCGCACTCGCGTGCCTGGCCGCAGCCCTCATGCACCTGGTCTATGGCAACCTCTACGCCAGCATGTCTTTTGGCGTGGCGTCGCAAATCATGAACTTCGGCGCTGCCTTTATCGTGGTTAACCTGTCGCTCGCGTTTTTTAACCTCATTCCGATTCCGCCGCTTGACGGCTCGTCTATCATCGTGCCGTTCCTCAAAGGTAAAGCGCTCACCAACTACTACCACCTGCAGCAATACGCCATGCCCATACTCATCATCGTGCTGTATCTGCTGCCCATGTGGACCGGTATCGATGTGATCGGCCGCTATTTCGACGTTACCGTGTATCCGCTGGCTGAGTGGCTGCTCAACTTCGCAATCGCCGGCATCTAAGGTAAACTTACAGGTCGACCGCGCAAAACGGTCGCAACATGCACCCAAACCGCGCCGCGAAGGCGCCGTCAAAGGAGGTCGAAGATGTCGTATCGCGTGTCGACGCAGGTCTACAGCGGACCGTTCGACCTGCTGCTGCAGCTGGTAACCCGTCAAAAAGTAGATATCGGCGCCATCTCCATTAGCGAGGTGGCCGAGCAATACCTGGCCGAAGCCGAGCGCATCGAGGCGCTGGACCTGGATGTGGCAAGCGACTTTTTGCTGGTCGCGGCTACGCTTTTGGACATCAAGGCCGCCTCGCTGGTGCCTCAGGAGGCCCCGCGCAAAGCCGATGATGATGACGAGCTCGACGATGACCTCGAGGAACTCAGCGCGCTCGACGGCGATGCCCTGCGCGAGGTCCTGATCCAGCGCCTGATCGCCTACAAGCAGTTTAAGAGCGCGGCGGCAGCCCTTGGCGCGCGCATGCAGGCCGAGAGCCGCATGCATCCGCGTGTGGCCGGCCCCGACCCGGAGTTTTTGGGCCTCATGCCCGACTACCTGGCCGGCATCACCCTGCGCGGCCTGGCCGTCATCTGTGCCGACCTGGACGGCAAGCGCCAGACCTTCCTGTTGGAGGCCGAGCACGTGGCACCGCATCGCGTGCCGCTCGACCTGACGGTGGCCTCGGTCGACCGCTTTACCACGGCGCACCAAACCTGCACCTTCCGCGAGCTGTTGGACGGAGACGCCACCACCGAGCAGCTCGTCGTCACTTTCCTGGCCATGCTGGAGCTCACCAAGCGTGGCTCGCTCACCCTGAGCCAGGACGAAATCTTTGGAACCATCCGCATCAACCGCGTCGAGGGCGCCGAGGCCTACGTACCCGGCGAGGGCCCCGAGCTCACCGAATAGGAGCGGCAACCATGTCAACCCTTTCCCCGCTGGAGACAAATAGCCTCAAAGGCGCCTTGGAGGCGCTCCTGCTGGTGTCGAGCGATCCGGTGAGCGCGCCCGCGCTGGCTGGTGCGCTGGATATCGCCCCCGGCGAATGCGCATCGCTGCTCGCCGAGCTCAAAGTTGAGTACGAGGAGGCCAACCGCGGCTTTCAGCTGCGCGAGGTCGCCGGCGGCTGGCGCCTGTTTACGCATCCCGCATATCACGACGTGGTCGAGGCCTATGTGTTGAGCTGGGACACGCAAAAACTGTCGCAGGCGGCACTCGAGACCCTGGCCGTGATCGCCTATCACCAGCCCGTGACGCGCGAGGTGGTCAAGGGCATCCGCGGCGTCAACTCCGACGGTGTCATTGCGTCGCTCGTTGACAAGGGCCTGGTGCGCGAGCTCGGGCGCGACCCCCAGCGCGGTCAGGCCATCATTTACGGCACGACCAACGCCTTTTTGGAGAAGTTCGGTCTGCGCTCCACCCGCGACCTTCCCGATCTGGAGCAGTTTGCCCCCGACGAGCAGTCACGTCAATTTATCCGCGAGCGCCTGAGCGGCCGCAGCATTCAGTCCACGCTCGAGGAGCAGGCTGAGGATCTGGACGAAGAACGTGAGCTGCTCGATACCGATATTGATGATGTCGAGGCAGTCGGCGGCGAGGAAACGCTGTCCACCGACGACACTGCGGAGGATACGCATGACGAAGACTAACGAGACAGGGGAGATGCGCACCGGCGCTGCGGCGCCCAACGCGGATGTGCACAAGTCCGACGCCCAGCCCGTCTATCCGCACACCATGCGCCTGCAGCGCTTTTTGGCGCGCGCAGGCGTGGCGAGCCGCCGCGGGTCGGAGGACCTGATGACCGCCGGCCGAGTGACGGTTAACGGCGAGGTCGCGACCGAGTTGGGCACCAAGGTCGATGTCGACCGCGATCATATCGAGGTCGACGGCATGCCCGTTAAGCTCGACCAGGGCGCCGTGTACCTGATGCTCTACAAGCCGACCGGCTATCTCACCACCATGAGCGACCCGCAGGAGCGTCCCTGTGTGGCGGACCTGGTTCCCCGCGACCGATTTCCGGGCCTGTTCCCGGTGGGCCGCCTGGACCGCGACACCACGGGCCTTTTGCTCTTTACCACCGACGGCGACCTGTCGCAGGACCTGCTGCACCCGAGCAAACACGTCTACAAGACCTACCAGGCACTCGTGGACGGCGAACTGTCCGACCGCGACCTCACGCCGCTGCGTCGTGGCATCGAGCTCGACGACGGCCTATGCCAGCCGGCAATCTGCCGCGTCATCACCGCTCGCGAAGCCGAGGCCGTGGCTCCGCAGGGCGTCAAGCCCGGCACCACCGCCGTGGAGGTCATCATCCGCGAGGGTCGTAAGAACCAGGTCAAGCGCATGCTGGGCAAGATCCACCACCCGGTGATCCGCCTGCATCGCAGCAACTTTGCCGGCCTGGAGCTCAAGGATGTGGCCAAGGGCTCGTGGCGCGAGCTCACCGACCGCGAGGTGCAAATCCTCAAGGCCGGCGGCATCCCGCCTAAGCAGGCCAGCTCCAAGCGCGACAGCGGCAAGCCCCAGGGCACGCCCGCGGCACGCACGCGTCACCACGGCAGCCACGGCTCCGCGCCCAAGCGCAACACCTACCGCGAGCGCTACACCGGCTAGGCAGACCGCCAAGCCGCAGCGCCCGCGTCCCATACCAGCACGTCAACCACCGAAAGGAAGCATTGCATGATCGTCGCCATCGACGGCCCCGCCGGTTCCGGCAAGTCCACCATCGCCAAGGAGATCGCCCGCCAGCTGGGCTTTAACAAGCTCGATACGGGCGCCATGTATCGCGCCGTCACCTTCGCCGCGCTCGACCGCGGCATCGACCTGGACGACGAGGCTGCCATCGACGCCCTCGCCGAGCAGATCGAAATCCGCTTTACCAACGGCACCGGCGAGGACACACGTCTGACCATTGATGGCCAGGACGCCTCGGCTGCCATCCGCACCCCGCAGGTCGACGCCAACGTGTCCAAGGTCTCGGCCTACCCGGGCGTGCGCGCGGCCATGCTCGTCCATCAGCGCCGCGCCGCCGAGGATCGCGACATCGTGGCCGAGGGTCGCGACATCGGAACCGTCGTGTTCCCCAACGCGCAGGTCAAGGTGTTCCTGACCGCCGACCCGCGCGAGCGCGCCCGTCGCCGCGTGCTGCAGCGCCACCAAAACGACGCCCAGCCGCTCACCAGCGAGCAGCTCGAGGCCGAAGTCGACGAGACCCTCGATGCCCTCAAGCAGCGCGACAAGCTCGACAGCAGCCGCGAGGTGGCGCCGCTCGTGCCCGCCGAGGACGCCGTGCACGTCGACTCCACCGCACACACCATAGACGAGGTCGTCCACATTATCGAGGACCTCATCAACCAAAGGAGGTAGCCCATGCGCCTGTTTAAGCAGACGCCCGAGGATTACTACAACGCCCCTTATGCCGAGTTCCCCGTGCTCATCCGCGGCACCGTCTTCGTGGTCATGGCAATCCTTTGGGCCTTCTCCAAGCTCATGTGGCGCTGGAAGGTAGAGGACGCCGATCTGCTGTTTGAGCGCCAGGAAGGCCGCGGCAGCGTGGTCATCTGCAACCACACCTCGATGGCCGAGCTTTTGGCTGTAGAGACGGCGCTGTTCTTTGGCGGCCGCCGCATTCGCCCCATTTTTAAGTCCGAGTTTGCCAAGAGCAAGATCGTACGCTGGGCCTTTAGCCGCGTTGGTGGCATCCCCGTGGAGCGTGGTACTGCCGATATGAAGTGCCTGCGTGCCGCCCAGCATGCGCTGCAGCGCGGCGAGGACGTCCTGATCTTCCCCGAGGGCACGCGCATCCGCTCGCGCGAGATCAAACCCGAGGTCCACGGCGGCTTTGCGCTCATCGCCCAGATGGGCAAGGCACCCGTGAACCCGCTCGCCATCTGTGGCTGGTCCGACATCACGCCTGCGGGCAAAAAGATCATGCGCCCCAAGAAGTGCTGGATCCGCGCCGGCAAGGCCATCTCGCTTTCCGACGCGCCAGCCGGGCTTAAGCGCACGGAGCGTCTGGCCTGGTTTGAGTCCGAGGCCATGAACCGCGTCTACGCCATGCGAGACGAGCTGTGCGCCGAGCATCCGGGCAGGTTCTAGCCATGGACGAGAACGTTATGGGCACCACCGCGACCGCGTCCGACCAGGGCGGCGCGCCCACCATCGAGATCGCAGCCCATGCCGGCACCTGCTACGGTGTGCAGCGCGCGCTCGACATGGCGCTGGCCGCCGCGCCGCAGGCAGGGGAGAGCGCTCAGGTCCACACCCTGGGCCCGCTCATCCATAACCCCATCGTCGTGCGCGAGCTCGCCGAGGCCGGCATTGGCTTGGCCGAGACCCTGAACGACGCGGCATCGGGCACCGTAATCATCCGCGCCCACGGCGTGGTGCCGCAGGTGATCGAGGCGGCTCACGATCGCGGTCTTACCGTGGTCGACGCCACCTGCCCCTACGTGAAAAAGGTCCACATGGCGGCGGAACGCCTGGTACGAGAGGGCTATCACGTGGTGGTCGTGGGCGAGCCGGGCCACCCCGAAGTCGAGGGCATCCTGGGCCACGCCGGCGATGATGCGCAGGTCGTAAGCTGTGCCGCCGATGCGGACGCGCTGCCGCTCAAGGGCAAGGTGGGCCTCGTTGTACAGACTACCCAGACCGCACAGAACCTCGCCGACGTCGTAGCTGCCATCACCCCGCGTGTGCAGGAACTGCGCGTGATCAACACCATCTGCGCCGCCACGAGCGAGCGCCAGCAGGCCGCCGCCGCACTTGCCAACCGCTGCGACTGCATGGTCGTCGTGGGCGGCAAAAACTCCGGCAACACCCGCCGCCTGGCGCAGATCTGCGCAGACGCCTGCGAGCACACGTATCACATCGAGGAAACTTCCGAGCTCCAGGCCGCGTGGTTTACCGACGCTCACCACATCGGTATCACCGCCGGAGCCTCCACCCCGCAAGAACACATCGAACGCGCCGTCACGCGCATCAAGGAGCTTTGCTGCTAACCATGGACCAGACCGTACCCGCATACGCCGCCGAGGTGGCCGATTACGGGCGCAGCCGCGACCCCGAGCCGGGTGAGGGCGCGCTCGTAAAGAGCGTTCGTCCCGAATCGCCCGCGTGGGATGTGGGTATCGAGCCGGGAATGCGCGTGCTCACGGTCAACGGTGAGACACTCACCGACATGATCGTGTGGCTCTGGGAGGCCGACGACGACACGGTCGACCTCGAGGTTTTCGACCCGCGCGACAACAGCGTCACCCCCGTCGAGCTCGACCGCTTCCCGGGAGAGGACTGGGGCCTTGAGTTCGATGGCCCTATCTTCGACGGCATGCGTACCTGCGTAAACGCCTGCGTGTTCTGCTTTATGACGATGCTGCCCAAGGGCGGCCGCTCCACGCTCTATATCCGCGATGACGACTACCGCCTGAGCTTTTTGCAGGGCAACTTTGTCACGCTGACCAACCTCACCGACGACGACGTGCAAAACGTCATCGAACGCAACATGAGCCCCATGAATGTGTCGGTCCACGCCGTGAGCCCCGACGTCCGTCGCCGCATGATGGGCCGCAACGCCCAGCGCGGCATGGACGTGCTCGAGGCCATCATGGCCGCCGGCATCGAGATCCACGCGCAGATCGTGCTGTGTCCCGGCATGAACGACGGTGAGGAGCTGCAAAAGACCCTACGCTTTTGCGAGGAGCACGAGCAGATCACGAGCCTGGGCATCGTACCGCTGGGCTTTACCAAGCACCAGAATCGCTTTACCTGGTCATACAGCGACAAACCTGAGCTCGCGCGCGAGACCATTGCCATGATCCGTCCCTTCCAGGATCGAGCCTACGAGCGCTTTGGCCGCCACACCTTCCAGATGAGCGATGAATTCTATCTGGACGCCGGCATCGATCCTCCCGAGGCGGACTTCTACGACGGCTACCCGCAGTACTACGACGGCATCGGCATGATCCGCTCGTATCTGGACGAGACCGACGACGTGCTTGCCGCCGACGCCGAGCGCCTGGCCCGCGTTCGCGAGGCAATTGCCGGGCGCGGCCAGCGCCTCCTGTGCCTTTCCGGCGCCAGCGCGCGCGACACCGTGGCGCGCTTTGTGGAGTCGTCACAGGGCCTCGACGGCACCGTCACGGCCATCAAAAACCATTACTTTGGCGGCAACGTGGACGTGACCGGCCTCATCGTCGCTTGCGACATTCTGGAGCAGCTGCCGCAGGACCTCTCGGGGGTTATGCTCTTTGTGCCTAAGCTCATGTTCAACGCTGACGGCATGACGCTTGACGAGTATCATCGTGACGATTTACTCGCAAGCCTTACCAGTCGCGGCGCCGAGGTTCATGTGGTGTCGACCATGCCGCATGAGCTGCTCGATACCCTGGAGCACATCCTTGGCATTGTGCCTGCCGACTCTAACACTTCCACTGACCCTACCCATTAAAGGAGTGCAGATGAAACCTATCGTCGCCGTCGTCGGACGCCCCAACGTGGGCAAGTCCACGCTCGTTAACCGCCTGGCCCAGACCTCGGACGCCATCGTCCATGAGTCCCGCGGCGTCACGCGCGACCGCTCGTACCACACGGCCGATTGGAACGGCCGCGAGTTCACCATCGTCGACACGGGCGGCATCGAGCCGCTCAAGAGCGATGACGTCTTTGCCACGTCCATCCGCGACCAGGCCCTCGCCGCCGCCGAGGAAGCCGCCGTCATCCTGTTTGTGGTCGACGGCCGCACCGGCGTCACCGAGGAGGACGAGTCGGTCGCCCGCATGCTCAAGCGCTGCGACAAGCCGGTCTTTCTGCTGGTGAACAAGCTCGACAACCCCGATCGCGAGAACGACAGCATCTGGGAGTTCTATTCGCTCGGCATCGGTGAGCCCACGCCGCTCTCGGCCCTGCATGGCCATGGCACGGGCGACCTGCTCGACGATATCGTGGCCCTGCTTCCGGAGGAAGAGGACGAGGTCGCCGATGAGTTCCCTGACGCGCTGAACGTCGCCATCATCGGCCGCCCCAATGCCGGTAAGTCGTCGCTGTTCAACCGCATCCTGGGCGCCGACCGCTCTATCGTGTCCAACATTGCCGGCACGACGCGCGACGCCATCGACACCGTCGTGGAGCGCAACGGCAAGCACTACCGCATGGTCGACACCGCGGGCATTCGCAAGAAGAGCACCGTGTACGAGAATATCGAGTACTACTCGATGGTCCGCGGCCTGCGCGCCATCGATCGCGCCGACGTGGCACTGCTCGTCGTCGACGCCTCCGTAGGCGTTACCGAGCAGGACCAGAAGGTCATGGGCTTGGCCATCGAGCGCGGCTGTGCCATCGTGGTGCTGCTCAACAAGTGGGACCTGCTCGACGACGACCGCAAGCGCGAGGCCTGCATGGAGACCGTCGACCGCCGTCTGGGCGTCATGGCTCCCTGGGCCCAGTATCTGCGCATCTCTGCGCTCACCGGCCGCAGCGTCGAGAAGATCTGGGCGATGGTCGACGCCGCCGAAAAGACGCGCTCGCAAAAGATCACCACCTCGCGCCTTAACACGTTCCTCACCGACCTGCGCGAGTTCGGCCACACCGTGGTGGACGGCAAGCGCCGCCTGCGCATGCACTACGTGACTCAGACGGGCATCAACCCGCCGACGTTTACGTTCTTCGTCAACCACAGCGATCTGGTCAACGACACCTACCAGCGCTACGTGGAGAACCGCATGCGCTCGACCTTCGACTTTGCCGGCACACCCATTCGACTCTTCTTTAGGAAGAAGGAGCAAAAGGATGCATAATCCGATTCTGCTGACCGCCATCTGCGCCGTGGTATCGTTCTTTATCGGAGCGATTCCGTTTGGCCTGATCCTGGGCCGCGTGTTCAACCATACGGATATTCGCAAGGCGGGCTCCGGCAACATCGGCACCACCAACGCACTGCGTGTGGCCGGTCCCAAGGTCGCCGCGCTCACCCTGCTGCTCGACTGCCTTAAGGGCGCCATCTGCATCCTTATCGCGCGTCCGCTCATTGCCGACTTGGGCTATGGCTTTCCGCCGAACATTATGGCGCCTGGAGCCCCCGGCGACTGGATGCTCGGCGTCATTTGCCTGGCGGCCGTGTGGGGCCACATCTTCTCGCCGTACCTCAACTTCCACGGCGGCAAGGGTATCGCAGTTGGTCTGGGTGTCATCCTCGCCTGGTACTGGCCTATTGGCCTGTCGCTGCTGGGCATGTTTATCGTGGCCGTCGCCATCACCAAGTTTGTGTCGGTGGGCTCGCTTGCCGCTGCCATCGGTCTTCCCATCGCTGCCTGCGCGGTCTTTCCGTACAGCAGCCTGGGGCTTAAGTTTTGCATGGCGATGATCGGCATCACCGTGGTGTGGGCCCATCGTGCGAACATCAAAAAGCTCATGACCGGTAAGGAGTCCAAGCTCTCGTTTACCAAGCGCGTCACCGAGCCCGACGATAAGTAGGAGAGAGTCATGAATGTTGCGCTGATTGGCTCCGGCTCCTGGGGAACCGCCGTCGCCGGCCTTGCTGCCGCGCGAGCCGAGCGCGTGACCATGTGGGCCCACAGCGAGCAAACGGCCGCCGGCATCAATGGCGAGCACCGCAACCCCCGCTACCTTGTGGGCTACGAGCTGCCCGGCAACGTCGTCGCCACCACGGATCTGACCCAGGCGCTCGACGGCGCCGAGGCCATCATCTTTGCCGTTCCTTCGACGCACCTTCGCAGCGTGTCCCACCAGGCCGCGCCCTTTATCGCCGCCGATACCCCGGTGCTCTGCCTCACCAAGGGCATTGAGCCCGAGTCCGGCCTGCTCATGAGCGAGGTCATCACCAGCGAGATCGGCAACGAGGCGCGCGTGGCGGCGCTCTCGGGCCCCAACCATGCCGAGGAGATCTGCCACGGCGGGCTTTCTGCCGCCGTCATCGCCAGCAAAGATCCACAGGTAGGAGAGACCTTTAAGGACCTGCTCCTATCCACGGCCTTCCGCATCTACCTGTCGCAGGACATGACCGGCGTCGAGGTTTGCGGCGCCATGAAAAATGTCATCGCCATCGTGTGCGGCATCTCCGCCGGCACCGGCGCGGGCGACAACACGCTCGCCCTCATCATGACGCGTGGTCTAGCCGAGATCAGCCGTCTGGTGCACGCCCGCGGCGGTCAAGCTATGACCTGCATGGGACTTGCCGGCATGGGCGACCTCATTGCCACCTGCACCTCGGAGCACTCGCGCAACCGCACCTTTGGCTACGAGTTTGCCAACGGCGTGTCGCTCGACGAGTATCAGACGCGCACGCATATGGTGGTTGAGGGCGCCGTCGCGGCCCGCAGCGTCAGCGAGCTTGCCCGTTCACTGGGCGTAGACATTCCGCTCACCTTTGCCGTGGAGCAAACGCTCTACAACGGTGTTACTTTGGATAGGGCGCTCGAGATTCTTACCGATCGCGTCCCTTCTCAAGAGTTCTACGGACTCACCGACTAGCGCAGAAAGGCTTCTACCATGGGTTCCATCAAAATCGCTCCGTCCGTCCTTTCGGCCGACATGGCCAACCTCAAGGGCGAGCTCGACAAAATCTCCGGCGCCGACTACGTGCACTTCGACGTTATGGACGGTCACTTTACCGGCAACCTGACCTTTGGCGTTGACATCCTTAAGGCCGTCAAGCGCTCCACCGACGTGCCGGTCGACGCGCATCTGATGGTGTCGAACCCCGACGAGACGGTCGATTGGTACGCCGACGCCGGTGCCGACATGATCACCATGCACTACGAGGCCTCCACGCACCTGCACCGCACGCTCACGCACCTGCAGCAGAGCGGCGTCAAGGCCGGTGTGGTGCTCAACCCCGCCACCCCCGTGTGCGTGCTTGAGAGCATCATCGACGTCGTCGATATGGTACTGCTCATGAGCGTGAACCCGGGCTTTGGCGGTCAGAGCTTTATCCCGGGCACCATCGCTAAGCTCCACGAGCTCAAGGCCATGTGCGAGCGTCACGGCGTTTCGCCCCTCATCGAGGTCGACGGTGGCATTTCTTCAAAGAACATTGCCGAGGTCGTCAAGGCCGGCGCCAACGTGCTCGTGGCCGGTTCTGCCGTATTTAAGTCCGAAGATCCCGCTGCCGAGGTTGCGCTGCTGCAGAAGCTGGGCAACGAGGCCGCACAGGAGGCATAAACCCTTATGACCGCAGGTCAAAACCGCATACCCGTGAATCTTGACTATGCCGCCTCGACGCCCATGCGCGCCGAGGCGCTCCTTGCGCAGCGCGAATATGACGACAGCGAGCTTGCCGGCGTCAACCCCAACTCGCTGCACTCGCTCGGCCGCAAGGCCGCCGCGCGCCTGGAGGTTGCCCGTCGCGAGATTGCCCATAGCTTTGGCGCACGCGTCCGCCCGTCCGAGATTGTTCTGACCAACGGCGGCACCGAAGCCAACCAGCTGGCGCTGCTCGGTCTTGCCGAGGGCGCTCGTCAGCGCGATCGCAAGCGTAACCGCGTGATCGTATCTGCCATCGAGCACGATTCGATTCTGGACAACCTGCCGCTGCTGCGTGCCGCCGGCTTTACCGTCGACCTGGTGCAGCCCTGCCGCGCGGGCTACATTGAGCCTGCCACGCTGAGCGACTTGCTGAGCGACGACGTGTCGCTCGTGAGCATTATGGTCGCCAACAACGAGACCGGCGTGGTGCAGCCCATCCGCGAGCTTGCCGCGGCCGCGCATACCGTGGGCGCCCTGTTCCACACCGATGCCATCCAGGGGTATCTGCACATTCCGCTCGATGTCACCGAGCTGGGAGTTGACGCCATGACCGTTGCCGCGCACAAGATCGGTGGCCCCGTGGCATCCGGCGCGCTCTACCTTAAGAGCCGCACGCCGCTGCGCCCGCGCATCTTTGGCGGCGGACAGGAGGCCGGTCGTCGTGCCGGCACGCAGGATCTGCGCACACAGTTGGCCTTTGCCGCTGCCGCCCGAACGCTGGCGCCCCATGTAGCCCAGGAGCGTGCGACGCTGCAAACCCTTTCCGACAAGCTCTACGCCGCGCTTACGGCCCATCCGCGCATTCACGCCACCATGGGCGACTACGCACAGGCCGATCGTCTGCCGGGTATGGTTTCGATCTACGTCGACGGCATGGACTCCGAGGAGCTCATCGTCAAGCTCGACGCCGCCGGCTTTGAGGTATCGGCAGGCTCGGCATGCTCGAGCGGCAGTATGGACCCCAGCCACGTTTTGAGTGCGATGGGCATCGGTCGCGAGCAGGCATTGGGCGCACTGCGCATTTCCTTCGATGACCGCGTGAATCCGGGAGATCTGGACGACTTTGCCCAGACGCTGCTCTCGATCGTAGGTGCCGCATGATCGTCGCCGAGCTCGAGCGCGCCCTGCTGGCACGCTATCCCAAGACCGATGCCGAGAGTTGGGACCATGTAGGACTCTCCGTCGGCGACCCTGCCGCGGAGATTACCGGTGTTGCCTGCGCACTCGATGCGACCGAAGCCAATGTGCACCGCGCCCAGGAGGCCGGCGCCAACGTGCTGCTGACGCATCACCCCATCTATATCAAGGCGCCCGAGGCCTTTTGTCCGGCGGATGCCACACGCCCCCAATGCAGCGCGGCGCTCTACGAGGCAGCGCGTTGCGGCGTGAGCATCATATCGCTCCACACCAACATGGACCGCTCGCACGAAGCCCGTGTCTGCCTGAGCGAGCTGCTGGGTGCCGCACCCGTGAGCTCACTGGAGCACGTGGACGAACCCGAGGCCACCGGTCTGGGCGCACTTGCAACGCTCAACGACCCGTGCACGCTGCGCGATCTTGCCACCTGTGCTGCCACGGCTTTCGGGAGCGACCCGCGTGTGTGGGGCGAAGCCGGGCACGCATGCCGCACCGTCGCCATTTTGGGCGGCTCCCTGGGCGACTTTGGAGAGCTCGCCATCACCGCGGGCGCGGACGTTGTCGTGACGGGCGAGGCGGGCTACCACGTGGCGCAAGACCTTGCCTTACGCGGGCTGCCGGTGATCTTGCTCGGCCACGACCGCTCTGAGGAGCCGTTCGTTGATATATTGATGAACTCTGCAGTTGACGCCGGGGTCGACCCCCGTCATGCGATTAAAATACTGAACCCTTGCCAATGGTGGACTGTGACAAAAGGAGAGAACTTATGAGCGCCGGCGCTACGCTACTCAAGCTGCAACAGATCGATTTGGAGCTCGCCCGCAACAAAAGCGAACTTGCCAATATGCCGGAGCTCAAGGAGCTCGCTTCCAAGCGCAAGACCTATGTGAAGCTCAAGTCCGAGATGACCAAGCTCTACGCCCAGCGCAAGGATCTGGACATTGAGCTCGACGACCTCAACACCACCGAGATTCAGACTAACAACGCCATCGAGGCTGCCAAGAAGCGCCATGTCGACGGCTCCGACTACCGCGAGGTTCAGGACCTGGAGAATGAACTCGCCACCCTGGCCAAGCGTCTGGACAAGATCGAGCACACCCGCAAGGATGTTGTTATCGCCCATAAGGAAGCACTTGACCGCGAGGCTCGCGCACAGGCCATCATCGCCAAGTTCGAGGAGGGCGTGAAGGCCGATACCAAGGCCGCCCGTGCCAAGGCTGCCGACCTGCAGGCTCAGATTGACGCCGCCACAAAGGAGCGCACCGCGCTTGCTGCCACGCTGCCGGCCGACGTGCTCATCGACTACGAGCGCCTCCTCAAGCAGTTCCGTGGCCTGGCTGTCGAGACCATCCAGGGCAACATCCCCACGGTCTGCCACACCGCGCTGCAGGCATCGTCCATGAGTGACCTCAACCACGACGGCAGGTCAATTACGCACTGCCCGTACTGCCACCGCCTCCTGGTGCTCCCGAGCAAGGAAGCTTAAACGATGGCGGCACCCAACAATTCAATGCAACTTGAGGGAAAAACGATCCTGCTGGGCATTACCGGCGGGATCGCCGCCTATAAGTCGTGCAATATCGTGCGCCTGTTGCAAAAGCGCGGCGCGCGCGTCAAGGTCGTTATGAGCAAGCATGCCACGGAGTTCGTGGGGCCGCTTACCTTCCGCGCACTCACCAATGAGCCGGTCGCGGTGGGCCTATTCGACGATCCCTCCGACCCCATCCACCACATTTCGCTGGCGCAGGAGCCCGATCTGGTGGTCGTAGCGCCCGCGACGGCTAATATCATCGCCAAGATGGCCAACGGCATCGCCGATGACCTTATTTCCACCACGCTACTAGCCACACCGCGACCCATCGTGATCGCACCCGCTATGAATAACGGCATGTGGAAGGCACCGGCGACGCAGGCCAACATGGCCACGTTGCGCGAGCGCGGTGTCCATGTGGTGGGTCCGGGCAGCGGCTACCTTGCCTGCGGCGACGTGGACACGGGACGCATGAGCGAGCCGGGAGACATCGTCGAGGCTGTCTGTGAGGTGCTCAACCCCGCGCCTCAGGACCTGGCGGGCAAGCGCGTCGTGATTACCGCCGGCCCCACGCACGAGCCGATCGACCCCGTGCGATTCATCGGCAACCGCTCTTCGGGCAAGATGGGCATCGCCCTGGCGGGGGAGGCCGCACGCCGCGGTGCCGAAGTCACGCTCGTGTTGGGACCGACATCGCTCGATGTTCCCCGCGGCGTGGAGTGCGTGCGCGTGCAAACCGCCGCAGAGATGCTCCAGGCGGCACTGAGCGCCTTTCAGACGGCCGATGCGGCAATTTGTGCGGCTGCCGTCGCCGACTATACCCCGGCGGCCCCTGCCGACCATAAGCTCAAAAAGGTTAACGAGCGCCTGGATCGAATCGAGCTCGTCGAGACCGTTGACATCTTAGCCGAGCTTTCGCGTCAGAAGGGCGAGCGATGCGTGATCGGCTTTGCGGCCGAGACCGATAACGTCGTGGAGTACGCGCGGCGCAAGCTCGCCCGCAAGGGTTGCGATGCCATTATCGCCAACGATGTCTCGCGTGCCGATTCGGGTTTTGGAACCGATACCAACAAGGCCTGGATCGTGAGCACAACGGGCACGCAAGAACTTCCCGTGCTAACAAAATCCCAGCTCGCAGATACAATTTTGGACTTGCTTCAAAAAATGTAAAAAAGTTCTTGCACAAGGGCAAAGTTTCGGGTTATTATACTCCCTGTTGCGAGCGAGAGCAGAGCAACAAACAAAAGCTTCGGGACGTGGCGCAGCTTGGTAGCGCACTTGACTGGGGGTCAAGGGGTCGCTGGTTCGAATCCAGTCGTCCCGACCAGAAGTTTGCAGGTCAGGCACCTAGTGCCTGACCTTTTTTGTTTAATAATCAATTGCTTAATTTTGATTAAGCAACAGGATGTCGAAAATCTACCTGCGCGATAATCGCCTTTTGCGGCTACTTGTGTGTTATGCAGGTACATGAGCCGAGCTATTAACGCGATATGAGTTTACATATGCGTAGCTGGTACACGCCGAGAACGGGCGGCATTTATCGCGGCGATTCACACAGATATAACGACTGTAACGAACAAGCGTGTCGCTGTATTTATTCCAGTGGTTCACTTGATCGGTGGACAAGTTGGCTGTTGCAACGAAACGCCAAGCAGGATGGGCTCCATACGAGGATGCCGCAGCGGTAATGGCGGGAGAGTTCGGCTGGCGCTCTGAGAGCCGCTGTGTGACCCCATTTCTACTCAAACCGATAACTATGCCTCAAGACGAGAATCGTTCGTTTGGTTGCCAAATGAAAAGCCCGCGCAGAATTGAACTGCACCCCAAAACTTGGACGGCTTAAATAAGAACTACGCCGCAAGGGACTGTCTCCGGAACTCCTCCGGGGTCAGTCCCTTCAGTTTAACCTGGCGCCTCCTCGTGTTCCAATGGACC
>NZ_JAMOKO010000022.1 GCF_023656745.1 Collinsella sp. BG-O-102
TCGGGGTTGCCGGCGTAGGTCAGCTTGTCCAGGACGGTGACGTGGACGTCGGGGTGGTTGTTCACGACATAGCGCACGAAGTTGCTGCCGATGAAGCCGCAGCCGCCCGTGACGATGATGTTCTTAGGTTCAAAAATCTCAGACATGAAAATCCAATCTGAAGCAAGTACAGCTTCTTTAGTATGCCGCAGGAAGTGACGCCGCGGCACTATTCAACAAAACTATCGGACATTTCGGCATGCGATAAGAGCCATGACCTTCGCAGAATTACTTCCCCTACAAAACGCCTCCGGAATGCAGTCTTTGTCGTACCGGAAGACCGAATTCCCAGTTTTATCGCGTAAGTACTTATAGAAGAAGTCTTCCCAGCTTTTAAACTTCTCACTGTTTACAAAGGCTTCTGGGGTTTCCAAAACCGCCTTAACATCTAACCCTGAAATTACGCCAGAGCTCAGCAGAAGCCACTCGAATGACTCGGGAAGACAAACCGTAACAGTATCGCGATGAATGTCTTGCAGCTTAAGGACGCGGTCCGCATAGCACCCAAATGCCGCTCCGTCCGCGACAACAAACACGCGATCGTCGAAATGCTGATCCAACCAGCCCAAAATCGCGCTGTTCGTCATGGCCGAAGCACAGGTAAGCTCACTATCAGCGAAATGCCGTTCAAAGAACTGGAAACCAGACTTACTGTCCTCGCATAGAAGGATAGAAAAGTCCTGTTTTGGCGCCGATCGGGAAATAGCATAACGATGATTTCCGCGATCTTGATAAACAGGGACGAAAGAATGGTATTTTCCGCTCGTCTTAATCTTGTAAATCTCATCCACGCTATACGGAAGATTGGGGAAATCAGCCCTTGAGATCAGCACGAAATAATTCGAGGAATACAGCACATGATGGGCAAACTCATCAGAATGGATCTCTTTTAAGCCCTCATCGACAAATACAATCGAGTCATGAACGGACGAAAGCTGGTTTCGCCAATCATAATCGGTCAGGGCGACACAGGGACAATCGCATTGCAAGGAGACACCCGACTGCTCGCCCGTTCGCATGTAGTCTGCGACCATGTCAAACAGCGTCGTCTTACCCGTGCCGCTATCGCCACGCACAATAGTGATGTTCCGCTTGATGGTAAATGTGTACTTGGTTCCCCTACGGCGGGAAATCTTAACAAGATGCGAACCGTTCATAAGCAGCACCTACAGATACGGAATCGACTCGTGAATCAATTCGGCCATGTTATGAACGATTCGGCCGCTGTTCACGACTTTGATTTTAAAATCCTCGCGGCCAAAGTCCATCACATGATAGAGATTCACAACGAGCTTGCGGTCTTTCGCCATGTCGAGAATCCACTTGGCACAGTTGTCACCACAGGTAGAAGCGTTAAAAATATGCTTACGATCAAATCTCATAAGCAGCAGCGTTTTCACGCCACCAGAAAGCTGGAGTGGGGAGATGGATCCAAGCACAGGGCTTTCGATGACGTTTTCGGAGACAACATCCGATCGATCGACATCTTTAATTATCGAGACTGCATAGGGATCCGTAATCCAAGTAGACCGGTAAGAGTTTTTGAAATATGTCGCTGTGTTGTAAATCGCTTCTGGCATATCGCCAAAGTAGACGCTTAACACATCCACTCCCAATCATATTGTCTTTATGGTCAACGTAATCATAACGAAAGGGGCCACCAGATAAACGGTGACCCCTAAAAGAAAACAAGCTGGCGCTAGTACTCGCGCGGGCTGTTGACGATCTCGCCGGCGGCGACCTTCTTCAGGTGCTGGCCGTAGACCGACTTGCCGTAGGCCTTGGCCGCCTCCTCCAGCTCGGCGGTCGTGATCCAGCCGTTCTCCCAGGCGATCTCCTCGGGCACGGACACGGGCAGGTCCTGGGAGTGCTCCACGGCGCGGACGAACTCCGCGGCCTCGTGGAGGCTCTCCATGGTGCCGGTGTCCAGCCACGCGTAGCCGCGGCCCAGGGTGACCACGGACAGCGTCCCCTCCTCCAGGTACATCTGGTTGAGCGTGGTGATCTCCAGCTCGCCGCGCGCGGAGGGCTTGACCTGGTGGGCCTTGGCGGCGACGTCGCCGGGGTAGAAGTACAGGCCGGTGACGGCGTAGGAGCTCTTGGGGCGCTCGGGCTTCTCCTCGATGGAGACGGCCCTCCCCTCGCGGTCGAACTCCACGACGCCGAAGCGCTCGGGGTCGTCCACGTGGTAGCCGAAGACCGTGGCGCGGCCCGACTCGGCGTTCTGGACGGCGCGCGTCAGGTGGCGCGACAGGCCGTTGCCGTAGAAGATGTTGTCGCCCAGCACCAGCGCGCACGGCTCCCCGTCGATGAACTCCTCGCCGATGGTGAAGGCCTGGGCCAGGCCGTCCGGGCTCGGCTGCACGGCGTAGGAGAGGCTCACGCCGTAGCGCGAGCCGTCCCCGAGCAGGCGCTCGAAGTTGGGCAGGTCGGTCGGCGTCGAGATGATGAGGATGTCCCGGATGCCCGCCAGCATGAGGGTGGACAGCGGGTAGTAGATCATGGGCTTGTCGTAGACCGGCAGCAGCTGCTTGGAGGTCACGAGCGTGAGCGGGTACAGGCGCGTGCCGGACCCGCCGGCGAGGATGATGCCTTTCATGTAGTCCTCCGTGTCATTTAACTGATTTAGTTACGACTTATATAATAATCTCTATCGGTCATATCAATTAAAAATATATGAGCGATACCCATTGAACAGGCTATCTAATTGCCTCAGCATGGAAAGAGCGTCAGGAACAGTGAAGATTTACATCGCAGCGCATAAGCACTTTGACATTGATGCGCAAGCGCCATATCAGCCGCTCTACGTTGGGGCAAGCTCCATTCCAACAGACAATCGTCAGGCTGGATGGCTGTACGACGATCAAGGCGATAATATTTCCCAGAAAAACAAACACTACTGTGAACTTACCGGCCTCTATTGGATATGGAAGAATTCTCCTGAGTCGATAGTTGGGCTCACGCATTATCGAAGGGCATTTGAGTCCCCCAATGACTCAAAGCAGATGCTCAAAGACTATGAAATTGAGAACATCCTTACTAATTATGACTGTATTGTTGCAGCCAAAGAACCCTGCACAAGCTCAATCGGGTGCAACTTAATCACTGTTGCTGAGCAGTATAGAATGATCCATTCTTCGACAGATCTGCTACAGGCAAGGGAAATCATCAGGACGAAATGCCCTAGCTACTTGGATGCTTTTGATAAAGCAATCTGCGAGGAGTGTTCTTTTTCGCCATGCAATATGTTTATTTGCAAAAAGGAGCTGATGGACCGATATTGTAAATGGCTTTTCAAAATCGAAAAACAACTTGAGAAGCGAATTGACTATATAAGTGGTCGCAATAGCTATCAACAAAGGATGCCTGGCTTTATCTCAGAACGACTGTTTAATGTCTTCCTTAAAAAGGAAGACATTAAATGCTATGAATGCCGCATCTTTAACCCAATTAATAAAGAAGCCCTCACGATCGATCAAAGCACGTGGCCTCGAAGGAGACCGCAACTTATATGCTCTTGCTCTACGAATGCCATATTTAACGGAGTAGACTATTCATCTGTATTTGATTATTCCTTTTATGTAAATCATTACGAGGATCTATTCGATAGATATAAAGACGACCCCCTTGGAGCGCTGGAACATTTCATCGCAATCGGCATTAATGAACATCGAGTTGCACATCCACATTTTTCTATCGGCTCTCTTCTGAATGGAAATCCCGATTTAAGAAGTAGGTGCAGCGGAAATCTCGAGGCAGCGCAAATGTATATAGCGAATCCTAAAGAATATATGCATCCAATTGGGTATGAAAACATTCATCCGCTAGATGAGCAGAGCAATTCAACTATGGCAACATGGCATGAACGTCGAATTACAGCGGCGCGCATTCGATACCAAGAAAGAATCGAGAGACTACCTGTACTGGGTTAATTCAATGCAAGAATCAACCGGAGATCCAAGTGAAATAGCGTGGGCATCTTCAGTGCAACGGAAAGGAAAATTGAAATGAAAATTACCACGGATTGTATTTGTCGCGGAAGCGGAAAGGTATACGTTCTCCTAAAGAATGTTGAGATAGATGTATCAAATATTCAGGTGACAGCAGCGAAGAGCGACGGAACGACAATACCAAGCTCAATCTATCCATACGAGTCAGATAAAAGTCAATACGTCGTAGTTCTTCCCGACCTCAGAACTGGTGATTGCGATATTCAGATTAATGATTTGAGTGCGCACTACGCCTACGACGCCATTAAAATCAGCTTTAGCACGGCAAAATGGGCGTCAAGATTAAACTACAAAATTAAGAATGATTTGTCCCATTCCATTAGGAACTATGACGATAAGCATGACTTGGATGTAGCAAGCATGCGTTTTCACGAGTTTATCGAAGATGGAGATGAGGCCATTCTTCGTTGCTCAGTAAAACTTCCCCAGCGCAACGACAACAAAATAGCCATCAGCTGCTTCGATACTTCGATGAATCGTATTGAGATCGAGCCGATCACCACCGATGACATTACGATTCCCTTGTGGTTTGCTCCCAATAAAAAACGTCGCGAAATTCAATACTCGGTCCGAATCCCAAATAGCACAAATAGGCTTATCTTCACAATCGAAGACAACAACCACCCAAGCTTTAACAGCTTCGCTGTTGTGGACAACGAAGAGCTCGATAAGCTGCGCATTTTAACCACGTCGAAAATGAAGCCTATTTCGATTGATCCGTCTGCATATCCAAATTGGTTCGAGCAACACAAGGCAAGTTCGGCGATGCTCGAAAAGCAATCGATGGTTACCTTCAAGAAAATGCCTTTGTTTAGCATCGTCGTTCCCCTATTCAACACACCCGATAATTTGTTCAGGGAAATGGTGGAATCAGTTCTTAAACAGAGCTATGCGAACTGGGAGCTTGTGCTGGTCAATGCAAGCCCAGATAACAGTGCGCTTGTAGATATGATCGAAACCGCTAAGAATAAAGACGCTCGCATTAAGGTAATAGAGCTAGCAAGCAATTCCGGCATTTCCAAAAATACTCTTGCCGGGACAAAAGAAGCGAATGGAGATTTCATTTGCTTCTTAGACCATGACGATACGCTCGAGCCATCGGCGCTTTATGAATATGCGCATGCAATTAATGCTGAAAACAATACTGATCTTATTTACTGCGACGAAGACAAACTGTTTGCCAATGGCAGCTATGGTGACCCATTCTTTAAGCCAGATTTAAGCATCGATTTACTACGAAGTGTTAATTATATTTGCCATTTTCTTGCAATCAGAAAAACACTATTCGATTCTCTGGAGTACGGCGACGAGCAGTACGATGGAGCCCAAGATCATGACCTGACGCTTAAGGCGATAGAAAACGCACGGAATGTGGTACACGTGGCTAAAATTCTGTACCACTGGAGAATCACCGAAAACTCAACTGCAGGTGACCCGAACTCAAAGCTATATGCATGGGATGCTGGCGTCAAAGCCGTACAGGCCCATTTGGACAGACTTAATGTTTCAGCAAAGGTTTACCGTGGGAACGACCCCTTCACTTATAAAGTTACCTATGCAGTTCCAGATAGTCATCCACTTGTATCAATCATTATTCCGACAAAGGACCATCCCTCTGTTCTCGATACGTGCATTAAGTCGATCATTGAACGCTCAACGTACGATAACTACGAAATCGTCATCATTGAAAACAATAGTGAGAACCCAGAAACATTCGAGTACTACTCCGAATTAGAGAAGAGCTATCCCGATACGATTCGCATCGAATATTGGGATGCGGAATTTAATTTCTCAAAGTTGATGAATTTCGGCGCTAGCAAAGCGAAGGGCGACTACCTTCTCTTGTTAAACAACGATACGGAGGTTATAACCCCGAACTGGATTGAAAACATGTTGGGCATTTGTTCGAGAAAAGAGGTTGGCATTGTTGGCGCAAGACTTTTCTACAGCGACAATACTTTGCAGCATGCGGGCGTCGGTATCGGAGGAATTGGAGCCGGTCACCTTGGAAAAGACTACCCCAGAGGTAAATGGGGCTACTTCAATCTATGTGACCGCACACAAGATTTAAGCGCAGTAACTGCAGCGTGCCTCATGACTAAGAGAGCTGTATTCGACGAAGTCGGCGGCTTTAGAGAAGAACTGGCTGTTGCTTTTAATGATGTTGACTATTGCCTCAAAGTGAGAAGTCACAACTATCTTGTTGTATATACACCCGATACCGAGCTGTATCATTACGAGTCGTTATCACGCGGCTACGAAATCAGCGATGAAAAGAAAATGAGATTCCATAGGGAATACTCACTGCTCAACTACCTATGGCCAGAGTATTACGTGAAGGGCGATCCGTATATAAATCGCAACATCGTCAGCGGGAATTTGTATTATCAAATTTAAAAACGCTTATAACGCTTTAATTCTGAGCAGGTAAAGGAGGAATAAGGGGCTGTCGGTTTAACCGACAGCCCCTTATTCTCAATAGGTTAATTTATAAAGAAAGAACCCATTTGCTGAACCTAATTGCGTGATTTGCAATTCAACAGATGAATACTCTGTCAAATCTCTACTAGACATAACGTACTTCACATTAAGCTGCCTTAAATCATTCTCAGTCAAATTCACTGTGAAGAGATCATCCTGAGTGGAATTAAATGACGTAGATGGAGCGAATACGTTAGCAACGATATGAGCATATCTGTTGTATGCGTACTCATTCTCGTTATTATCATCAATAGAATTCCAACGCGTCAGATCAGGATAAGCATTGGTGGAGTTAATTACAGGCGCTCCATACGCAGCGCAAAGATTGGCAACTGTCCAAGAACCATCGACAACCCATTTATCTGAATAGTCACTCTCTTCCACAAACTGATTAACGAGAGACTCTAAATTCGTATCTGTAAGTGGAGCCGCACCGATTTGAATTGGATTAATACAGAGCCCAGGAATTACGCCGAAGCAAATCGCAAAAGCAACGAATAAACTGGTACATTTTTTTCCAAGAATAAAGGAGCAAAACGAGAGGCACGAAAAAAGACAGAACAACATAAGCATTAACAGATACAGCATCCTTGCGACAAGATATTTCGCAGAAAGAAGCATGAAAATCTGGAATGCTGAACTCAGAATAAGACCGATTATTAAGATAATTGGCAAATAACCAATGGAGCTGTACTTCCCTTGGGATTCTTTAGCCTTTTCGACAGAAATCAAAAATAGGAGAAGTTCCAGGTAACCAATAGGAAACAATAGTCGCAAAACAGGAACGTTATACATTAAGGTTATTCGAGATAGAAATGACGGAAAACCAATAAATGCAAAGACTAGGAAAAACAATTGAAGTGCTGTAAGCACAATTAACTGCCAATCTCGCCTTTTAATAAAACAAAGCAGAGATGCAAGCGTTCCAAGAGGGAAGAAACAAAGAATGGTTGCAATTTCGCATTCATTTGAAACCAGCGGTGAATCAAAGGCGTAAAAGAGTGGAATTGCATAAGAAAAAAGTTCAGGGAGTCCGCTTCCACCAGTTTCAAAGCGCGCACCAGGATAAACGGTATTCATAACAGATGTCATTGCTTCGGAGGACTGGAAGAAGGAAAGGAATATTAGCCCCGCTGAGATCAATAGGCAGAATACTAAAACAAAAGTATCACTTAGTGACCATGCAAGAACTGAATGTTGATCGTTAGATTTTAAAGTTTGACAATACTCTATTATTCTAAATACACCCATCAAGGCAAAAATGAAGAAAAATGGGACCATCCAAGCAGGATACATCAGCATTATGTAACAACCACATAGCCATGCTATAGCAACCATCGCAATAATCCTGATATTCCTTTTTCGAGTAAAGAGCGCCCTATCCAACAACAAGACAAGGGCTTGGCCATAAAGAATCACCTCGCCCGTGCCCCACCATTGAATTAGTGGCGAAAAACAAAGCAAGCATGAAAAGAGCAAGCTGAGCGGCTTTGACTTAATAATGAGAAAGGCACAATCAAAAGAGACAAGAACCATTAGACATAGTTTCGCGGACCAAGCAAACGCTAGACCGAATTCAAAACCAAATAACAAATAACCCCAAAGCACTGGTCTAAATAACGTGATTATGCTCCAGCAGGAAGCGCCATAAACCATCCGGACATCCGTTAAATCTCCTCTCAGGATTTCCGAAATTGGAGCATAGCCATTATGGGATTGAGAGAGTTGAAACAGGGTTCCAACTGAGAACTCATCACTTCGAAGGGACCTCGGTATACCCCAAAACGGAGTACCAGCGTTTCCGGGAAGCATAATGCTCCACATTCCAATCGATGAGCCGCTGATTTTAAAAGCAACGGCAAGCATCGCAACAGTCATACCGATTAACCATCGATGTTTATACAAAAACTCGCTTTTATACTCCACCAATTTGATTACAGAAATGACAAATACAATAGTCACTCCAGCAACAAATAGAACTGCCATATCGTCATTAAACATCGGGTTGGCAATTGTAAAGCCAACCGTGCCATAGAAAGCATCAATATAATTAACAAACAAAGACAGATATATCAGTGCAAAAGATAACGGCAGGGCAAAAATACCAACATGGTAAAGGCGATACAAGCCGCTGCAAACACGATGGTTTCGAGCTTCCGCTCCTAAATAGTTATTCATACAGTTAATCTAAACCTCGTCTTTAATTAACTCTGCTGATTTCGCAAAACATCATTCTCATTTTCAAGAATCGCAATACGTTGGGTTAAGTTCTTGCAAGCCGTAACGAGTCTGCTAATCGCAATACTGAGTGATAATGAAATCATCAATAAAAGTACTACAGCGACAAGAAAAGCGAAATTTGACGGGCTAATAAACCCAATACGATCTGAAATTCGATAAATTAACTCCGGAAAGCAAACACTAAATAGTGCCACCACGCACAGGCAAAGCCATAGTAACGAGTACTTTAAAAGTAGCTTTCCTTTACCGACTAAGGAAACAACATAAAAGAAAAGGCCACTAAAAATTACGCCAGCGCCCACGCGAATTATCATACTCATGAGTGAGCCGCCTTTCTATAAACAAAACAGGCCATGGAAATTGCAAGCGAAACCTTAATCATGTAATAAATTGAAGAAAGGCCAGAAATTGATGACACTCCGCCCTGCCTCTCGCGCATAAGTACAGGAACCTCAACCACTGAAAGACCAGTTTTTAATGCTGCGGCAATAGATTCAGGCTCAGGATAATCATCTGGATAGTCCCTACAGAACAGATCTATGGCTTTTTTGCCGCACGCGCGAAATCCAGAAGTAGGATCTTTAATCGTCTTTCCGGTAAATAATCTCAACCAACCAGAAAGCCATCGGATACCTACTCTCCTTAAAAAAGTAGACTGAAAGCCTTCCGTGGGAACGGCAAATCTGGAACCAATGGATAAATCGGCACCATCAATAACCGGCTCGATTAGGTTCCCAATATAAGAAGGATCATGCTGCCCGTCACCATCAACCTGGACATCAATGTCATAACCATGCCTGAGCGCATATTTATGACCGGCCTGAACAGCACCACCGATGCCCAAATTTTGCGGAAGGTCAAGGACATTAAATCCATGTTGACGGCAGATAGATAGAGTTTTATCGGTTGAGCCATCATTCACCACTACATAATCATAGCCAGCTTCAACAACCGATGAAACAGTCTGAACGATATTGGCTTGCTCATTATATGCAGGAATGATTACCAGCACTCTCAACATGTCATCCATTAAAACCCCAACGATCCACATCGGACCTATATTGAAAATAGAACCTGCTTAATTTTATCCAAACAAACCAATCTCGAGAAATGCTCACGATAATAATTGAAGCCATTAGATCCTAAAGCTTCAATAGCGTCTTTATTCATTGAAGCAATTTTAACCATGTTGTTAGCAAGCGCATTAACATCTGAAGGATTGGAGACGAACCCGCATCTAGCAAAACGAACCGCATTGGCCCCTTCACCGCGCATTACGGCAAGTATTGGTTTCGAAGACGCCATGCAGCTTGAAATTTTCGCCGGAATAGTAAGCTCTAACTCGGGATTGTCAGCAAATGGTGCAATCATTGCCGTTGCAATATCTGAATACATGGGCACGACCTCGGGATCCACGCGCCCCAAAAACAAAACAGAACTATCAAGCCCCTTGCTTGAAACGAGCTTCTGCAGTTCTGCCCTAGACATGCCATCGCCAAGAATTAACAGCTTCATCTCGATAGGGCTCTCTGAAATTGCACGCGAGAACGCTTCAATAACCGTATCAAGCCCTTGGGCGGGGGTTATAGAACCAGCAAATAGGAATACGCATTGATTTTTGAATTGCGATCTCAGTTCCGATGAGACAATCTTTTGCTCGTAACTTTCCTCGCAATGTTGAGGTATTACGTCTATCGAAACATCAGAATTCAAAGGCTTGACTCTATGAAGCAGGTTATCGGCCAAAGAGTCACTCAAAGCAATCAGCTTATTGCAGGCCGCATACTGCTTGTCGCAAAAAGATTTGGCAAAAGACCTCAGAAAACCGCTTTGGACATTCAAGACTGTGTAAAGGTTCTCGGGCCAAATATCCAAGACATAAGTTACTAGAGGACATTTATTTCGCCATGCAGCAACCCTTGCAGGAATTACCATCAAAATAGGACTTGTATTGTAGCAAAATACAACGTCATACTTTTTATTGAGCCTCAAAGCTCTAAAAGAAGCAGTAATTGGCCAGCTAATATAGTTCAGGAAAATGCGTATCGAAGTATTACCCTTACGACGGATTTCGCCAGACCGAAAAACGGACGCACCGAAATAATCGTCTCGACGGTGACCGAAATAACCATATCCATCAGACCATTCGCCTGAAGGATAATTAGGGATGCCACAGAGAACATCTACGCTTACTCCGTCTTCAACAAATCCCTTCACCAAGTCATTAATTCGAAAAGATTCCGGATAGAAATGCTGCGTAACAACAAGCATTTTCTTTCCAGCACATGAGCTAGTCATTAAATGCTCTTCCTCCACACCATCTTGTCCACGACGCCGGTGTAGCTCTGGATGATCTTGACCACCTTGGTGGACACGGTCTCGTCGGCGTAGTCGGGAACGGGCGCCTCGGGGAGCGACCCCTCCGCGTCGAGCTCGACGGCGGTGTGGACGGCCTGCAGCAGGCCCCTCTCGGAGATGCCGGCCAGCGTGAAACAGGCCTTGTCCAGCGCCTCGGGGCGCTCGGTGGAGGTGCGGATGCACACCGCCGGGAATGGACGGCCGACGCTGGCGAAGAAGCTGGACTCCTCGGGCAGCGTGCCGGAGTCGGAAACCACTGCGAAGGCATTCATCTGCAGACAGTTGTAGTCGTGGAAGCCCATGGGCTCGTGCATGCGCACGCGCGGGTCCAGCTTGAAGCCGGTGGCCTCCAGGCGTTTGCGGGAGCGCGGGTGGCAGGAGTACAGGATCGGCATGTCGTATCTCTCGGCCAGCGCGTTGATGGCGGTGAACAGGCTCGTGAAGTTCGCCTCGGTGTCGATGTTCTCCTCGCGGTGCGCGGAGAGGAGCATGTAGCGCTTGGGCTCAAGGCCGAGCTCGGCAAGGACGTCCGACGCCTCGATCTTGTCCAGGTTGGCGCGCAGGACCTCTGCCATGGGCGAGCCCGTGACGTAGGTGCGCTCCGGCGCGCAGCCGGTGTCCTTGAGGTAGCGGCGGGCGTGCTCGGAGTAGGCCAGGTTGACGTCGGAGATCACGTCGACGATGCGGCGGTTGGTCTCCTCGGGCAGGCACTCGTCCTTGCAGCGGTTGCCCGCCTCCATGTGGAAAATGGGGATGTGCAGGCGCTTGGCCGCGATGGCGGACAGGCAGCTGTTGGTGTCTCCCAGGATGAGGAGGGCGTCGGGCTGCACCTGGACCATGAGCTTGTAGGAGGCCGCGATGATGTTGCCCACGGTCTCGCCAAGGTCGGCTCCCACGGCGTCCAGGTAGACGTCAGGGTCGTCCAGCGACAGGTCGCGGAAGAAGATGCCGTTGAGCGTGTAGTCGTAGTTCTGCCCGGTGTGCGCCAGCAAGCAGTCGAAGTGGCGGCGGCACTTCTTGATGACCTCGGACAGGCGGATGACCTCGGGGCGGGTGCCCACGATGATGAGTAGCTTCAGGCGGCCGTCGTTATTAAAAGAAATATTGGAATTCATAGTTTTCCCTAAAAGCCGAGTCTAGTATTTAGCCAACAATAATGAGGCGGACAGCACGTCACCACATTCAACAAGTTTTGAATCGTCCCTATGCAAGGTCTCGGAGCATCCACCGACATCGTAACAAACGACCGGAACCCCACAAGCCTCAGCCTCAAGATTGACCGTAGGATAATTATCTTCGTATGTCGGATTGAATAGAACGGAGGCAGAACTATATAGTGAGGCCAACTCTATCTGAGAGTCGGTTCGCGGAATACCAACCACCCCCGGAGGTAGTTGTCTCATCTGCTTAGCACTCAGTCCAACCAAAACAATAGAATACCCGGACTTGTCAAGCTTATCCGCAAGGGCAAAAAAGTCTGAAAGACCCTTACGCTTGGACCATGGAGAGGCAACCCCTAAAATAATTTTCCTCGAATCAAGGCCGTATTTCTCCTTAACGCTAAAAACCTCACTATTGGATCGTGGCTTAAAAACGTTGAGATCAATCGTATTGTGTACAACCTCAATCGGATACTTTGATAAATAGCTACAAGCGACCAGTCCAGCCAGCCATTTAGAAGGGGTAATGATAGTCATTCGATTGGAAGGCAGCGAAGTGAAAATCGAACGTTTGGCCTCGTAGCTCCATTTACATGATGCAGAATTAATAGTTGGAGGATATCCCATAAGTTGAGGGCACCTCTTGGCGCCACATCCAGTTTTCCATTGATTGCAGCAAGAATAGGTGAAATAAGGGCAATGGCCGGTAAAAGCCCAGCAGTCGTGCAAAGTCCATACAACACGACAATCAGATCTCATCAACCATTTAAACAGTTTATCAATATTCAAATAGTAACCATGGAGGTTGTGCAAGTGAACCACGTCAGGACCGAACTCATCAAGACGATGAATCAACGCGTCGGTTTGCCTCACCGAATGAAAGCCTACCTTACCGTCAAGGAGAGTAAGACCAACGTCAAGTATAAAATTAGTCGGTGACCCAAAACAGTATTCACTGACACTGTTCGCAGGCCTTCTTCTGCCCCAGCAAGCAAGCGATTCGTGCCCCTGATCAATAAGAGCAAGATGCTCCTTCATCATAATGCGCCCAGTGGATCCATTTGGAACGCTATTAATATGAGCGTATCTGGTCAAAACCTCTAGACTTCCTCGTAGTAAGTGTCGGGGTCCTCGGGGTCGAAGGGCTCGTTGGCCCACATGACCGTCACGAGGTCCTCGGTGTCGGACAGGTTGGTGATGGAGTGCGTGTAGCCGGGGATCATCTCCACGGCGCGCATGTCCGAACCCGAGACAATGTACTCGTCGACGGGGAACGGGTTTCCATCGGAGTCCTCCCCCACCTTCCTCAGCTTGATGCTCGCGGTGCCGGAGACCACCAGGAACCTCTCCCACTTGCTCATGTGCCAGTGGTTGCCCTTGGTGATGCCGGGCCTGCTCACGTTGACCGAGACCTGGCCGCGCTCCGGCGTGCGCAGGAACTCGGTGAAAGAGCCGCGGCCGTCGACATTGGGCTTGAGGCCGTAGGCGAAGTGACCCGGCTCGTAGTAGGACAGGAACGTGCTCCAGAGCTTCTTGGAGAAGGAACCCTCGGATAGATCGGGCACGGAGAGCGTCTCGCGGCTGTCTCGGAAGCTGTCCAGCAGGTAGACGATCTCGCCCAGGGTCTTCACGTCAGTTTTCGGGACGTAGCAGAACCCGTCGCCCACGACGCGCTCGAGGCCCTCGTAGCCGCAACGGTGCTCCTTCCCCAGCAGGGCGCCCAGCATCTCGTCGACGAGGTCGTCGATGTAGAGGAGCTCCAGCTCCACCGAGGGGTCGTTCACGGTGTAGGGGCGGCCGTTGGCGATGGCGTCGCAGAACGTGGCGACGGCGGAGTTGTAGCGCGGGCGGCACCACTTGCCGTAGAGGTTGGGGAGGCGGTAGATGAGCACGGGCGCCCCCGTGCGCTCCGAGTACTCCCGGAACAGGCCCTCCCCCGCGAGCTTCGACTCGCCGTAGACCGATCCCTCGAAGCGGCCCGACAGGCTCGCCTGCGCGGAGCTGGAGAGCATGACGGGGCACTTATTCCCGTGGTGCTCCAGGGTATCGAGCAGCGTGGAGGCGAACCCGAAGTTGCCCTCCATGAACTCGGACTGGTCCTCGGGGCGGTTGACGCCGGCCAGGTTGAAGACGAAGTCGGCACGGGAGCAGTACTCGTCCAGCTCCCCGGGCGTCGAGTCGACGTCATACTCCATGACCTCGAGCGAGAGCAGGCCCGAGTATTTCTCGCGGCGGTCCTTGCCGTCCCTTATGTTCTTGAGGGCGCAGCAGAGGTTCCTGCCGACGAAGCCCCTGGCGCCGGTGACGAGTATGCGCACCCTACTGCACCGCCTCGTGCTCGCGGCCCTCGAGCGCCAGCTGCACGTACTCGGCGGTCTTGATCTTGGCGATGGTGCCCGCCACGTCGAGCCTCTCGGTGTTGTGGGAGGTGTAGGACTCGTCGGCCTGGGTCTCCACCTCGCCGTCCACGACGAACTTGTCGTAGTTCAGGTCGCGCGAGTCGCAGGCGACGCGGTAGTAGCCGCCCATGTCCTCGGCGCGCAGGCGCTCCTCGCGGGTCATGAGGGTCTCGAAGAGCTTCTCGCCGTGGCGGGTGCCGATCACCTGGGTGCCAACGCGGCCGAAGACCTCCTGGACGGCCTCGGCGAGGTCGCCGATGGTGGAGGCAGGGGCCTTCTGGATGAACAGGTCGCCGGGGTTGGCGTGCTCGAAGGCGAACTGCACCAGGTCGACCGCCTCGTCCAGGTTCATGAGGAAGCGGGTCATGTTGGGGTCGGTGACCGTCAGCGGCTCGCCCTTGCGGATGCGGTCGATGAACAGCGGGATGACGCTGCCGCGCGAGCACATGACGTTGCCGTAGCGGGTGCAGCAGATGGTGGTGCGGCCGGCGCCGTTGCGGGCGTTGGCGTAGATGATGGACTCCATCATGGCCTTGGACTTGCCCATGGCGTTGATGGGGTATGCCGCCTTGTCGGTGGACAGGCACACGACGCGGTCGACGCCCTCGTCGATTGCCGCGTGCAGGACGTTGTCCGTGCCGATGACGTTGGTGCGCACGGCCTCCATGGGGAAGAACTCGCAGGAGGGAACCTGCTTGAGGGCGGCGGCGTGGAAGATGTAGTCCACGCCGTGCATGGCGTCGCGCACGCTCTGGGCGTTGCGGACGTCGCCGATGAAGAAGCGCACCTTGGAGGCGAGCTCGGGCGACTTCTCCTGCAGGCGGTGGCGCATGTCGTCCTGCTTCTTCTCGTCGCGGGAGAAGATGCGGATCTCGGCCAGGTCGGTGTCCATGAAGTGCTTGAGCACCGTGTTGCCGAACGAGCCGGTGCCTCCCGTGATCATGAGGGTCTTGTCCTTGAAAACGCTATCGCACATTTCAAGCTCCAATTAAATAAACTAAAGGTGAATGAAACTTATAGAAATTGTAAGTCGATGCTTAACCTACTAATACGTTTCTTATCCTAAACGAAAAGACGACTGCTGCGCATAAATTAGAATTAAAAAGCGTTTATACCTGCGCGAAATTGATAATTCCCCCAATTAACGTTGAAGAAGTCATTGCAGGTGGATATATAGCGTCAGCCAAACACTTTTATATCTAAGTATTTAACGAATCCCTGATGCACTATTTCCGAATAATGCATGGAAGCATCGCGACACACCCGACAAGATAAGCAAGCGAAATTGCAACGCTCGTTCCGTTAGGTCCAAATAGCTGAATCAATAAGCTAGAAAGGGGGACGGCAACAATTAAAGCAACCAAATTACCAACAAGATTACCAGCCATCTTTCTCTTAACAATCGTCAGGTCGGAAAAGAAACCGATAAACGCCGTAAGCAGCGAGCTAATAACCGCACCGTACAGCAAAAAAGAGTACTGATGAATTTGGTCACCAAAAATTAGTCCCAACAAGTAGTCGCCGCAGATAAAACAAGCGAACAGAATAACAATGGACAAAACAACGGCGCCAAGAACGACCTTCATCAACATTGTATTAAATGTTTTTTTATCCTCCGACTCGCTGGCGCTCGCAAAAGCGCCGAGCAAAGGGGCATAGGCATTAGCAGCACCCGCCTGAACGATTGCCGCGGGAGAACACACCGAGGAATAAACACCCAACATTGAGGCTCCCAGTACGGTAGCAAGTTCTTGACGCGAAACGGATGTAACCGCAGCGCAACAAAAAACCCCAACCGTAGCGGGAAGACACTTATAAAACAGTTCAGACATCGCCTTGAACCTAAAGGAAGGAACGATCGAGTCGAAATTAGAAGCCCAACGTGCATCAACAATCATCACGGGTAGAGACACCGCAATCATCAGCACAATACTCAATACAAGAGAATGTGAGATATACATTCCGGCACAAAACACCAGAAGAGACAAAATACCTCTCAGTAGCATCGACATGCCACAATAAATCATATTTCCCGCTTTTTGATCAATACCATGGAACACATCAACCATAACTTCAATTGACTTATATATGCAATAGAGGTACACGGGGAGAAGGGAAGACTGCTGGCAGGTAAAGAATGCATAAGGTAATACGAAAACAAATCCCAACACTATTGTGCTTAGACGAAAACCAATGTATTCCCCTGAAGAATACTCACATGAAAGATCGGATACTTGAAAGGATCGAATCTTATATAAACCGATTGGAACAAATAGATTGCTGATTGTCATTGCCAAAGATAAATCACCGGCGTAGGTAAAATCCGACGATAGTCGAACTACAGCAACTGTCGTTAACCACTGGCAAGCAAGGTATGCAATAGAGCCTACGGTATTCCATGTAATGTTTTTCTTTAAATTATCAGTCAAATTAACCCAATCGGTTTTAGATCTTATTAAATAGCCTAACCAATAACCTCTTTGGCGATTGCATCAATGCTTTCACCATATCCAACGCCAGGAACAGCCCATTTACCATTTAAATCAATGGTTCTCGGAGCGCAACCACGACTGACATATTTAAAGCGAGCATCAATGCACGGATTAACCAAGGGATCCGTTGAACCATACGCCTTTAGATGTTGGACCTGCGCTCGCAGTCCCTCACGAACAGATCCGAAGCTATAGCCTGGATTACCAGCCCCCGTGGCACCAAGGCCTCCAAAGTTGCACTGATCAGGCTGAACCAAATTGCCAAACTTTAGATATCCCGTTTCTTTCATCACCTGTCCATATAAAACCTCAGGTGAGACACCTTCCGACTGAGCTTCTTCATATAGAATTCTGCAGAAATCTCTAATGTTCGACACTCCCCTATCCGTATAAACAGCTGAAGGGAATCCTTTAGTGCCCACGGTCTTTGTGAAATGATTGGCGGCATCTAGATAGGTTGAATAGGCGGACGACATAATAAGACCTTCATATCCAGTCATACTTGCGCCATTACGCCCCTCCTTAATGCCGCAATATAAATAGTGAATGTAATAGCCCTTCAGGTTCAGCCCGAAGGCCTTCCTCAGGTCCGTATAACGATTTCGATAGCCGTAAACGTCGAAGGACTCGTTCCCGCGCCTGCCCTCCGCCATGCCGCAGCTGACGAAATGGCGCAGCACGGCAGCATCGTCAACGAACCTCAAACCGCCCCTGACGGCTGTAAAGGCGTTCAGGACGTCACCGTTGTTGGAGGTATAGAAGTCGAAATCGTAAACGGGGGAATAATCGGTGCCGCCTTGCGAAACGACAGCGCCCGCGAGGGAATCGCATCCGGTCGCGATCCTCCCCTCAGCGCGACCGCTACTGAGGTAATGGCCATATAGAGCGGTGAGGTTGGCACCGAACGCGCGACGCAGGTCGGGGTATCTGTTGTAATAGCTCAGCACGTCGAAGGACTCGTTCCCGCGCCTGCCCTCCGCCATGCCGCAGCTGACGAAATGGCGCAGCACGGCAGCATCGTCAATCATTACAACGCCAGCGGGGCTTCGTTTTGAAAAAGCGCTACGAATATCTTCGTTATTCGATAGATAAAATGAGGGGTCATAGACGGATGAATAATCAACTCCATTGATATTCGTAGCGTATCCCTCGATCTTTGAGCATCCGGTCCCATGCCTTCCTTCTGCTTTTCCAGCCGTGACGTAATGCTCATAGTACTTAACTAAATCAAAGCCAAAGGCAGCTCTTAAATCTGGATACTCATTAAAATAACTCTGTACGTCAAAAGTGGCAGAGCCGCGCCTACCTTCACTCATGCCATAGTTAATAAAATGGTCTAGAGCTAAATCACTATTTCCAGCCGTAGCTTTAGCAACATCGGGATAATGCGACAAATAGTAATTAGCATCGAATACGGAAGAATAATCGAGCCAAGTTGACTTAGGAAATTGCGCAATGATCGCATCGGCATCAGCTTCGCCAAGACGCCTGCAGCCCTCATCGCTAAAATAATTCAACACGTCCCCCGCATTAGAAATAAAGCCATGCTCGATTAGGATGCCGGGAATACCTTGTTCGCGGGCACAACGGATGACCGCAAACTCATCTCCAACTTCCATCTGGAATACACCGCGATAGCTGAGCCCCATAGAAGCGAGGTTGTTCATAACTTTATTCGCGAGCTCGACGGAAACTTGCGTGTAATCATATTCATTGGAAGTGGGGGCATATACCTCAGCGCCATGGGCAACAGGCGAACCGGAATTAATGTGGAAGCTAACAAAGGCCTGTGCACCTTGACTCACGCATCGTTGGACACGATAAAGGTAATCATTTCCGGAGTAGCCACCGCTTTGCTCGCGCGCAAGAACGACTTTAAAACCATACGCCTCAAGCTTATTCTTGCAAGCAGCAACAATCTTCCAAGTCAGATCCGCCTCACTCTTTCCATTTCCCTGCGCGCCGGGATCAGTGCCGCCATGGCCAGCATCAAGGGCAATTACCCGAACGTTTTTTCGAGCCGAGCGTGCAGCATAGGTAGAAATGCCGTCCGGTGAATCGGCACATTCCAACGCCTGCTTGATGGATTGGGCCTCAACAGCATTGCCTTCACCGTCTGCATAGTAAACGGAAGTGCCCTCGGAATTGGCAGAGCTCTCAACAACCGCAAAAGAATAATCCCTATCAGAGAGATCAATCTTATGTTCAGCATCGTCGCCCTGCAGAACATAGGTTATTGAAGTAAGAAAGTATGTATTGGGATCTAGCTTCGAGCCGAATGTAAATGCAGCAGAATTATCAGCCTGCGCGGAAGCGTCAACAGCTCCCTGAACTCCGTTGGCACTCACATAGTTTAGCGTTGCGGAGGCGATGGTATCGCTGTCATTAGGAGTTGCAAACGCGACGACTTGGTCAGCCCCACTGATAAGGTTCGGGTAGGCAAGATATATATATTGAAAAGAAGAATCAGTCGATTCGGCTTGCGGTTCAACCAAAGAAGCATCCACGCCGAAATCCTCATCAGCCGCCTCGTCAACATCCACCGGCAACGACTGCTCGACAGTCATCTCTCCGTCAGCAGCGCCCTCGTCACGTGAAGCCACACCACCGTCTGCGGACGCCGAATCTGATGTAATATTCACTGATTGTACGCTATTCGCAGCATAAGCAGCGGCTACAGGACTCATCACGGGTGAAATCGTCAAGAGAGCAGCTAAAGAAAGCGCTGTTGAGGCACGCAATGCCTTTTTCATATCGTATCCCCCATCACAAATAATGATACTAAGGTTAAATTATCTTACAATCTCTTCCGAATCGGAAGTCCAGTTATACAAGCGAATTGTTATAAAAGTATATGGTAACCTGCTCCTATTAAAAGAAGGCAGGCGTACTCAATGGCCTTTTTCGTTCTTCCATTGACGCAGCGTTAAACCATAAATTTTTAAATCAATAAGCAGCGCCCCAAACGACACAAGCACCAGTGACACGAAATTTTCCTGAAGCAGGCAATTCGTCGTAATTCGTTTAAGCACGCGGCCGCGAAATACAGCAAACTTAGCTCTAAAGCGAGAAGCACTCACTGTCAAAGGACAAATTTGGTCCCAGCCAAGGGTCGCCATCAAGGAAGAACTCTGGCCAGCGCTGCATGAACAGTACTTGCTCACGCTTCCAGCGACACATCTTTTCTTCGTTGGCCTCTTCCCTGCCGCGCGAGGTGAACTCGTAGTGGTACAGCTCAGCATAGGGCGTAAAGATGGTGCGGTAGCCCGCCTCCCACGCACGCAGGCAAAAGTCTGCATCGTTAAAACCGACGGCGAGTTCCTCGTTATAGCCTCCGAACTGCTCAAATACGTCGCGTTGGACCATCTGGCAGGCGCCCGTCACGGCGCTGAAATTGCCCGGGCGCACAGCACGGGCAAGATAGCCCTCACGCTTTGCAAAAGGCATCTTTGTGGCCGCAAATTAAAAAACGCAATACCATGCCCATATCGATACGTCATATGCGGCCAGCTCATTCTATTGGTGTGGAAACCGGTTCGATTCCTTGATTTAAACCGAAGCCTCTACAGCAATTAATAACGCCTCCAACAACACCAGCACCAGAGGCATGCCAACCGAATCATCATCGACGGTCTCAGAAAACTTCGCAACGGTTACCACGTCAGCCTTCGGCTCGATCGGCTTCTTAATAGCAGTCTCGGTGATAGTCGTCTTAGTTGCAACAACCGTGGGCGTTACCATGCCTATAACAGGCCTTGCGTGCCCACGACGCGCTTTCCAAGATGGTTGTCGACCAATCCGCTACAACCAGAGAACGCTGGTTCGGAATCTCAATCGTTCCATCACCTGCGTAGAGGGATCGTCGTCAAATCACGTATGCGGAAGAAAATGTCAAAAATCTTGGTTCTACGACAAAGCTTTATTTAACAAATCGCAAGGACCGACAAGACGCATGAAGAAACCAACCAAGGGCTTCCTGAGACCTTCCAGCATTAAGCAGGTCGCGAACACAACCGTTGGAACAAGAAGTACCTGCAATATTCCCAGCCCAACGCCTACTGTTGATGTTCACTAAGAAGTGGTCCGAGTGATCACTGGGAAATAAGCACCGTGAGCACGAAAAATTGAGCAGTTTAAGCAAGAGGGCCGCGCCCCGGGGACCGGGGGCGCGGCCCTCGCCGTATGGTTTCCCCGGGCGGTTACTTTGGCGAGCCCGCCCGGGAAGGATGGAGGAGATGACCGTGCCCCTGGACACAGTGAATGATATACGGTCGATGGATGCCGCCGGGCGCTCGAGGTCCGAGATCGCCCGAATGCTCCACGTGAGCCGGAACACCGTGGCGAAGTACGCCGACATGGAGGACATGTCGCCCGCCGCGCCGATGCCCCGGAGGAGGGGCAGGCCCGCGCTCGAGGGCAACGAGGAATGGGTCGCGGGCGTTCTCGAGGCCGACCTCGGGGCCCCGAGGAAGCAGCGCCACACAGCCAGGCGGATCTACGACAGGCTCGTCGCCGAGCGCGGCTACGGCGGCTCTTACTCCACCGTGCAGAGGTTCGTCCGCGAGCTCAGGCTCGCCCGGGCGGCGGCGGGCGGAGAGGGGTACCTCGAGCTCGAGTGGGCGCCCGGCACCTGCCAGGTCGATTTCGGGAACTTCCGCGCCGCGGTCGGCGGGAGGACCCTCGACCTCAAGCTGCTGGTCGCGACGCTTCCGCACTCGAACGACCGGCAGTGCGTCGCCCTCATGTCGCAGAGGTCGGAGTGCCTGTGCGCCGGGCTGCTCGAGATCTTCCGCCGCTGGGGCCGCGCCCCGGCGGCGATGGTGCTCGACAACGCCACCGAGGCGGGCAGGATGGTACGCGGCGAGGTCACGGAATCGAGGCTGTTCTCGCAGTTCAGGGCCCACTACCGCTTCGAGAGCCGGTACTGCAACCCCTATTCGGGAAACGAGAAGGGCTCCGTCGAGAACGCCGTGGGGTTCCTCCGGCGCAACCTCCTCGTCCCCGTGCCTGCG
The DNA here is from genome assembly GCF_023656745.1 of Collinsella sp. BG-O-102. Lineage (GTDB taxonomy): Bacteria > Actinomycetota > Coriobacteriia > Coriobacteriales > Coriobacteriaceae > Collinsella. Next base: position 22,193 of record NZ_JAMOKO010000022.1, read on the forward strand.
TTCGGCGCGCTCCCCGAGCTCAACGCGTTCCTCGCCGAGGGGTGCGCGAGGGTCAACGCGGCGGCGCGCTGCCGCGACGGCAGGCCGCACGGGGAGGCCTACCGGGAGGACCTCGCCGCCATGCGCGCCCTTCCCGGCGTGGAGTTCGACGCGGTGAGGTGGGGCCTTCGGGGAGGGCCCCGCGGTCCGGAACCCCCTCTCGCTCGTGCCCGCCATCATCGCCAGGCCGAGGGCCTTCGGGGAGTCGACGATCAGGCGCGACATGCCGCCGGGGCTCGTCGAGG
>NZ_JAMOKO010000023.1 GCF_023656745.1 Collinsella sp. BG-O-102
GGCCTAGCGGGCGGCGGGATCAACCGAAGAGGAAACCAAGCGGGGGCGCCAGGCGCCCGGATGCGTCATGCCGAAATGGCGCGAAGCACGCGGTTGACAAAACTATAGAGACACGTCCCAAATGAGCTACTTAGGCAGGGTCGATGTCCATGCTGGCGATGAGATTGATGTTGGTGCCGAGGAGGTTTTCCAGCACGACGTCGCCCATGCTGATGGGGGCATTGACGACCAGGCCGTGAATGAGGTCCATGGTCTGGGCATGGAGTGCCAGCGGGATGGCTTCGGCCGTGCGCACGGGCAGCAGCGCCTCGTCGCCGCCGGATACGGCCACGGTTGTGGTGAGCACGCGCAAGGGGCAGGTGAGCTCCTGATGTGCGAACTTATCACCGCGCGGGCAGCTGTTGCCGGTTACGGAGTGCACCTCTACCACGGCGCCGTCTGCGCTGCGCTCGACCTTTACGGTCAGGAGGCACTCGGATGGGCAGGTGGTGCAGTTGAACTGCAACGTCTCGGTCACATTCGTGCTCATGGTCCTACGCCTCCTCTACGGGATCGACGGATAGGACAATCTCGCTAACACCCAGGTCGAGTGCGCGCTGAATCACTTTTGCCGGCAGCGGGAAGCTTTCCATTACGCTCGGTTTAAACGGGCGGACCTTTCCTGCAAACAGCTCCTTGTCGCCTGCAAGAATGCGCACGCGGGCGGTGTCGACCGGTCGGCGTACACGGAAGTTGAGCTTAGTGAGCCCGACGGTCGTAATGCGGCCTGGCAGTGCGTAGCCTGCGATGCCGGCGGGGGAGACCGTGAGTTCACAGCCCGGGCCCGCAGCGTCCGCATCGGCCCCAGCACCACAGCCCAACGCGTACGCCGCCGCAGCCGCACCGGCGCGTTCGGACTCGGTCGTCACATTGTCTGCCAGGTCGTGCACATGGAGCACGTTGCCGCAGGCAAATATGCCCGGCACGCCCGTCTGCAGACTCTGGTCCACTACGGCGCCGCGCGTACGTGGGTCCAGCTCCACGCCTGCGGCAACCGAAAGCTCATTTTCGGGAATCAGGCCCACCGAAAGCAGTAACGTGTCGCACGGAACAACGCGCTCGGTCCCCGGAATGGGCGCCAGATGCTCGTCGACCTGGCTCACTTCGACGGCTTCAACGCGGTCGTGCCCGATCACGCGCGTGACCGTGGTAGACAGATGCAGCGGAATGCCGAAGTCATCTAGGCAGTTTTTCACATTGCGACGCAAGCCGTTGGCGTACGGCATGAGTTCGTACACGCCCTCGACCGAAATCCCCTCGAGCGTGCAGCGGCGCGCCATGATGAGCCCGATGTCGCCCGAGCCCAAAATGACGGCGCGTGAGCCGGGCTTGAGGTTCTCGATATTGATGTATCGCTGCGCCAGGCCGGCCGTAAACACGCCGGCGAGTCGGCTGCCGGGAATCTTGATCTCGCTGCGGGTGCGCTCGCGACAACCCATGGCAAGGACGACCGCGCGCCCGGTGAGCTGCAACATGCCGGTGGGGCTCATGAGCGTGACGCTGTGGACCGCGGCATCTTCCGTGGACTCGCCTGAATCAATCCCAATCACCATGCTGTCCAGGAACAGCGCAATGTCGGTTGCGTGCACCTGGTCGATAAAGCGCTGCGCGTACTCGGGACCGGTGAGCTCCTGCTTAAAGTGCGACAGCCCAAAGCCGGGGTGAATGCACTGGCGGAGGATTCCGCCCAAGTGTTGCTCGCGCTCCACGATGGCCACGCGCGCGTCGGCCTTATGCGCGGCAAGCGCGGCCGCCATGCCGGCGGGTCCGCCTCCGATGACGACCACGTCGAAGGCCTGCGTAGGTACTGCCTCAACGGCATCGGTATCAATCACGCTCGATTTGAATTCCGCCATCCTAGCGCACCCCCTTCAAAGGTCCCTCAACGAGCCACGAGCCAGTGTCCTCCAGCAGCACCTCGCTAGGGTCACACCCCAGCTCGCGGGCTAGGATCGCCACCACGCGGCTCTGGCAAAAGCCGCTCTGGCACCGACCCATGCCGGCACGGCAGCGGCGCTTGACGCCCTCGACCGAAACCGCGCCCGGGCGGCGTCGGATCGCGGCCACGATCTCGGCCTCGGGCACCGTCTCGCAGCGGCAGACGATCTGCCCCCACGCGGGGTCGGACTCAATGAGCTCTTCCTTGCGCGCAAGCGGTGTACGGTCAAAGTCGTCCGGCGCACGGCGAATCGGATCCCAATCGGCCCGCTCGCGCAAAGCAACGCCCGCCTCGCGTATCACGTACTCCATGCGCTCGGCAATGGCCGGCGCGCTCGCCACGCCTGGCGACTGAATGCCCGCCGCCTGAAACAGCCCTGGCACCACGGCGGACTGCCCAATAAAGAAGTCGTTCGTCCCCTGAATGACCGGACGTCCGCCGGCAAACGCGCGAACCACGCGTCGCGTGTCCAGATCGGGAACCAGCTTGCGCGCGCCCGTCAGCAGCGCGTTCACATCGCTTGCGTAGGTCTGCGTGTCGCCCGGCTCGCGCACGGCAGCGGTCGCAGTGATCACGGTGTTGCCGTGCACGGTGCCCGTGACGATAACGCCCTTGGACACCGGCGTGGGCACGGGGTAGAGCGGCATGAGCGCACGCGGCTCCTTGTCCAGCACCACAATGTTGCCCTGGCGCCAGACCATCTGGAACTCCTCGGCCCCCGCCATATGCGAGATGTCTGCTGCGCCGTTGCCCGCGGCGTTGATCAGATAGCGGCAGCGCACATCGCCGGCAGGTGTGGCCAGCGTAAAGTGCGCATCGTCGCCCGAGCCAGCAACCTCAATCGCCTCCACAGGGGCGGAGCGCATAAATGTCACGCCGTTGGCCACGGCGTTCTCCAGCGCGGCAATGGCCACTTCAAACGGATCGACAAAACCGGTCGAGGGACACCACAGCGCGCACGTCGCCTTGGCACTCGCACGCGGTTCCAGCTCGTGGATGCGCTCGGGGCCGATAATCGACAGCTCGGGCACGCCGTTGGCTAGGCCGTTGCTGCGCAGCTTCTCCAGGTGTGCGCGGTCTTCGTCGTTAAACCCCAGCACCATCGAGCCGGTACGGCGGAACAAAAAGCCTAGCTCCTGGGCCCAGGTGCCATACAGCTCGCAGCCGCGGGCGTTGACCTGCGCCTTTACGGTGCCCGGTGCCGGATCGTAGCCGGCGTGCACCAGGCCGCCGTTGGCCTTCGAAGCCCCCAGCGCGATGTCGTTGGCCGCCTCGACCACGCAAATGGACAGGTCAAACCGCGCGAGTTGCCGTGCGATGGCGCATCCCGTGATGCCCGCGCCCACAATCGCGATATCAAACGTTTCTGCCACGGTGCCTCCCTGACGAGTTGACAGGCTGTCAATAGGACTATCCTACGGTCTGCACACCCCCAGTGCAGCGGCAATGCGGCGAACAGCCCCGCAACACCCGCCAACGGCAGGGGAGGGGAGATTCGGCAACGTCGACAACCTCGTCTGCCACCTTTGGTGTCCGAGATTTGTCTCAATCTGTAACGGTAAACAGAAGAACTGGGTTCCAGATGTTACAGATCGAGACGTTTGCCAGCCGGCCTCTCCGTTTGTCTCGATCTGTAACAGCAAGAGGGGGAAATTGGTCCTATGTGTTACAGATTGAGATTTAAAGTCAGGGAGAGGTTTTCTGTCTCGATCTGTAACATTTCCGGACCGTTTTGAGGTCCAAGATGTTACAGATTTAGATGAACCTATCAGTCGGTTTCGAATGTCTAAATCTGTAACGGTTAGACCTGTTTTTGACGAGTTGTTGTTACGGATTGAGATACTGAGATTGGACATTTCCTTTGTCTTGATCTGTAACAGATAGAAGGGTTTCTGACCCCTAGTTGTTACAGATTGAGATATTTAACGGAGGGCTCACCGTTCATCTCGATCTGTAACAGTAAGAGCTGATTTTGGAGTCAAGATGTTACAGATCGAGATTGAAGTTGGGGAGGGACCCCCGTGTCTCGATCTGTAACATCTAGACCCGGATTCCGCTTCCACCTGTTACAGATTGAGATGTTTGTGTCCGCGCCAGCCCCGTACCCAGCCGTAGTCCCATATAAACAAACCCCGTGGTAAACTTGACCGTACTGTAAATAACCCGAAAGGTACCCGTAATGTCCAAGTACATCTCCGAGCTCATGTCGCCGCAGCTTATGGGCGTCGTCTATGCCTTTGTTGGCTTTATCATCGCCCTGTATGTGCTGTCGGTCGTCTATGTGTTCATCGACGCTCGCCGCCGCGGTGCCAGCGCCTACGTGGCATGGGGCATCATCGCCCTCATCCCGTTTGTAGGCCTCATCGCCTACCTGGTCCTGCGCCCGCACTCCTACGCGTCCGACCGCGAGGAGCAGGAGCTGGACATGGCCCTGCGCGAGCGCCAGCTTGCCCAGTACGGCACCTGCCCGCAGTGCGGTGCGCCCATCGAGAAGGACTTCGTCGTCTGCCCGGTGTGCGACACCCAGGTTCGCAACGTGTGTCCCAGCTGCCATCGCCCGCTCGATGCGCACTGGAAGGTCTGCCCCTACTGCCGAACTCGCATCCAGTAACGCATCCATCGCCGGGCCGGCCGCAAGCCACGGGCACCGCGCATCTCGCGCACGCCGCAAGCCACGCGCACCCTGCGCCCCGCCCACACGATGAAGCATGCGTAGAAAATCGCCCGCCGTGCCATTAAGGTGCGGCGGGCGCTTGTATACCAAGGCAACCTGCCTATAATGATGCAAGTCAAAAACGCCGAGCGCATCGCTCGCACTTGCATCAGGCATCCGAGAGGAGAAAACATACCCATGAAGGCACTCTACAATGACGGTTCGGTGGCCGAGCTCCCGCAGGACGAGGTCACGCACGTCATCCGCCACTCCGCCGCGCACATCATGGCGCAGGCCATCAAGCGCCTGTACCCCCAGGCCGATTTTGCCTACGGCCCCGCGACCGACAACGGCTTCTACTACGACGTCGACCTGCCCGAGGGCGTCAAGATCAGCGAGGACGACTTCCCCGCGATCGAGGCCGAGATGAAAAAGATCGTCAAGGAGAACCTCAAGTTTTCCGTGTACGAGAAGCCCCGCGCCGAGGCCATCGCCCTTATGGAGGAGCGCGGCGAGAAGTACAAAGTCGAGCACATCGGCGACCTGGACGACGACGCCCGCATCACCTTCTACCAGCAGGGCGACTACATCGACATGTGCGTCGGCCCCCACATCTGCTACACCAAGGCCCTCAAGGCCTTTAAGCTCACCGGCGTCTCGGGCGCCTACTGGAAGGGCGACAAGGACAACAAGATGCTCACCCGCATCAACGGCGTCGCCTTTGCCACCAAGGAAGAGCTCGACGAGCACATGCACATGCTGGAAGAGGCCAAGAAGCGCGACCACCGCAAGATCGGCCGCGAGATGGACCTCTTTATGATGCGCGACGAGGCCCCCGGCTTCCCGTTCTTCCTGCCCAACGGCATGATCCTTAAGAACACGCTGCTGGACTACTGGCGCGAGATCCACCACAAGGCCGGCTACGTGGAGATCTCCACGCCGCTCATCATGAACAAGCAGCTGTGGAAGACCTCGGGTCACTGGGATCACTACAAGGACAACATGTACTCCACCGTCATCGACGACGAAGAGTACTGCATTAAGCCCATGAACTGCCCCGGCGGCGTGCTGGTGTACGCCTCCAAGCCGCACTCTTACCGCGAGCTGCCCATTCGTGCCGGCGAGATTGGCCTGGTGCACCGCCACGAGCTGCGCGGCGCCCTGCACGGCCTGTTCCGCGTGCGCTGCTTTAACCAGGACGACGCCCACCTGTTTGTGCGTCCCGACCAGCTGACTGACGAGATCGTGGGCGTGGTCAACCTGATCGACTCCGTGTACCAGAAGTTTGGCTTTAAGTACCACGTTGAGCTTTCCACCCGCCCCGAGGATTCCATGGGTTCCGACGAGGACTGGGCTCGCGCCGAGGAGGGTCTGCGCACCGCTCTGGAGCAGCTACACATGGACTACGAGGTCAACGAGGGCGACGGCGCCTTCTACGGCCCCAAGATCGACTTCCACCTGGAGGACTCGCTCGGTCGTACCTGGCAGTGCGGTACCGTGCAGCTCGACTTCCAGATGCCGCTCAACTTTGACCTGGAGTACGTGGACGCCGACGGCACCAAGAAGCGCCCCATCATGCTGCACCGCGTGTGCTTTGGCTCCATCGAGCGCTTCATCGGTATTCTGATCGAGCACTTTGCGGGCAAGTTCCCCACCTGGCTGGCTCCCGTACAGGTCAAGGCGCTTCCCGTCTCTGAGAAGAGCCGCGACTACGCCCACGAGGTGTGCGCCAAGCTGGAGGAGGCCGGCATCCGCGTGGTCTGCGACGACCGCGACGAGAAGATCGGTTACAAGATCCGTGAGGCCCGCAGCATCGACCGTGTGCCCTACATGCTCATTCTGGGCGAGAAGGAGGTCGAGGCCGGCAACATCTCCGTCCGCGATCGCTCCAACGAGACCGTTCAGATGAGCGTTGACGAGTTTGTTGCGAAGGTGCTCGAGGAGATCAAGACCCGCGCCTAAGGCAAGCTTCACAACAATTAACAAAGGCGACCGTCCACAAAGGGCGGTCGCCTTTTTTCATGCCGAAATAAGAAAAGCCGCTGGTTGAGCGGCTTTTTTTGTTGCACAAAAAGGTACAGGTTTTTGTAGAGGGGTATGGAGATGCACCTACTGGCAGTACATTTTGCGTAATCTGGACAAACGCGGATTAATTGTTCGTATAATGTTGTCTGTCGAAAGATACAAAAACCTGTACTTTTGCGACTGCGCCTAGCTGCGAGCGAGAAGCCTGTTCTAAACGCCCCTGCATTTGCGTGCATCGCAAAGCCAAAAGAGGGGGCGAGAACATGGAACAGACGGCACGGCGCCAAGAGCAGCTGCCGGGCGCATTTAACGGCGCCACCACCAGCAGCCAGCACGGCCGCGTCCGCTGGTATCTGGTCCACACCCCCCCCCATGGAAAAGAGCGCGAGACCTGTGAAAAGGTCCGCCGCATTATCCCGTACAACCTTATGCAGGACGCTTTTGTGATGCAAAAGGAGTTCTGGTTTAAGCGGGACGGCGCCTGGTCGCTCCAAACCAAACCTATGTACAAGGAATATTTCTTCGTCGCCACGCACGATGCCGCCGCGCTCGATAGGGCTTTGGCCCAGTTGAGCTTTGGTTGCCGTATCGTCGGCAGTAGGGAGCGGGCGTACATGCCCATGCCGGACGATGCACAGGATTGGTATCGCAGCGTGCTGGACGACGACGGTGTTGTGCGCAACAGCGTAGCGCGCATAGAAGACGGCGTGTTGCACATAGAGCAGGGTCCCTTGGTGGGGCAAGAGGCCCGCGTGCACAAGATCGACCGTCGCAAACGCTGGTGTTTGGTGGACGTAGGTGAAGGCGATTCCAGTTTTAGGGAAGTGCTTCCGCTCGACGTTCCCAGCAAAACGTAAGGGAGACGTTGCACCAGCTATTCGTTCGCATTTTTGAATTTACCGATTGGGGGATCCCTGGGGAACGGGGACGTAAGTTTGACTATGGCTGCTAAAGTAGTAACAGAGAGCAATGTGCCCGTGGGGGCGGCGCTGATTGCACAGGCCATGGGCCGACGCGAGGGCGCCGGCCGCTACAAGGCCATGCAATCCATCATGGATTGGGACCGTTCACGCCTGGCCTACCGTGCCGTCAAGCGCGCGTTCGACATCGTGTTTAGCGGTGTCGTGCTCGTCTTCATCGCGATCCCCAGCCTGGTGCTCGCGGTACTCATTCGCCTGGAGAGCGAGGGCAGCCCGTTCTATAGCCAGATCCGCGTGGGCCGCACCCGTCCTGACGGTAGCTTAACCACCTTTCGTATGTGGAAGTTTCGCTCCATGTACAAGGATGCCGACGAACGCCTTGCCGAGCTCAAGGAGCAGAACGAGATCGCAGGTGCCATGTTCAAGATGAAGAACGATCCGCGCGTCACCAAGATCGGGAAGTTCATCCGCAAGCATTCCATCGACGAGTTCCCGCAGTTCCTGAATGTGTTCCTGGGTCAGATGTCCGTGGTTGGCCCCAGGCCGCCGCTGCCGAATGAGGTTGCGGAGTATACGGAGTACGACCTGCAACGCTTGGCAGTGAAGCCCGGCATCACCGGCTGGTGGCAGGTGACGGACCGCAACGACACCGACTTCGACGGCATGGTCCGACGTGATCTCGCGTACATCGCCAAACGCGGCCCCATCACGGACCTGAAGATTGTTCTCCTCACGGTCATTGAGGTCTTTACCGGTGGAGGTGCTTGCTAAGTGGACTTGGCAAAAGCGAAGATATGTATTCCTAGCTCAAGTGGCGGACATCTCACACACATGTGGCTGCTTAAACCAATTTGGGAAAAAGCCGCTAGTCGATTTTGGGTTACCTTTGACAAAGAAGATGCTAATTCTCTTTTGAAGGGCGAGCGCGTCTACCATTGCCACTACCCGACGAACCGCAACATCCCGAACCTGTTTAAGAACACGATTCTCGCCTGGAAGGTGCTCCGCAAGGAGCGTCCCGACCTAATCATCAGCTCCGGTGCCGCGGTTGCGGTGCCGTTCTTCCTGATCGGAAAGATGCTCGGGTCAAAATGCGTCTACGTGGAGGTCTTCGACCGCGTGGACAAGCCCACGATGACCGGTCGCATGCTCAACGGCGTGGCCGACCTATTCGTGGTGCAGTGGCCAGAGCAGCTCGATGTCTACAAGAGCGCCGTTGACCTCGGCTCTATCTTCTAGGGAGGGACGCACATGGTATTCGTGACCGTAGGCACCCACGAGCAGCAGTTCGATCGCCTGGTCAAGGCGGTCGACGATCTCAAGGCGGACGGGACGCTCGATGAGCCCGTCTATATCCAGACGGGTTACTCGACGTACGAGCCCGTCCACTGCGACCACTCGCAGTTCGTGCCGTTCCGACAGATGAAGAGCTACATGGAGGGTGCCGATGTGGTGATCACGCACGGCGGCCCCTCAAGCTTCATCGAGGCCATGGCTGCAGGCAAGGTACCCGTCGTTGTGCCCCGCAGGGGCGACCTTGACGAGCATGTGAACAACCATCAGGCCGACTTCGTGCGCATCGTCGCGGAGCGCCAAGGCGGGATCGTGCCTGTCTACGACGTGATGGACCTTTCCGCCGCCATCGAGCGCGCCCGCGAGCTCTCGCGTGGCGTTACTTTTAAGAGCCACAACGCCGAGTTCTGCCGAGAGCTCGAGAGACTGATAGAAGGAATTTAACCGCATGACTAAACCCCGCGCTGGCATACTGAGTATGCAGAGGATCTACAACTACGGGTCCTTCCTGCAGGCTTTCGGCCTGAAGTCCATCCTGGAGTCCCTTGGCTGCGATGTGCAGTTCGTTGACTACGAGCCTGGCAAGTGCCTGGTCACGTCCCCGTCATCGAAGAAGGGCGTCGCCCGCAAGGCGGAGAAGGCCCTCGAGGTATTCCGCTACGACGCCCCGCTCAGGGACAAGCTCGCCTTCATCCGCTACAAACGCAGCTACGCCCAGCGCTTCTACCCGATGCTCGGTGTCACTGAGGAGCCCAACCTTGACCCCGACATCGACCTCCTGGTCATTGGCAGCGACGAGGTGTTCAACTGCGTGCAGGATAACGCTAATGTCGGCTTTACGCCCGCGCTTTTCGGCACCGGGTCGCGTGCTGGACGCAAGGTGACATACGCCGCTTCCTTCGGCAACACCACGCTCGACAAGCTTGACCGTTACGGCAAGCGCGAAGAGGTTGCGGGCTACCTCAAGCGTCTCGATGCAGTCTCGGCTCGCGATGCCAACACGGGTGCCATTGTTGAGTTACTTACGGGGGAAGCGCCGACCTTCAACTTGGACCCGGTGCTCGCCTACGACTATTTTGGCGAGTGCGGGCTGATTCCCGCCGAGGTCGACGAGGACCGCTACATGATCGCATACGGATACTCGGGCCGCCTCACGGCCGAGGAGTGCGCCGCCGTGCGCGCCTACGCCGATCAGCGCGGCCTCAAGGTGCTTAACATCGGTGGGGTTCAGGGCGTCTGCGATCGCTTCGTGGATTGCACGCCCTTTGAGGTGCTTTCCTACTTCAAGCATGCTGAGGCCGTGGTGACAGACACCTTCCACGGCACCATCTTCTCGACCATCTCCCATACGCCCTTCGCCTCCTTCGTGAGGAGCTCGGGCTACGGTAACTCCGAGAAGCTCACTGATCTGTTGAGCCGGCTGGGCCTGACTTCCCGTGCTGCAACTGGGGCGGGAGAGCTCGCCGCCACCCTTGACGCGCCCGTAGACTGGGCCGCCACTGACGCCGTCGTTCGCACGGGCCGCGAGGCTGCGCGCGCCTATCTTAAGAAGGAGGTCTCCGTATGTATACGGAGCTAAAGTCCTACCAGATCATCATCGCCCTGCTCAAGGAGTATGGTATCCGCCATCTAGTGCTCTCTGCCGGCAGCCGTAACGTCCCTTTCGTGCACTCCGTCGAGGAGGATCCGTATTTCACCTGCTATTCCGTCGTCGATGAACGCAGTGCCGGCTACTTTGCGCTGGGACTTTCTCAGGAGCTCGGCGAGCCTGTCGTGATCTCATGCACCTCCTCCACGGCGACCTGCAACTACTGGCCGCCCGTCGCGGAGGCCTTCTACCAAGACGTGCCCCTCGTCGTGCTCACGTCCGACCGCAACCCCGCGATGCTCGGGCAGTGGGAGGACCAGATGATCGACCAGGTGGGCATGTACGACCGTCACGTGCGTAAGTCAGTCAACCTGCCTATTATCAACGACGTCGACGACGCACACTTCTGCGAGCGCCTTGTAAACGAGGCCCTGCTCGAACTCGACCACCACGGCTCGGGCCCCGTCCACATCAACGTGCCGATGAAGGCGTACAACAACTCGTTCAACGTCAAGGAGCTCCCCAAGGTCACTAGGATTCGCAGGGTCGAAACCGACCAGGTCGATGAGTGGGCTGCGTGCGCGGATCGGCTCTCCCGCGCCAAGCGCGTGCTCGTGGTCGCCGGCCAGCAGTCCTCCTGCCCCGCTGAGCTCGCGTGCGCTCTTGAGAGCTTCTCAACTAGCTACGAGGTGGCCATTGCGGCCGAGTACATGGCGAACATCCCTCGCGAGCACGCCTTCAACCCGACGCTATGCATGGAGTACCGCTACATCACGCCCAAGAAGTTCTCGGAGTTCGTGCCCGACGTCGTCATCTCCTTCGGCGGGAACATGACTGCCGGCCTTAAGGACATGCTGCGCAAGTTCGCAGGTTCGTACGAGCACTGGTCGATTCGTGAGGACGGCTCGGTTTGCGACATGTTTAGGAGCTTGACGAGAGTGTTTGAGTGTACCCCCGCCGAGTTCTTCATGCGCATGGCCAGTGCATCAACTTGTACGCCCGACGGTGACTACCTCGCTTCGCTCAAGGATTACGAGGCGTCCGCAAGGGTTCCGGAGCTTCCCTACTCGAATATGGCCGCCATTCGCAAAGTTGTCGAGCGGGTGCCGGAGGGATCCATCCTGCACCTCGCGATCAACAACGCCATTCGCCTGACGAACTTCTTTAAGCTCCAGCCTGGCGTCAAGGTCTACGCGAACATCGGAACTCACGGCATCGACGGCTGTCTCTCGTCTCTTCTTGGCCAAGCCGCGGCCAGTGGCAAACCCAGCTATCTCGTGATCGGCGACCTCGCTTTCTTCTATGATATGAATGCGATTCGTATCCGCCACGTTACCGACAAGGTCCGCATCCTCCTGCTCAACAACGAGGGCGGGGAGGAGTTTTACTTCAATAAGATGTGGAAGGACGAGGCCTCGGACCTTCACACCTGTGCTCGCCACCACACCAAGGCTGAGGGTTGGGTGCGCGAGTGCGGATTCCGCTACCTGAGCGCGCATAATCCCGAAGAGCTCGACGCGGCCATCGAGAAGTTTTTCGATAACAGCTCGGAGGGACCCGTCCTGCTCGAGGTTTTTTCCGAGATGAGCGCGGACTCCAAGCTCGTCTACGACGTCTTCGATATGACCCGTCCCCGCGACGCGCAGTCGGAGGCGATCCGCAAGTCCAAGGAACTCATCAAGGCGACCATCGGGCAGGAGAAGGCCCAGAAGATCGCCGGAATCTTCAAGAGGTAATGCATGGGATTCAAAAGAGTCATTCGCAAGGCCGCTAAGCTTGTCCTCGCATCGTCGCCTGAGAAATTCGTGAACGTCGAGGTCGCCCAAGTGAGTGTCGGCAGCCTGCTCAAGGATAAGACGATTGTCGTCACCGGCGGAGGGCGCGGAATCGGGCTGGCCATGGCAGAGAAGTTTGTTTCCGAGGGCGCCAAGGTCGTAATCTCCGGTCGCAAGGAGGCTACTCTCAAGTCTGCTTGCGAGAAACTTGGTGTCGCCGCGTCTTACGTGGTGGCAGATGTCTCCGAGGTGGAGCGCGCGAGCGAGTTTCTGGACGCGTGCGAGGCCAAGTTCGGCGGCCGCATCGACTGCTTAGTGAGCAATGCCGGTGTGAGCCTCCATGAGAACCGTTTCGACAACGTAACCATCGAGGGTTTCGATAAGCAATTCGGCATTAACATGCGCGGTGCGTATTTCCTATGCCGCGAGTTCCTTTGTCGTAAGGCGCGTGAGAAGGAGCCCTCGGGTGAGCTGCTTGTGATTACGAGCGAGACGGGTGAACAGGCATACGACATCCCATATGGCATGACCAAAGCCGCCATGGACAGTTTCGTACGCGCTGCTTCCAGACGGATGTATTCGCTTGGCGTTCGCGTCAATGCTGTTGCTCCCGGTGTCACGCTCTCAGACATGACACGTGATTATGCGGAGGCATCCGATGGGAATATGTACCGCGAATGCGCCTCTAGCCGCATCTTCAGGCCCGAGGAGGTCGCGGAGGTGGCGTGTTTTCTATTAAGTGATGCCTCTAAGTGTATTTCGGGAGAAATTATTCATACAAACGGCGGTAATCACATTAAAGCATTCTGGGATTTGAGTTGTGATGGCTAAATATTCAAACATTTCAGGTTGTGAGAAAGAGCCTGTTCGTGTGTTGCATGTTCTTCAGAGAATGGAGGCTGGTGGAACACAGGCGCTTTTAATGAATTTGTATAGAAATATTGATAGATCAAAATTACAATTTGATTTTCTTGTGGAATATACTGAGAAGCAGTTTTATGACGATGAGATAGAATCGCTTGGTGGTCGAATTTATCGTTCATCTATTCGTGAAGATTTTAATCTGCCTCGATTTAACAGATTTCTTAAAACTTTTTTCGAGGAACATGACGAATACGATATTGTCCACTGCCATACATATTCAATCGGATATTTCGTTTTAAAAGCTGCAGATAATGCCGGTGTTTCTATTAGAATCGCTCATTCGCATAATAATAGAATGGGCGGCCATGGTTTATTTCTGAAAGCAATCATGCGTTCTTTATTTTCTATACATGCAAATCAGTTCATGGCATGTTCTGACGAGGCTGGAAGATTCTTGTTTGGCAATCGTGATTTTACCGTTGTTAAGAACGCCATTGATGTTGATAAATTTGCTTTTGATAAGTCAATTCGTGCTGATGTTCGTCGTGATCTTGGTTTAGACAGTGCATTTGTTGTCGGTAATGTTGGCAGACTGCATCAGCAGAAGAATCAGACTTTTTTACTAGATATTTTTAATGAGGTATTAGATATCTCCCCTAATTCAAAACTTCTTCTAGTCGGTAATGGGCCCTTGCGTGAGAGCATCCTGTCAAAAGCCGATAATCTTGGCATATCAGATCGAATTGTTTTATTGAGTAATCGATCCGATATGGATCGTTTGTATCAAGCAATGGATGTGTTCGTCCTGCCTTCTCTATTTGAAGGTCTTGGGATTGTTGCTATTGAGGCACAAAGCTCCGGTTTGCCGACGATTTGCTCTAATGGAGTTGCAGAGGATGCTAATGTATCCGCTTTGTTCAGTAGAATGTCGCTTAGTGATTCTCCAAAGGCATGGGCAAATTTGATTGTGCGGATGGATGGAATTCGTGATTCCCTCGCTGGCGCAAATGGTGTAATTGCTCATGGCTTTGACATTAAAGATAATGCAGAGAACATGCAGGCGTGGTATCTGAGTAAAGCCCGTAATGCATAAAATCAGAATTACTTCAACGTTGGTTTGGTTTGTTTTTCTATAGTAGCGCTCTATTGAGAATAGGGCTGCCTGTGGTGAACGTTATTGATTTGCTTTGATGAGTTTGGTTGCCATGAATAAGATTTTAGTTGTAGGCCTTTTTAACCATATGGCTGGAACTGAGAAGGTAGTCGTAAATTACCTTTCAATGTTTGATGAGAAGATTGCCTTCGATGTTCTTGCCTATGGATCTCATATGCATTATTTTGATGACATATTTAAAAAAAGGAATATAAACGAAATTATTATTCCTCGAAAAAGGGATGACTATTTTGGTTATCTTAAAGCATTGGATAGTGTGATTAAACTAGGTCATTATTCGACTGTTTGGCTGAATGCGGGTAATCTCACAAATATTGACTCTCTGAGAATTGCAAAAAAATACAAGGTACCACAGAGAATTTTTCACGCACATAACTCAACTTATGTTGGTGATTGGCACGATCAATTGCTAAGTCGCATACACAGCGTTCGCTTGTCTTCTTTTGCAACTGACTACTGGGCTTGTTCAAAAGCGGCAGGAAACTTCTTTTTTTCAGGAGCCAGTTTTATTGAAATTAATAATGCGATAGACGTGTCTGAATTTTGTTTTTCTATAAAGTCGCGACGGATTGCAAGAGAAGAGCTCTGTGTTTCAGATAATTGTCATCTCATCGGCACAATTGGTCGCTGTGCCGATGAAAAGAATCATTCCTGGCTCTTAGATTTCTTTGCTTCTTATATTAAAGATTTTCCAAATTCAAAACTCTTGATTATTGGCGACGGAGCTTTATACGAGGATGAAACTTCTCAAATAGAGGAGCTTGGTATTGCGCATAGTGTTATTCGTATTCGAAAGACAAATGACGTTGCTAAATATTTGAGTTCTTTGGATTGTTTTTTATTGCCGTCTAAATTTGAGGGTCTTCCGCTGGTTCTTGTCGAAGCTCAATTCAATGGTTTACCCTGTATCGTCTCAGATTGTGTTTCTAGAGAATGCTCCATTTCTAATGACTGTCATTTTCTTTCGCTTGATGATATGTCTGATTGGGCCTTTCTTTGTTCAACTCTATGTCGGGAAGATCATTGCCTTATTTCCGGCGAGCGATTTGATATTTCGGAAGCTGCACCCAAGGTTCAAAGCCTATTCATTAAATAGATTGGATATTCATGACTGTTTGGATTGCTGGAGACGCTGACGCTTCTGGACACAAAAGGCATGCGGGGTCTAAAGCTAGACGTGATATAGAAACTATTGTCATTGGATTAGGTGCAGAATTAATACCGTTGAAAGTTTTCAGTCAAGAGGAGACTGTGTCTTCATTTGAACGGATACGACAGGTTCTGTCGAATATACGTGAACTTAGGGATAAGTTTTCGCGCCTTTGTTATGGAGATAATTTAATTCTTCAGTATCCATTTACAGGAAGAGGAGCTCCATTCTACCTAAAGAACTATATTCGTTCACTCGAAAAACGTGGAGTCAGAGTTTCAATTTTAATTCATGATTTGGACTCTCTTCGGTTCTGTTCCGGGCATAATTCTGTTGAACGCAAGCTCGTGCTGCAGGATAAACATCAACTCATTTCTGCCTCTTCTGTAATTTGTCATAATGCAACAATGGAAGATTATCTTGTCAATAGGTTAGGTGTTGCTAGAGCGAATATTACTTCATTGGGCCTGTTTGACTATCTAACTCCTTATAATCCTGCCGAATTAAATCATGCTGTATATAAAGATCGTGTTGTCGTGGCTGGCAATCTTAGTTCTGATAAAGCTGGATATCTGTATTCTGATGAGTTGCCTCTCCCGCTTAGACTGTATGGTGTCAATTATTCAAATGAGGTTGAGCGTAATATCGAATATATGGGTTCATTTGAGCCTGAGATTCTCCCTTCGATTATCAAAGGGTCCTTTGGGCTTGTTTGGGATGGACCTTCTTGTGATACTTGTACAGGTGGCTATGGCCATTATCAAAGATTTAATAATCCTCACAAATTATCTTTGTATCTTACGGCCGGTCTTCCTGTGATCGTTTGGTCTGGCGCTGCGACTGCTTCCTTCGTCAAGGAAAATAATGTAGGCATTGCTGTTGATTCTCTTCAGGATGTTAAAGCTTTATTTGATTGTATGGATCGATCTGAATACATGAGAATGGTGCAAAATGCTCAATGGTTTTCAAAAAGACTAAGAGCTGGATTCTATACGAAAGACGCACTGCGGCGTGCCGGTGTTTGCTCTTATGGTTTTGGGGGTGTCTATGAGTAAATCTGTTAAAAGAAACTTTATCTGGAACTCAGCATATCAGCTTCTCTTGATACTCACACCGATTCTTACAACACCATATCTTTCACGAGTGCTTGGCCCTGAAAAGGTAGGCCTGTATTCATACACCTATTCAGTTTCCTCATACTTTACTATGTTCGGGATTCTTGGTATGGCGCAGCACGGCGTTAGGGCTATCGCTCAAACCGGAGGCGATAGAACCAAGCGGTCTCATGTATTTTGGAGCGCTTGGTTTTCTCAGCTATGTGTGGCAGGTCCCGTTTCAATAATATATGTTGTGTACGTAGCTTTTGGTTCAGTTGGGGGGCCTGTACTAGGTATAGTTTGGGCACTTCAAGTATTTTCATCATTAATTGATGTTTCGTGGCTTTATTTTGGAATTGAAGAATTTAGGCTTCCTACCATGCGAAGCTTCATTACGAAGCTAATTGGCGTGCTTGCTATTTTTTTATTTGTCCGTGGGCCACAAGATCTTTGGATTTATTGTCTCTCCATTTCGGGCGCAACCTTTCTCAACGCATTGCTTTTGCTACCTTTTCTTAATCGGTATGTCGATTTTGTTTTGCCTACGTGGCGAGAGGTCAGGGTACATTTTCTGCCTAATCTGAGACTATTTGCACCTGTTGTCGCTATTTCTTTATATACTTCACTTGACAAAATCATGCTAGGGCAGATTTCTGGAATGAGACAGGCTGGATTTTACGAATATTCAGAAAAATTATCAAAAATGCCGATGGCGCTTATTACAGCAATGGGGACGGTGATGCTGCCTCATATGACTGCAAAGCTCTCTAAAGGAAATGATGGCAATGCTATTATTTTGCTGGGGAATAGTCTTTTATGCATGGAAATTGCGGCAATGTGTATGGCATTCGGCATCGCGGCTATTTCTCCGGAATTTTCTGTTGTTTTCTTAGGGCCAGGATATGAACAGTGCATGTACATCATGCCTATTATATCTATCGTAATTCCTATAATATCGGCATCGAATGTAATTGGTGTTCAATATATGCTTCCGAAGTGCATGGATGCCTGTTATACATTGTCGGTTTGTGCTGGTGCTGGAATAAACGTATTGCTCAATTTGGTTCTACTTCCATTTGCTGGTGCTATTGGCGCAGCGGTTGCCACTGTTGCTGCCGAGATTGCAGTTCTTTCAGTTCAATGTTTCGCCGTGAGGCGAGATCTGCCACTTCAGGCATTTTTTAATCGGGTGTTTCCGTTTATTTGTATTGGAACCGTTATGTATTGTTGCGTACGATTTGTTGCTATGAGTCTTGATGGAATTTTTGGGGTTTGCTGGCTGCTTCTTGCGATCGAAGTTCTTTCTGGATTTGCTGTCTATGCATTGTTGTGTGCAATTCTTTTCGTTTTTCATAAACGTTTCAATAAAAGTTTTGATTTAAAGTGAAGAGATTGAAATGCCGTTGTTTTCCATAAAAATTAATAATTCCGACGGATCGTTGGATTTTCTGAGCCGAGATTTTATTTTCAATCTTGTCTTGCCATATTTGATCGGATTTCTTCTTGTACTTACGACCAACACTCTACCCGGTATGAGTTTAAGAATGGATTCTGTTTTACTATTAGCGGTTGTATTTGTATGCCTGATTGTTACCGCATATGCATGGATACTCATACCTATTGACTTAAATGCCTTGGGCCGATGGATTTGTTGGGCTTTGTTGCTCTTGACAACGTATTGTCTTGTCGCGATTGGTTCGCATAGCAACAGCATCAGAGGCTTTGCATCGATTTTGATTTTTGTAATTATGCCACTAGTGTTTATCGTCGTACGTAAGGCGGGAGCTCAAGATCGCTATATAAGTGCTTTCGTTGATATAATGTCTATCATTGCTGTTATTTCAATTGCAGTTTGGATATTAGGCCCTGTCTTTCATTTAATAGAGCCGAATTGCACAATCATCTCCGCATGGAGCGGCAATGGTCGAATACGAAATGTGGTTGGTTATTTCAATTTAAGCTATAACACACAGTGGCAGAACTTGCCTACTGGAGCTGGAGTGTACCGCAATACTAGTATTTTTGCTGAAGCCCCTATGTATAGCTATGCATTATGTTGCGCCTTGATCGCGGAAATATATTTCCGCGATCAAGTGTTGCGTTTTAATCGTTGTATTGTTCTTACAATCGCCATTCTCACAACGTTCTCCTCGACTGGAATCATTTTTCTTCTGGGGATTGGATTGTCTTTAGCTCTTGGTAGGGTTCATTCTGCTGAAAAGAATGTTAGGATTTTTCTATCACTACTTTTAGTTATCTTGTTTATATTCTTCTCAATATTGGCTTTGATTGTGCTTGATAATAAACTTCAGTCCAGTTCTGGCAGCACTCGACTTGATGATTTTGTTGCAGGCTATAGAGCGTGGTCTCATAGCCCTATATTCGGATATGGTTTTGATAATGCTGATGTTGTTAAGAAATACATGAGTGCTTTTAGAGCCGATAACCTGGGTTTCTCTAGCGGATTATTCCAAATTCTTGTTTTAGGCGGTCTTGTTTTGCTAATGCCCTATGTTATTTCGTTTTATGGGCTATTTAGGACTGCGATTTCAAGATCATGGATTGTTGTCTTATTGTTGATGTTTTTGATGGTAATCACAGTAGTGCCCTTTTTGCCTCTTTCGTTTTTCATGCTTTCATTCGGTGTTTCCTATTTGTTGGATCGTGTTGAATACGCGGTTGATTTATGAATTCAGACGAACACATTGAGCTACTAACTCGTTTCCGCAGTTAGCCGTACGCCCCCGAGGCCCCATCTGGGACCCGGGGGCGGCATTTTCCCAGTTGAAGGAATGGTGGAGATGTGTTTCGATAGGTCCGGTGGCCATGCTCCGCCCGCCGCCCTCACCTCTTCCTAGGCTCAGCCGGACGGTCGGTCCGTCTATTCCGTTTTTCTTCTAGGCTAGGCCAGCGGGGTGTCACCCCTCTCTGCTCGCGCCCTCTCGATGAGCCCCGGCTGATCGCGTCGGAAATGTTGGTGTAAGGGTGGACCTCGAACTTGTTGATGTTCACTAAGAAGTGGTCCGAGTGATCACTGGGAAATAAGCACCGTGAGCACGAAAAATTGAGCAGTTTAAGCAAGAGGGCCGCGCCCCGGGGACCGGGGGCGCGGCCCTCGCCGT
>NZ_JAMOKO010000024.1 GCF_023656745.1 Collinsella sp. BG-O-102
CCGCAGGTGCGGTAAGGGCTACCGCACGGGCCGATACTCAAAGCCCATTGTGGCACCCCGAGCCCGCGGAAAGAAGCTGCGCCGCGGGGGAGGCGGCCCCAATGGCTTTCTCATATCGTCTTTGAGGCCATGAGTCTCGTCAGGCTGCGAGCTAGCCGGCTATCGCTTGGAATTGACGCGGTAATGGAAGATCTCGGGGTGTGTGCGAGTGTGCGTCACCTCAAACAAGATGCCATCCGAGGTGTACGACTGACTCTCCATGACGGCAACGCAGTTGTATTTGCCGAGGTCAAGATAGCTGCAGTCCTCATCGTTGGCGAGCTCGACACTCACCGTACGACGGCTCGCCATCACTTTGACACCGCGCTTGTGCTCCAGATAGCCGTAAATAGAATCTGCCGCGATCTCGGGAGTCAGGCCCTTGGCGATCGACGCCAAAAAATAGCCATGGTCCACTTGGCGCGCGTTGCCGTTGAGGCTTCGGACACGCACTACGCGAATCAACTTCTCGCCCACCTTAAAGCCCAGGCGACGAGAGAGTTGCTCGGTGCAGACCAGATGTTCAAAAGACTTAACGTCCGTCGATGCAACGGCATTGTTGCGCTTTGCAAACTCGCCAAACGACTCAACCTCTTCGAGTGCGCCCAACATGTCGGTTTCGCCCTTAAGCCAAATAACGCGCACGCCCTTGCCGTGTATGGGCTGCACAAACATCCCGTCGGCCAGCATGCTCAAAGCGCGGCGGACGGTATTGCGCGTGCAGCCAAATTCCGCGGTCAGCTCGGCTTCGGTTGGCAGCATCTCCTGAAACGCATAGGTCCCATTAATGATGCGCGAGCGTATTTCTCGGTAGATTCCTTCGTATATCGCTTTTGGCATTGTTTCACCTCTACATTATTCATTTCCGGCTAGGCACGATAGCATTTCTTAAAGTTGTTTAAACCGAATATCGGTAAAGCGACAGGATTTAACCGTTGACGGTTTCTGTCATGCCCAAATCGGTTTCGCTCAAAACTGCCGGTACGACAATCGTCTGGTCCTCTACAATGAATCCATTGTTTAAACGTTTCCCCACGCGCAACGCGCCTCGATATTCGGAAGGCAGAACATGCTGCAAAAAATCCAACGCTTTGGCGGGGCAATGTTCGCGCCCGCCATGCTGTTTTCTATATCAGGCCTCATGGTCGGCGTCTCCGCTCTCGCAACGACTGCGGACATCGTCGGCGATCTCGCCGTATACGGAACCCCTTGGTACGTTTTTTGGACCATCATCCAGCGCGGCTCGTGGACGGTCTTTAAACGCCTCCCGCTCCTTTTTGCCGTAGCGCTGCCCATCGGTCTTGCCCAAAAACAACCGGCTCGTTGCTGCCTCGAGGCTCTCGTCGCCTATTTTGCCTACTGCTTCTTTTTGAGCGAGATCATTAAGCTGAGCGGAGACAACCTTGGACTTGAGTACCCGTCATCTTTGACCTCCGCCAGCGGTATCACCGTCATCGACGGCATCAAGACGCTCGACACCGGCATTATCGGCCCGCTGGCGGTATCGGCAACCGTCGTCGCCATCCATGACCGCTTCTACGATGCCAAAATTCCCGATTGGCTCGGCACCTTCTCGGGCTCCTCGCTGGTCTACCTCATCAGCTTTTTTGCCGTGTTTGCCCTTGCCGCTATCTCGGCCGCCATCGTGCCCTACGTATACGATGTAACTGATACGCTGCGTCACGCGCTTGCAGGCGTCGGTCCCTTTGGCGTGGGTATCTTTGTCTTTTTAGAACGAGCACTCGAGCCCTTTGGCCTGCACCACCTGCTCTACATGCCGATCTACTACGACAACCTGGTCATTAACGACGGCATCTACGCCACGTGGAGCAGTTTGCTCCCCATCCTCTCCCATAGCACGCGCCCCCTTAATGAGCTTGCGCCGTGGGCCGGTTTTACCGCCACCGGCTGGGTCAAGCTCTTTGGCCTTCCTGCCATCGCAGCTGCGTTCTACTCCACCGCAAAACCCGAGCGCCGCGCCGGCCTCAGGGTCATCCTTGTTCCCGCCATCATCGCCTCGGTGGTTTGCGGCGTTACCGAGCCACTCGAGTTTCTCTTTATGTTCACCCACCCCGGGCTCTTTTTGCTCTACGCCGTCTTATCGTCTTGCCTTGCCACAACCATGAATCTCTTTGGCATCGTCGGCATCTTCTCGGGCGGCCTGATGGAGATGGCAGCCTTCAACTTTATTCCGCTCATGCGCACGCATGCCGGTGCCTATCTTTTGGCGCTCGGTATCGGCCTTGCCTTTAGCCTCATCTTTTTTGTTAGTTTTCGAGCACTCATCTTGGTCTATGACCTTAAGACTCCGGGCCGCGAGGATCATGTCGCCAATCGCGCGGCAATCGATTGTTTAACGGGAAGCAACTTTGCCAAAGAGCAATCTCCCAATGACGAGGTCAATAGTCGAACCGATCAAGATCACGTCCTCGCTGAGCGGGTAATTCAGCTTTTAGGTGGCGTTGGCAATATCGTGGGCGCAACCAACTGCGCCACGCGCCTGCGCGTCGAGGTCGCAGACCCTTCCATCGTTGCAGATAACGCGTCGTTTGTCGCGGTGGGCGCCAAGGGCCTCATCATTACGGGCAAGACCGCCCAGGTGATCATCGGCATCTCCGTTCCCCGCGTTAAAGAGCATTTTGACCAGATCATGGGCCTCGAGCCGGAATTTGTGCCCACCACCTCGGCCTCCCCTGCCGCCAGCGCAGCCCATAAGCGCGGCGATATTTGCTTCTTCGATATCGACGGAACGCTCGCCTGGCAAGACCCCAGGCTCGCCCAAGACCTTCCCGAAGACGAGCGGGACCTCTCCCCCTATCCCAACGAGGCGGTTTCGCAGGCAATCCGCGAGTTTGTCGCCAACGGCAACATGGCCTTTATCTGCACGGGACGTACCCTGAGCTGCATCCACCCCAAACTTCTTGAGCTGCCCTGGACCGGCATCGTCTGTCTTGCGGGCGGTTACGCCGAGATCAACGGACACGCAATTCGCGATCTGTCGATGACACCCAGCATGCTGCAGCATCTTGCCCCCTATCTTGAGCAATCGGGCGAGGTCATCCGCTTTGAGGGCCTCAACGGCGTCGTGCGCATGAGTGCCGATGCGCCCGATGCTCCCGGATACGCGCGCACCCTGGGCGACGCAGTCACGCAGCTGCAACATTACAGTGTCTACAAGATCTTGATGTCTACATCACTCGCCAACCACATCGCTCAAGATAAGGCACTTGAGCCGCTACTGTGCTTTAACGAGCTCGAACTCGAGGTAACCGAAATCTCGCCCCGCGAATGCACGAAGCGCGGGGGCATCCAGTCTGTACTCGACGCCCTCGATCCCCACCACGGAACCGTATACGGCATTGGCGACGCCAGCAATGACGTCTCGCTGATGAACGCCGTCGATGTCGGTATCGCCATGGGCAATGCGCCGGACTATCTCAAGGATAAGGCCGATTACGTGACCGACACCGTCGATCACGACGGTGTCGTTGCGGCGCTCGAGCATTTTGGGCTGATTTAGGCGCGCTCCATCAAACGCACGCCCGTTGTCCCAAATCGCCAAAACTGCCGCGCCAAACGCCCTAATGTGGCAATATGTTGTCTGCATATTGCATCAACGCAACCTCAGAAAGAATGCGAGAACCCGTGTCCAGTCCGTTTACCAGCTTTTTAGCCCAGCACTTTGACCAGATTAACGACTATCTGGCCACGTTCTTTGACGGACAGGCGACCTCTGCCGATATCGAGCGCTACCTGTATGCGCCGCTCTCGGCTTTTACGGCCAACGCCGGCAAGCGCCACCGCCCGCTTATCTGTATGCTCGCCGCAACCGCAGTGGGCGGTAGCTTTGAGAGCGCCCGCAGCGCCGCGGCAGCCATCGAGCATTTCCAGTCGGGCGCGCTGATCCACGACGACATCGCCGACAACGGACAGCTTCGTCGAGGCAAGCCCTGCATGCACCTTACCGAGGGCACGGGCCTTGCCATCAATTGCGGCGACCTGGCGCTCACTATGGTCACCAAGACGGTTCTCGACGACCCCACGCTGGAGTCCGACGTGAAGCTGCGCGTGCTCCACGAGCTTACCGAGATGATCGTCCGCACCATCGAGGGTCAAGCGCTCGACCTGGGTTGGGTCCGTGACGGGCGCTTTGATATCTCGGTTGATGACTACCTGGACATGGCGACGCACAAGACCGCGTTTTACAGCGGAGCCACGCCGCTTGCCGCCGGAGCCATTATCGGCGGCGGCAGCGATGAGCAAATCGAAGCGCTGCGCGCCTTTGGCCTGCACACAGGCCTTGCCTTTCAGATTCAGGACGACCTGCTCAACCTTGTCGGCACTAAGGAAGCCGCCAACAAGGACTTCCGCACCGACATCACCGAGGGCAAGCGCACGCTTGTCGCCGTACACGCCCTCTCTGATGAGCGCCACCACGACGAGGTCGAGGCGATTCTTTCCTCGGGCACCGATGATCCCGCGCAGCTCGCACGCGCCGTGGAGATCTTCCAGGAGACCGACTCCATCGATTACGCCCACACTTACGCGCTCGACCTGACCGCTAAGGCCAAAGCGGCCATCGAGAACGTTGAGCTTGATCCGCACGCACGCGAGCTGTTCCTCTCCATGGCAGATTTCTTTGTGGAGCGTCTTAACTAACGGGGGTTATAAAACCTGTCAGCAGCGTATTTAGGCACAACTTGCTACACTGTTGAGTGCATGTTTATGCATCCCTTTGCGTTGTCTATCCGACAGACGCTCAAATAGTACGAATGGTACGCCGAAAGGGGTTCGTTCATGGAACCTATTACAACGGGCATGCAAGGAGCAGCCGTCGAGGACGTGCAGTCTCGTCTCCTGCAGCTCGGCTACACGATTGATGCCGCCGAAGTCACCGACAAGTACTTTGGAGCCACCACTGAGCAGGCCGTCAGCACCTTCAGGCTCGACAGCGGCCTTGCTGCCGGTCATGCCGTCGATATCCCCTGCTGGAGCGCCCTTGTAGACGCTTCGTATAAGCTGGGCGACCGCACTCTCTATCTGCGCATGCCCAATTTCCATGGCGCCGATGTGCAGGCCCTGCAGCGCGCTCTCAACGTTTTGGGCTTTGCCTGTGGCGAAGACGACGGCTACTTTGGTCCGCATACCGAGGCCGCCCTGCAGCAGTTCCAGGAAAATGTCGGCCTGTTTGCCGACGGCATGGCCTTCCAGGACACCTACGCCTACATCAACCGCCTGCACCATGTGTGGGAGGGCAAGCCCTCGGTCACCGAAGCCGAGTCCCGTATCGGTTTTGCTCGCGCCGCCAACGTGCTCGAGCGCTTCCAGATTGCCGTTATCGGCGAGGACCCCATCGCACGCAGCGTTGCGTCGCGCATGTGGAATATCGCCACGGCAACGACCGACAACAGCGGCATGATGCTCTGCGACTCCGAGGTCCCAACCGACGTTGACCTGGTGCTCGAGATCGCAAGCGATGAGCTGCCCGCAGATGCAGCGCCGCGCGCCACGATCGCCCTCGCCGAGTGCCACAACTTGGCCCAGCGCATCCGCACCGCCAATGTCGCCGCGCAGCAGAAGCCAGCTCGCATTCGCATTGAGCTCACGGGCATGACGCGCTACAACGGCACTTTCACGGCCAGCGACGCGCAGACACTCGCCGTACGCCTGCTCGATGGTGTTTGCGATGCCCTCGCAGATTAGGTAAACTAAACGAGTTGCTTTTGGGCAACACCGCACATTGGGACGTAGTTCAACGGTAGAACTCCGGTTTTTGGTGCCGGCTGTTGGGGGTTCGAATCCCTCCGTCCCAGCCCTTAAGAACACAGCGCTCCAGGCCCTTATGAACCTGGAGCGCTTTCTTGTGGGCAAGCGGAGGAATTCGAACCCGCAAGAGTGCGGAGCTGAGGAAACGCGAAGCGTTTTCCAGCGCAGCACGCAAGGAGCGAAGCGACGCAGCGGGGCGCGGCCGCCGACCAGGCGGACGCGGAATCCCTCCGTCCCATATCAGCCGAGAGCGCCTTACATCTAGAATTATCAGCCCAGTTCCGAAAAGCGAGCCGTCATCTACAAAATGGCGCGTGGCCCCGGCGGGCCGGGCATTAAGTTTGTCGCGAGTTCCGCACACAAAGAAGGCCACTTAATGTGGCCTTCGTCTTGTGCAGGACTGTAGAGCAGCAAACTTAATGCCCGGCCCGCCGGGGCCACGCGTCCCTAATTGTTCAGCATGCGGTCGAAGCTTCCCGAGTCGCCATCCCGATAGTCGGCGGTCATCAGAATCTCCTGCGGAATGCGCCCGCCCTCGCGCAGCACGTTGCGGAACTGCACGCGCGTAACCATGGGCAGATCCTTGATCGTCGCCGCCAGGTTCTGCGGCACGCCCTGGTTGGCAGCCGCGGGCTCGCACTCGCCGCCGGCCTTCACGCGACGCTTATGCTCGGCGAGCATGGCGCGGTACATGCCGGCATGCAGGCGAATCTCAACCACATTGGCATTGCGAGTCTGCTCGACAATGCGCGCGCCCTCGCGATCGATATCGCCTACGTAGTAGACGTAGTTAAAGCGATAGCCAATCTCGGCCAGATAATCGTCCAAGGCATGCGAGACGCTCGCCTTGCATCCGCCGCCAAAAATCACGCCGCCCACCTTGATGCCAAAGAGCTTGGCGTGCTTGCGGCCACGCAGCAGCTTGACGATCTCGTCGTAGGTGTCCAGGTTCTCGACCATAATGAACGGCTTGTCGGCGCCCAGCGTAAAGAAGCCCGTAAAATGCACGGGGCGATTGGGGGCGACCTTGATCGCCTGCATGCTGATGCCCTTTTCGGTCATACGCCTGATCAGGCGCTCACCGTGCTTGCCGTCAAAAGCCTTCTCGTCGTTAAAGATCTGGTAGGCACGCTGACGGCGCGAGGCAACCGGCGTATCGGCACCTCGGTTCTGCTCGATCCAAGCCTGGATGATTGCGATTTCCTCGGCAATCTTGCGGTTGGACATCTCGTTGTGCTGAGTGCGCTGCGGAGCCTTTTTGCCGTCCTTGCCCTCGACCTTTACGATCTGTGTCTGCTGCTCCTTGATCTTGGAGAGCGCCATAGGCGTGGGGACAACCTTGAACAGCTGCCTGCCTAAAACGCGGGCAAGGGCAAGCGCCGAGACCTCGCCGTGGGCGGCCGACTCGGGCTGCTGGGCAGCAGTATCTACTGCGGCAGACTCCGGCTTCTTCTGAGACTTGCGCTTAGAATCGCCTTGGGGATTGCGCTCGCGCTTCGGCATAGACGCCTGCTTCTGCGGACGATCGGACTTGCTCTCCTTCGCTGACTGGCGCTTAGGCTGCCCCGAAGAAACCTCGGCCTTCGCATCCTCGTTCTGCGGCGTGGTCTTCTCGGTTGCAGTCTCGGCATGGGAACTGCGGCCCCCACGATGGCGACGGCGGCGAGGCTTGCTCGACGCGCCCTGCTCCGTCTGCTCATCAGTAGGCTGCTGGCCCTTGGCCTCGGCATCAACCTCAAGCTGCGGCTCAACAGGCTTTTGCTCGCGAGCCACCGGCTCAACGGCCTTCTCGTCCTTCTCGCCCTGAGTGGTCGAAGCCGGTTCGCTCTTCTCCTGACGCCTTACGGGATACGCGCGCCCCTCAAAACCACGTCCGGGACGGCATGAACCCGGAGCCTTCTTGGCCGGTTCATCGGACGCGTCAGCAGCCTCGACGGAATCCTGGACCTCGCATGCGGCACCTCGCTGCTCGGCCTTAAAGTGGGCACCGCGGCGACGCTTGGGCTCCTGGATCTCAGCATGCTCTTGAGCGAGAGTCGGCTCCTGCATCCCGACGGGCTTTTCCTCGACGGCCTCAGCATCCGTCTCACCCTTTTGAGCAACGGCGCGACGGAAGCGCTCCTGCTGGGCGCGGCGCTGCGCATCGCGCTTGCCACCCCCGCCAAAACCGCCGCGTCCTGCCTTGGCCGTAAAGGCACGCACGACGTTCTCATCGAGCAACTCATCGGTATCGACATGCTCACGCGGAGCAGCTTCTTCCACAGCAGGCACGTCAGCGGAATCCTCGACGACAAAACCCTCGACGGACTCGGCAGGCTGCTCTTGGGCATCGCGGATCTCGGCATTGATGGTATAGAACGCCGGGCGCCCGTTAATGCCGCTACCCTCGATCTTGGTCACGATCTTTGCCGCGATAAGCTCATCGCGCATCGCCTTGGTGTCGCACTCCTTATCGACGGAGCGGAAAATCTGCGCCAGCGCACTCGACTTAATCTTGAGCGCCTTGCGGCAGAGCAGGTCGTAGGCAACCAGCTTGGCGCGCTCGGCAGAAAGCGACGTCTGGCTGCTCAGGCGCTCAGCCAAAGCATCGACATTGTTTTGATTATCGGAATATACCGTCTTGGCCACGGGGCCCCTTTCATATGTACACATATACGTCTATATGGTACAACGCACGCCCTTATCCACGCAAAACATCTGCGAGAACACTCGAGCGTCACCCGCTTTCGCATGAAAAAAAGACCGAGTCCGCGTCGTTGCGGACCCGGTCTTTCCGAGTCATATGGATGAGAGATTCAACCCGTCCGACCGACTAGGCCTTGACGGCCTCGGCGTCGGCAGGAGCCTCGGCGGCAGCGGCGCGACCGTACTCGGCCTTGCCCATATCGGACCACTCGGGCTCCTCATCAGGCATGGAGCCAGCCTCCTTGCCGAAGAACTCCTTGAGGCAGTTGACGGCGACGATGAGGCCCAGGACCATCAGCAGGACGGCAAAGACGAGCTGCAGGCCCTTGGTGGCGGCGACGGAGACGGCGGCCGTGGTGGCGGTAGCCGGGATGGTACCGAAGAAACCGTAGGCCTGGACGGCGGCCATGCAGCCCATGGCGCTCTGGACCAGCGAGGTGAAGGTGCAGCAGAGCAGGAAGACGACGGGCACGTAGAGCATCCAACCCTTGCGGCCGGTGCACTTGCAGAACACGGCGAGGGTGATCATGGTCATGCCGCCGAGCAGCTGGTTGGAAGCACCAAAGAGCGGCCAGATGTTGGCATAGCCACCAAAAGCGAGGGCGAGACCGGGAAGCAGGGTGACGACCGTGGCGAACCAGGGGTTGCCGAGGACCTTCATGTAGCCGGCCTTGGACTCGATGGCCAGGGCGTCGTTGGTCTGGGCAAAGAACTCGGAGAACGAGGTGCGGGCGATGCGGGCGACGGCGTCGAGCGAGGTCAGGGCCAGAGCGGAAACATTCATGGTCATGAAGACGGTAGCGAGCGTGCCGTCAACACCGAAGGCCTGCATACCGCGGGAGATGCCAGCGGCGAAGATCTGGAACGGGGTGGAAGCGACACCGGCGTTGAGGGCGCCGGTACCGGCGGTGTTCATATCGGAGAACATGATGCCGGCAACGATGATGGCAAGGATGCCGACGAAGGACTCGACGATCATTGCGCCGTAACCGACCTTGACGGCGTCCTGCTCCTTCTCGACCTGCTTGGAAGAGGTGCCGGAAGAAACGAGGCTGTGGAAACCGGAGAGAGCACCGCAAGCGACGGAGACGAACAGGACCGGGAACATCATGCCGGAGGCAGTGGAGAAGCCGGTGAAGACCGGAGCGGTGATAGTGGCCTGACCGTTGACGCCCAGGACGACGATGCCGAGGACAGCGCAGACGATCATGACGATCATCATGATGGAAGTGAGGTAGTCACGCGGGGTCTTGAGCATCTGGATGGGCATAGCGCCAGCGAAGACCAGGTAGACCATGACGACGGCGAACCACTGGAACTTATCCAGGTAGACCGGGAACTGCATTCCGACGGCGAACATGAGAACCATGAGGACAACGCCGGTGACGAACTCGGCAGCGCCGGTGAGGTTGAACTTCTTCTGGGCCCAACCAAAGGCGATAGCGACGAAGGTGAACAGGATGGAGATGGTACCAGCGCAGCCGGCGGCATAGGACTTGGTGAAGTCGATGGCACCGGTAGCAGCACCAGAAGCGTCAACGGCCGGGGTGAACATGAACGTCTTGCAAACCATGTCGGTGAAGGCGGCGATGACGATGATGCAGAACAGCCAGCAGAACAGCAGGAACAGGCGACGGCCGGTCTTGCCGATGTACTTCTCGATGAGCTGAGCGAGCGACTTGCCGTTGTTCTTCATCGAAGCGTACAGGGCACCAAAGTCGTGGACGGCGCCAAAGAAGATGCCGCCGACGAGGACCCAGAGCACGACGGGCAGCCAGCCAAAGGCCATGGCGACGATCGTACCCGTGACAGGACCAGCACCGCAGATCGAGCTGAACTGGTGCGAAAACGCGGTGAAGGCGGAGACGGGCGAGAAGCTGTTGCCGTCCTTCATGCGCTTGGCCGGCGTGAGGGCCTCTTTGTCAACGCCCCACTTGTTGGCCAGCCAGCGGCCGTAGCCCAGATAGCCGCAGGCGAGCACCGCCGCGGCCACAACCATGAGCAAAACTCCGTTCATTACATTTCCTCCTCTAAAAAGAACTTCCTAGACATAAAAAATGAGGGCCGTCGGTTGCGCTCGACGGCCCTCATCTTCATCAGCCGCCCGTTATCGTACGGGCTAGCTGTATGTGCTAACCCGCATCAGATAATTACTACGCTGATAATGTTTAGCTGATGCGTGAACATGTCTAAGAAATCCTCTTCAATCATGATGCGAACGATCCGTGCGTGTTCACATCCCCCAGTGGTTGAAAAGGAGTATGAAACTTTAGTTACCTAAAGTCAACGCAAATTTGTAATGAATTTTCAACTTTTTTGGATTTCTCGGTATAAAACGCCACTGACCTCGGACTTTACCCAGCGACAGTTTTTGCATGAGAGATGTCCCTCGGGAGCGGGCGGGCGTATACAAGGTTTCCTGCTCTACAGTCCTGCTCGCACGGAGAGCACATTAAGTGCTCTCCGGCTCGTGCGGAACTCGCGATAAACCTTGTATACGCCCGCCCGCTCCCGAGGGGCTCCCATCCCAAATGCGGAGCAAAGCTCCGCACACCAACTTTTTCTTTCAGCTAAAGAACGCTGGAAATTCGACGCTGGCTTGTTAACCTTGCTGGACGTTGTCGACGCCAAACCAGCTCAGAAGCTATATCGATACAGAAAGGTCCCCGGACGGAGGGGCCGGATATAAGGTTTATCGCGAGTTCCGCACGCAAAGAAGGCCACTTAATGTGGCCTTCGTCTTGCGCAGGACTGTAGAGCAGGAAACCTTATATCCGGCCCCTCCGTCCGGGGACCGCGCCGTACCAGCTACAGCGTCATGTTCGGATCGGCGTCGACGTCGAACGGCGAGATTTCACCTCGGTCGAATTTACGGCGAGCGACCTCCGCGATCATGGCGGCGTTATCGGTACAGGCAGACAAGGGCGGCACCGTTACGCGAATCCCCTGACGCCCAAGCTTCTTGATCATCATCTCGCGCAGATGCGGGTTGGCCGAGACGCCGCCACCGATGCAGTATTCCTTGCATCCGGTAGCGTGCAATGCGTTTTTGGCCTTCTTGTACTGCACGTCAAAGACAGCTGCCTCAAACGAAGCTGCCAGATCGGGCAGGTGAATCGTGCGCCCGGCCTTGGTCTCCTGTTCAATGTAGAGCGTCACAGCGGTTTTAAGGCCCGAAAGCGAGAAGCGATAGTCTCCCCTGCTGTTAAGCGCACGGGGGAAATCGATCGCCTTGGGGTTGCCCGTCTCGGCCAGCTTGGAAATGATGGGGCCACCGGGATAGCCCAGACCCAACGCCTTGGCTACCTTGTCGAAGGCCTCGCCCACAGCGTCGTCGAGCGTCTCACCGAGCACCTCGTAGTCGCCCCACGCCTTCACGTGCACGAGCATGGTGTGCCCACCCGAGACAAGCGTGAAGATAAACGGCGGTTTGAGGTCGGGTTGCGCCAGCAGGTTGGCAAACAGGTGCCCCTCCAGATGGTTGACGCACACGAGCGGCTTGCCGGCAGCGTAGGCAAAGCCCTTGGCGAAGGCGACGCCAACCACGAGCGCGCCCACCAGGCCCGGACCCTGTGTCACGCCCACGGCGGCAAGCTCGCTGGGGGCAATGGCTCCATCCTCAAGACCAAGCGATGCTGCGGCATCCTCAAGCGCCGCATCCACGACACTCACAATCACCTCGACGTGTTTGCGCGAGGCGATCTCGGGCACCACGCCGCCAAAGCGGGCGTGAAAATCAATCTGCGTCGACACCTGGTTGGCCAGCATATTGCCATCCGCATCGATAATCGCCACGGCCGTCTCGTCGCAGGAGCTCTCGATAGCGAGCACTAGGCGGCGGCGCTCAATTTCGGCACGCTCCCCCTCGGAGCGCCCAGGCGCAGGCAGCGGCCACACGCGCTGCTCTGCCGCCGTCGGCTCGGGCGAAGCATTGTCGACCGGAAGTACCAGGGGCAGCGGGGCCGTCATGACGATGGCGTCCTTGCCGGCACCATAGTAGCCGCGGCGACGGCCAGCCTCGGTAAAGCCCAGAGCGTTATAGAGCGCAATCGCTCCCTCGTTGCCGTCCTCGACCTCGAGCGAAGCCGTGGTGCAGCCGAGCATCTGGGCATCATAGCTCACATGCGACAGCAGCTTGCGGGCAATGCCCTCACGGCGATGTGCCGGGTCGACGGCGACATCCAGAATCTGCACATCACCGTCCACGACCATACCGCCGGCAAGGCCCAGTAGCTTGCCGTCGTCGTGTGCCACCCACCAACTACGCGGCGCAGCAACGTCCTCGCCCAGTTCGGACAGGAACATGCCCGGCGTCCACGCCTCGTGTCCGGCACCTTCAAAGCAGGCAGCCTCCAGCGCGCTCGCGCCCTCGGCATCCGCCGCGCCCATGGGACGGAACTGCAGATGACGACCGGCGAGCTCATCGGCAACGCCCGTAATTTCGCTCTGCGCACTCTCGGCAAGACCAAGACGCTTGCGCTCGTTTTCCTCGGCATCCGAAAGGCGCGTGTAAATCGGCAGGACGCGAGCCGGATCGCCGTCACCCGCAGCGTGCGCGAGCAGCAAGCCCTCGCCCGAAGGCCACCACAGGTCGCGCTCCACGCAGCGGGCGGTCTCGTCCTCACCCAGCAGCTTGCCATAGCGCACGAGACCGTCACCGGTCAGCTGAACCTGGTCCCAGTCCGCTGCTTGGCGCCACTCATCGAGCGCCACGGCGGCCTTGACCACGTGTTCGCGCTCAAATTGACGCTCGGGGCCCTCATCGACCAGCATATACAGCGCCGGATATACCTCACCGCGCATAGCATCGGCCAAGATACCAAGCTTGCCGCGCACGCCAGCCTTCCACGCCGTCCAAGCGCAAGAGTCGAGCGTCGACACGCCCAGCAGCGGAACATTGGCACCACGCGCGAGGCCCTTGGCAGTGGAGATGCCGATGCGCACACCCGTAAAGGACCCCGGGCCGCGGCCGACCACATAGCAACCAACATCGCTGCGATCCAGACCGGCTTGAGCCAGCACGCCATCAACGGTATTCACGAGCTCAACGTTGGCGTGACGGCGACACATGTGGTCGCCACTCACGAGCTTCGTCTCGCCCGTCTGCCCATCAATCCAGCTTGCCGCGCAGGCAAGCATGTCGGTCGAGGTATCGAGCGCCACCACCAGCGCGTTGTCGTTATGCAAGCTCATCTTGTACAGCCTTATCAATCAAATGGGAAAGCTCCATTGCACGGTCACCGTGCGCCTCAAGCGTTATCGTTCGCACATCGCTGTCGCCCTCATCACGCTTGAGCGTCACCGAAAGATACTCATCCGTCAGCTCGTCCTGGAATTGTTCGCCCCATTCCAGCAGGCAAGCACCCTCATAGCCCAGCACATCGAAAATGCCCGTATCCTCGAGCTCGTAGGCATGCTCCAGGCGGTATAGATCAAAGTGAAACAGCGGAATACGACCTTGATCGTGAACGGCCATGAGCGCAAACGTAGGGCTCGTAACCATATGCCCATCGCCCAGCCCGCGCGAGACGCCCTTGGTAAAGTGAGTTTTGCCCACCCCCAGGCCACCGGTCAGGATGAGCACATCGCCGTCCTCAAGGCACGGTGCAATTAGCTCGCCAAAGTACTCCGTATCGGCAGCGCAAGTCGTTTTGTAAGTACCTACCCCCAGGCGCTCCAGGGACATATATGCTCCTTATTATTCCGAGGCGTCCTCTGGTGCGGGATGTCGCTCCAGATAGTCGCCCAGCATCTTAAAGTCTTCCTCCAGCAGTTCCTGCCACGCCGGATTGCGTAGCGCTGCTGCCGGATGGAACGTGGGCATTACTACAAAATGCCCCATCTGGTGGAACCTGCCGCGCAGCTTAGTAATGCCAATCTCGGTCTTAAGCACAAAGTGCGTCGCGGGGTTGCCGAGCGTCACGATAATATCAGGCCAGATGCTTCGAATCTGCTCACGCAAAAACGGCGAGCAAGCCAGCACTTCCTCGGGACGTGGATTGCGGTTTCCCGGCGGGCGGCACTTAAGCACGTTGGCAATGTAGACGTCTTCGCGTTTGAGGCCCGCCAGCGACAAAATGCCGTTGAGGTCCTCGCCTGCCGCCCCCACAAAGGGCTCGCCCTGCAAATCCTCATTGCGGCCCGGCGCCTCACCAATAAACATCACGCGAGCGCGGGGGTTTCCCACGCCAAACACGATATTGTGACGCGACTGGTAGAGCTGGCAGAGGTGACAATCGCCCAGAACGGCCTCGATCTCCTCGAGTGCGACCTCACGTGGTGCCTGATGGGTATGGCCGGGGATGTGCATGACGCCCATAGCGGCTCCTACACGTAGACCTTGTCGAGACGCATGCCAAAGCCGCAGGCGACCTCGTAGTTAATCGTTCCGCGCAGTCGGGCCATCTCGTCCATAGTGATCTCGGCATCGCCATCGCGGCCGACAATGATCATCTCGTCACCATACTCGGCCTCGGGAATCTCGTGTGCCGGGTTGGACTGAATGGCGACCATAAACTGGTCCATGCAGATATTGCCAACCTGATGCACGCGCTCGCCGCGATACAGCACATCCATACGATTGGAAAGCGTACGCGATAGGCCGTCGGCATAACCGATCGGCAGCGTGCAGATCTGAACGCGCGTGCGCGGTACGCGGTAGGTAAAACCGTAGCCCACGCCCTCACCCATCGCAGGGTGTGCCACGCGCGTCACGCGCGCATGGACGCTCATAACGGGATCAAGCTGCATCACGCGGCCACTCAGCTCGCACGGCTGCATGCCATACAAGCCAACGCCGGCGCGAATCATATCAAAATGCATCGAGGGGTCGAGCATCGAGGACGGCGTGTTGGCGCAGTGCACGATACCGCACTCAAAACCCGCATCCTTAATGGCTTGAACGGCCTCGGTAAAGCGCTGACACTGCAGCTTGTAGTCCCAGCCCGAAGGTTCATCGGCCGTGGCGAAGTGCGTAAATACGCCGTCGCACTGAATACCGCGATGGAAATTAATACCGCGGACAAAGTCGAGCACCTGTGTGTAGTGTACGCCGATACGATTCATACCCGTCTCGATGGCGAGATGATACTTGCCCACCTTGCCCGCCGCGACGGCACATTCGCCATACGCAAGAGCAAAGTCAGACGTATAGACCGAGGGCATGATATCAAACTCGAGCAACGTCGGAATGGCCTCGATAGGCGGCTCGCTTAGGATGAGGATGGGTTTCGTAATCCCGCCCTGTCGGAGCTCAACGCCCTCGTTAACCGTCGCCACGGCAAACATGTCGGCACCGGCCGAATACATGATCTTGGCGCACTCAACAGCTCCATGACCATAAGCATCGGCCTTGACCACGCAGCACAGGCGCTGACGTGGATTCAACAAGTTCTTATAGGCCCTCGTGTTGCGACGGAGCGCCCCGCGGTCGATCTCGACCCAGGACCAGCGCGTCAAATCGGCTTTATTCATGATTAGTCATCCGACCCTTCGTCCATGATTCCCAGATCTTCGAGCGCATCCTTTGCCGCCAGTTCCATGGCGGGACCGATCAAGTCGATAAGATCGGTCGCGATGACGCTCTTCTCACCATACTCCGTCGCCGCGGCAAAACCGGCGTAGCTGTGAAGTGCGACGGCGTACGAATACAGCAACTCCCAACGATCCATCTCGTCGCGCATGGTGGCAAGCGTGCCGGCCAAAATACCCGCGAGAACATCACCTGAACCGGCAGTTGCCAGAGAAGCCGGACCCGAGAGCGGCAGCAGTACACGCTCAACGCCACAGATAGCCGTCGTCGGCCCTTTGGCAATGACCACCAGATTGTCGGAGCCTGCAGCCCAGACAACCTTCTGCGCGGCTGCAATCGCGGTACCAAGGTCGTTCACCTCGTCACCGGCAACCAGACGCGAAAGCTCACGATAGTGCGGTGTCATAACCAACGGCTGCTCGCGACGATACATCTCGGGGTTACTATCAATACCGTCAATGGCAATCTTAGCAAGGCAGTTGAGTGCATCGGCATCCAAAATAAGCGGTACATCAAGCTCGAGCAAGCCCGAAACCACCTGCATAGCGCCGGCAGACGTCGTCATACCGGGACCGCACAGTACGCAGCTGTACTTCTTTGCAATCTCGCACACCGTCATGCGCGCAGCGGCGCCAAAGGAGCCGCGGGAATCAGACGGAATAGCAAAGACGGGAATCGAAGGAAGTGCAATGCGAATAAGATTAGCGCAGGCGTCAGGAGCCGCGACTGCCACGTAACCAGCACCCGCGCGAGCTGCAGACTTGGCCGCCATAATGGCAGCACCAGGATATTGTGCAGATCCGGCGACAATAAGCACAGAGCCACGGGAATACTTATCGATATTCGTAGGTAGTGGGGCAAAGTAATCAACTAAGTCACCGGGCTCGACAATCTCGGCGGCGTGGTCGACATCATCGATGACCTCGTCAAGACGGTCGTAAAGATTGCCGCAGATCAAATCGCCAGCATACTCAGGGCCATCAGCGCTATACAGACCAATCTTGGGCGCAATCATCGTCACCGTATGTTCGGCACGAATGCAGTCGTCATCAACAACGCCCGTCTCGGCATTCAGGCCCGAGGGGACATCAATGGATACGACACAATCGGCGCATTCATTGACCGTAGGAATCCAGATGGAGAACGGCGCACGCAGATTCCCATGGAAACCGGTACCAAAAATGGCATCGACAACAACATCGGCCTTATCGATCAAAACCTCGAGTTCGTCACGCGAGGGGCCGACGCAAACGTGCACATCGCGGCCGGCAGTACGACGAGCAACATGACGTGCCAGAGCAGCAGGAATCTCATCCGGCTCAACCGGAGAAACGATATCGACGTCCACACCCTTATGGCTCAGGATATCGGCGGCAACCCAACCGTCGCCGCCATTATTACCAAAACCGACCAGAACGAGAACCCGATCGGGATTGAGCTTCAAGACCTCGTTGGCGGCAAACTCACCCGCTAGCTCCATAAGCTCGGCCTTCGAAGTCCCTTCGCGTTCGATGATATCCTCGAGACGAACGACTTCTTCGGTACTCAAAACCGGTTTCATCTATGCTCCTAGCGTATCTTGCGAAGCATCGCCCAGGTGCTCCGTCAATGCTGAATTCTGCAGCTGCTCAAGCTCATCTAAAACAGAGCGAGCCTCTTTAAATGTCTGCGCTACGCGTTTCTTGGTGCTCACCTTTTCATCTTTTGGCTTAGGCCGAGCATCTTCGGTAATCGCGATGGCATTCGCAACGGCTAAGTCTCCTGTAAGCGTAATGGAAAGAGCGACCTCAACAACACCCAGCTCATGAGCGATCTCGAGTGCACGGCCCGAAAGCAGCGCCTTCGGTTTGCCGAGTTTATCACGCGTTACCGAAACATCCTTGCGACCCACGCCTTGACTAAAACCCGTGCCGAGAGCTTTAAGCACCGCCTCGCGCGAAGCAAAGCGGCTCGCATAGTGAGCAGCGGGACGCGATGATACATCGCAATACGCACGCTCTTCTTCGGTAAACACACGCCGAGCAAACGACGGCGTCTTTTCAAGAATTGATTTCATCCGGGAAATCTCGACGATATCAACGCCGATACCAGCTTCAGCCATGTTCACCTCCATATCGCACAGACTAAGTTATTGTAGCCCGTTCACAGAAGATGCGACAAACGAGGGTTATAAAACACAGCTACTATGTGAGACAAAAGCCCGTAAACGCAAAAAAGGGGGAGGCCGCGAGGCCTCCCCCTTCTCAGTTCAAGCGTACGGCTCGGTGCCGTCCACCGGTCAGCGGCGCCCTGGCCTCCCACGGGCTGACCCTGCAGTACTCTCGGCGCGATGGGGCTTAGCTTCCGGGTTCGGAACGGGACCGGGCGTGCCCCCCATGCTCTGGCCGCTGACCGGTGGGCGGCGCCCACCGTTACGGTGTCCTGGGTCGTCCGGCGTGCCCTGAGGGCCGCATGGCGCATAGGAAAGATGACTCGGGGGCATCCTCGTGCCCGGACCGCGCTTCTGAGCGCATGTCCCGCGGGCCGCGAGGTGCGGTTCCGGAAGAGCTCGGGCGATTAGTGCGGCTCGGCTGAGGCTGTCGCCAGCCTTGCACCTGCCGTCTATCGACCAGGTAGTCTACCTGGGCCCTTACCGGAAGGAGAACTAATCCCTGGAACGGCTTCCCGCTTAGATGCCTTCAGCGGTTATCCGCGCCGCACGCGGCTACC
>NZ_JAMOKO010000025.1 GCF_023656745.1 Collinsella sp. BG-O-102
TAGCGGGCGGCGGGATCAACCGAAGAGGAAACCAAGCGGGGGCGCCAGGCGCCCGGATGCGTCATGCCGAAATGGCGCGAAGCACGCGGTTGACAAAACTATAGAGACACGTCCCAAAAAGACTGGTTACAATTACGTGCAGCATACAGACACCGGGAGGGATCGTGGCAAAAAAGCCTCAGCACGCTCAGAACAGCCAACGCGGACAGCAGGGCAAACAGGGCCAGCAGCAAAAGCGCGGCGGTAAGGCGCAGGGTGGGCACACCACGCATACCACAGCAGTGCCCGCCCGCCCCTGGCGTCCGAGCCGCGATAAATTCCTCCCCGTCAGTCGAGCCGACATGGATGCACGCGGCTGGGACCAGTGCGACTTTGTCTACATCTGCGGCGACGCCTATGTGGACCATCCCAGTTTTGGCATGGCCATCATCAGTCGCGTCCTCGACGCGCACGGCTACAAAGTGGGCATCATCTGCCAACCCGACTGGACCGACCCCGCCAGCATCACCGTGCTCGGCGAGCCGCGCCTAGGCTTTCTCGTCAGTGCCGGCAACATGGACTCCATGGTCAACCACTATTCGGTGACCAAGCATCGCCGCCACACCGACGCCTATACCCCCGGTGGCGAGGAGGGGCGCCGTCCCAATCGCGCCGTCACGGTCTACGGCAACCTCATCCGCCAGACGTTTAAGGACGCCCCCATCATTATCGGTGGCATCGAGGCAAGCCTGCGTCGCCTGGCCCACTACGACTACTGGCAGGACAAGCTCAAGCGCTCGGTGCTGCTCGACTCGGGCGCCGACATCCTCATCTACGGCATGGGCGAGCACGCGATTGTCGAGATCGCCGACGCACTCGACGCAGGGCTGCCCGTCGATCAGATCACCTATATCAACGGCACCGTTTACCGCACGGGTTCGCTCGGCGAGGTCTACGACTACGACCTGCTGCCCAGCTGGGACGACCTTGCCGCTGACAAGCTCAACTACGCCCGCAGCTTTAACGTGCAGCAGCAGAATATGGACCCCATCACCGGGCATCGCCTGGTAGAGCCATATCCCAACAGCGTGTACGTGGTGCAGAACCCGCCGTCGGCAACACTCACCACCGACGAGATGGACGAGGTTGCCGAACTCCCCTACGCACGCGATTGGCATCCCGACTACGACGCGGCAGGCGGCGTGCCGGCCTTTGCCGAGATCAAGTTTTCCATTAGCTCCAACCGTGGCTGTTTTGGCGAGTGCTCGTTTTGCGCCCTCACCTTCCACCAGGGGCGCGTGCTGCAGATGCGCAGCCACGATTCGATCATGCGCGAGGCCGAGCTGCTCACGCGCGATCCCGAGTTTAAGGGCTACATCAACGACGTGGGCGGACCGACGGCAAACTTTAGCCGCCCCGCCTGCGACAAGCAACTCAAGAACGGCGTGTGCAAGAACAAGCGCTGCCTGTGGCCGAGCGTGTGCAAGAACATGGTGGTCGACGAGAGCGGCTACACGCAGCTGCTGCGCGACCTGCGCCAGCTGCCGGGCGTCAAAAAGGTCTTCGTCCGCAGCGGCATCCGCTTTGACTACACCATGGCCGATGCCTCGGACGAGTTTTTGCGCGAGCTGTTGGAACACCATGTCTCGGGCCAGCTGCGCGTAGCGCCCGAGCACGTGAGCGACGCGGTACTGTCCGTGATGGGCAAGCCAAGCCGCGCCGTCTACGACGCGTTCTGCCGCAAATTTGAGCGCTTGAACCGCGAATACGGACTCAAGCAGTACGTAGTGCCGTATCTGATCTCGAGCCACCCCGGTTCAACGATGAAGGAAGCCGTGGACCTTGCCGAGGCCGTGCGCGACATGGGCTACATGCCCGAGCAGGTGCAGGACTTCTACCCCACCCCGTCCACCATGTCGACGTGCATGTACTACACCGGCGTGGATCCGCGTACCATGCAACCGATCTACGTGGCGCGCGACCCGCACGAGAAGGCCATGCAGCGCGCGCTCATCCAATATCGCAAGCCCGAGAACTACAAGCTCGTGCGCGAGGCGCTGGAAAAGGCCGGCCGCCGCGATCTGATCGGCTACACCAAGCATTGTCTGATTCGCCCCGTGCCACCACGCCCGGGCGAGACATCGGCCAGCGGCGGACATGGCACCGGCAAGAAGGGCGGCAAGGTTCACGGTGGCGCTGGTGGTGCCGGCAAGGGGCCTAAGGGCAGCAAGGGATACGGCGGTATGTCCCGCGCGCAGAACACTGCCGGTCGCAATCGCGCGGCACAGGGGCGTCAGGGCGCCAACGGAGGCGGCAGACGCAACTAGCGCGGCGAGGCGGCATGCCGCCGTTGGCGACACGACACGCCCCACCAATAAAATGCCGCTCGCCGGGGCGTCGCAGAACGATTCCCCGGCGAGCGGCCGATTAATATTGTCTATCTCAAAACGTTGTTACTTTTTGTCGAAACGACCATAGAGCGCAAACGAGAGCGCCGCAGAGATAACCCAAGTCAAAGCGATGCAGACGACAATCATGATCAGGTTCATGGGATTGCCGCTTGGATCGGCATAAACGGGCAACGAGGTAATGCCGGGCATAACAAAGCCGAAGCACTTTGCGCCGAGAACAACGGTAAGCGCACCGCCAATGCCATCCGCGATCATCGCAGCGATAAGCGGAGTCCTGTTAGGAACCTGAACGGTAAACAAGGCGGGCTCGGAAATTCCCATAAATGCTGAGAAGGCGCACGTCATTGCAGCGGACTTGAGCTTTTCGTCGGTCATGCGCAGGGCTGCACCAAAAGACGCACCGCTTTCGGCGAGGTTATGGCAGAAAGAGATCGG
The DNA here is from genome assembly GCF_023656745.1 of Collinsella sp. BG-O-102. GTDB lineage: Bacteria > Actinomycetota > Coriobacteriia > Coriobacteriales > Coriobacteriaceae > Collinsella. The sequence continues at coordinate 2,826 of NZ_JAMOKO010000025.1, forward strand.
GAGCAGATAGTCATACCCAAGCGTTGCGATATTGGAAATCTGGATAGGGCTCGTTGACTGATGCATGCCGAAGAGCACGATAAGCGGCATAAAGAAGCCCAGCAGAAAACCGGCAACGGGGCCTAACGTCGAGAATAGCCAAACGATACCGTTGGCAAGACCAAGACCGCACCAGGCACCAATCGGAGCGAGCACAAACAGGTTGACGGGAATCACGATAGCAAGGGAGAGCGCCGGAACGACAACGAGCTTAAAAAGATCCGGCACGACTTTGTCGATTGCGCGATATACAAAAGACAAGCCAATGACGCCAAAGATAACCGGGAACACGGAATCGGCGTAGCTAAAAATCGGCACCGCAAAACCGAACAGCGCAAGGGGCGTCTCGCCCGTACCGACAGCGTTGACAATGGTCGGGTACATCAGCGATCCGGCAACACAAAGCGCAAGCGAACGGTTGACTCGGAACTTATCAGCTGTAGACATTGCCAGCAAAAACGGCAAGAAGTAGAACGGGATATCCGAAATCATATTGAATATCGCAAAGTCGCCGGCACCCGTGTCGATTCCAAAAGCCGCGATAGCAGCCAGGATGCCCTTTACGATGCCTCCCGCCACCAGTGCGGGAATGATAGCGGAGAAGATGCCGGTGATGATATCGAATACGCGAGCCGAACCTTTTTGGAGCTCAGGCTGCTCGGCGTCGGCGGAGACCTCGCCACCCATCCTGTCGCCTAGCATGGGCTCCAATTCGTCATATACCGACCCCACGCTGGCGCCGATGATAACCTGCCACTGCCCGTCTTTAACCTGCGCGCCCAAGGCGCCGTCAAGCGTCTTAAGGGCCTCCAGGTCTGCCTTGCTATCGTCCTTCAGGTTGAATCTGAGCCTTGTAATGCAGTGCGTTGCCATAACAACGTTATCGGCGCCGCCCACGAGCTCGAGGACACGAGCGGCCAGTTCCTTCTTGTCTGCCACAACAATCACTCCTACCCAAGATCCTCGCCATTAGTGGCGATACATTTCTGATACCAATAGAAAGAGTCTTTACGCGAGCGCTCCGCAGTGCCGTTGCCGCAATTATCCAGATCGACATAGATGAGCCCGTAGCGCTTGTCCATCGTAAGAGGACCGCAGGCAACAAGGTCAATGAATCCCCAGATCATGTATCCGCGCACGTCAACGCCATCGATCACTGCCTCCTTAAGGCACTTTATGTGCTGGCGCAAATAATCGATTCGATACTCGTCGTGGATGCTGCCATCCTCCTCGACTACATCAGATGTACCGAGGCCGTTCTCGGCGATATACAGGGGCAGCCCATAGCGGTCATACATCTGGTTAAGGGTAACCCTCAGGCCAATGGGATCGAGCTGCCAGCCCCACTCACTCGTCTCGAGATAAGGGTTCTTGTTTGCCATGACCAGATTTCCCGCAGTCTTCTCCCATCCCTGATCGCAGGTGGATACCTGGGAAAAGTAGTACGAGAAGGCCAGGAAGTCGACAGTGTTGCGAGCGATGAGCTCTTCATCGCCCGGTTCCATTTGAATCTCGATATCGCACGCGTCGAAATAGCGATTCATATAAGCGGGGTATTTTCCACGAGCCATCACATCCGTATAGAACCAGTTGGAATACTGGTCGTCGTGAATAGCCTGCATGTTATCTTCGGGACGGCAGGTGGCGGGATACGTACAGAATCGAGCGATCATGCCGCCAACGGGAGTATCGGGCGAAAGACGATGGACAATCTCGACGGCGCGCGCATTGGCAACGAACTCGTGGTGCAGACACTGGAAGATGGCTCGATCGAAGTTCTCCCCCTCTTCGTCTTTGACCAGACAGACCCCGTCCCAAGGCGAAAAACGCGCTGCATTGAACTCGTTAAAAGGCAGCCAGAAATCGACCAGATCGCCCAATTCCGTAACGATTGTCTCGACATAGCGGGCGAAGAAATCAATCGTCTTGCGATTCTTCCATCCCCCATATGTGGTGACAAGATTTACCGGGATGTCATAGTGGAGCATGGTGACGAAGGTCTTAATGCCGTGCTTTTTGCACTCACCCAGCATGCTTCGATACCACTCGATGCCTTCGCGGTTAGGCTCAAGGTCATCTCCGTTAGGATAGATTCGGCTCCAGCAAATAGAGGTGCGGAACAGCTTGAGACCCATCTCCGCAAAAAGCGCGATGTCCTCACGATAGTGATGATAGAAGTCGTTGCCACGCCTAAACGGGTAGAACTCAACGCCATCATCTGCGAGAGCGTTCATTAGCTCGTCATGGCAGAAGGGGTTGTTTTGATGCTTGTCCTCAATCTGGTCATGAGTCCAGGTACCATCCAGCCATCGACAATCCTGCGTCGACTTTCCCTTTCCGCCCTCATTCCAGGCGCCATCGGCCTGCGAGCACGATATGGCTCCGCCCCATAAAAAGTCGGAGTCAAACCCATGTTTTAACTTACTCATTTGCCCTCCTTGATCGGATGCTCCAGCGGATAACCCAATACTAGGAAGAACAAGATGCATAAGATATCGCATAGAAAGCGTGGGTTTATAACATTTTTTTAGATATAATACCGTTTAAGGCATCGATTCTACCGTTCACCCCTGGAGCACCCCATGGATTCGAATCTCAAACAGCTGCTCTATACGCATACCGAGACCGAAGAGTGGCATCGCACACATCCGGGAGAGCTCAGCCCGCGATATAACAGGGTGGAAACCACAACCATTAACGGCGAAGAGGTCTATCTGTTTGATTGGAAAGAAACTCTCGACGAAAACCCCGTGGGCCTTATCAAGGAGTCGCGCTTTACCGATATTCCTCCTCATATCAATCGGGATATGGAGCTTAACTACGTGTACGACGGCGTCTGCACGTTTATCGTCAACGGACGGCGACTACTCCTTAAAAAGGGCGACGTGCTCATTTGCAACACCGGCGTAGTCAGAAGCGTTCCATACGTTAAGGGCGAGCATGATATCGTCATTTCGATCGTCTTCAAAAAAGAAATGTTCGATTCGTTGTTCCTGAGCCAGCTACCCGGCGCGTCACCATTAACGAATCTTCTATTTGATTTTGTGTCCAAAAACCGCGAGGCCCGAAAATATCTCATTCTTCCAGAGGAATACGCCCGACATGCGCGACGCCTCATCGAGATGCTCTTTATCGAATATCACTTTAAAGATGCCTATTCCAATGAACTCATGAGGCACCTCGCCGTCAGCCTATTCCTTGTTCTCATTCGAGGACTGTACCGACGCTCCGCAACTGATAACCAGGCGATCATGTCGGACGAACGCATCGTGTCGATTCTGAATCATATTGAGCGAAGCTACGGCGACTGCACACTCGAAAGCATTGCGAGCGATACGGGTTATAGCACCAGCTATCTCAGCAGCTTGATCAAGCAAAAAACCGGCAAAACGTTTTCGCAAATCAAGCTCAACCAGCAGCTCACAGAGGCGGCATATCTTCTCAATAACACCGAGCGCAGCGTGCAGTATGTAGCCCGAAAAGTCGGCATCTCCAACATGTCATTCTTTTACTCAAAATTTAAAGAAGCATTCGGCGAAACGCCAGGTGCGTTCAGGACGCATCGGTCTAATTAAAGGCGTTATTACTCAGACCGATCAGCTTCGCGCGACACGGGAATGCACAATCGAAGCAGCGAGCGCATCGCCTCTACCAGCACAAAGCCGGCGATGGCAACCGTGACCACCACGTCGAGCGGCGTGTTCACAAACCACAGCAAACCCATGAGGTACGACCCGGCGTTAAAGGCAAAGTGCAGCAGGATCGTGTAGCGGAGCTTTCCAGTGGTCACGAGCACCCAGCCAAAGACCAGACCGGCGGCGCCGGCGTAGCAGCCCTGCACCCAGTTCATATGCATAAAGCCAAAGACCGCCGCCTGCAGCACAATCGCCGCGGCGACGCCCCAGGTACTCGGGGCCGCCCAGGGCACCATGGCGACGTCTTGCGCCCGTGCGCGACGCCGGCGTTTCCAGAGCGGACGGCACTGCGGGTTAAATGCTCGGAGCGAAAACTCAAAAATGATACCGCGCACCAGCAGTTCCTCGCAAAACGGAGCGCCGAGCACCGTGGTCAGGACGGCCAGATAGCTCGTGTCGCCCATGCCCGTCTCCTCGACAAGTTCGCTGTAATCGGCCGCCGCCTCGGGTAACAGCGACAGCACAGCGTCGGTCACGTAGCCAACGACCACCTGCAGGGCAAGGCCGATCACGATAACGCAGGCGATGCGTTTCCACGCCCCACGCGCTCCACCGCCAAGCGGGCGCTCGCCCTGCCAGCGCGCCATAAACGAGCGCGGCCACAAATAACGCCACCACAGCAGCGCCATCAAAAACGACGCCGTCTGAGCGGCAGCCTGGAACCATTGGATATCGAGATTGTCGATCGGATAGCCCGTCAGCACCGATACGGCATCGAGAACTGAAAACAGAACCACGCTCAGGGCTATATCGGCAGCGACAACGCCAAAACAGGCAAGCGCCCAAATCATCGCATTGAGCATGCCAACCTCCTCAAAACCGTTCCCTAGTTCTACCACAACTCGGCAGAGAGCTGATCCCATGGGGACGGAGGAAAACGGATCACTTATTGATGAGAATCGGGCGCAGTGCCAAAGGCCCCGCTGGGCGAAATGTCGAACGGAAAGGTGCCGCAGCGATTGAACGCGGCGATAAACATGCGGATAGCGTTGGACGGCGTGGTGCCTACGAGCTGGGTTGCCGCCGCGAAGGCCGCCTTTTCCTCGGGCAAGACCTTCGCGACAACCGGGGTCATGTGTTCTGCCATGGCGCTTCCTTTTTGAAACGACGGTGGTGCGGATAGATGCGGGCCACGCGGCTGGGCGACGGGCTGTGAAGGCAACCCGATTGGCCCGCATCTGGAGTTTGTTTCTACGGCGTTGGTATTACTTGGTATTCCTAAGTATTACCCCGCAGATAGAATACCATACCCGACCCCATGGGAACGGAGAAAAACGGATCATTTTGTTGCTGAGTAAGTATTTAGAGCGTAATGATGTCCGAGATATTGAGGGCCCGAGCGTCAGCGGCATCGTGTGTGGCAAGCAACAGCATGCGGCCGTCGAGCAGGTCGAGCACGACCTTGGTCGTCGCATCGCGCGCGGCGGCATCCAGGCCGGTAAAGGGCTCGTCAAGAATCACCGCGCCGCCCGGGCACAGCAGGGCTCGAGCAATCTCGACGCGACGGCGCTGCCCGCCCGAAAGCTCGGCCACGCGAGCATCCACATCGACTCCCGGCACCAGCAGGCGCAGCAATGCCGCGGCGCTCGAAGCATCCACACGCGCATCGGCGCACACCAGCACGTTATCCAGCGCCGAGGCGGACTCGGCCAAGCGTGCATCCTGAAACACCATCGAGCACGGCGAGCACTCCCCCGCTGCCAACGAAAGCAGCGTCGACTTGCCCATGCCCGAAGCACCCATCACACAGATACGCCCACCCACGGGCACATTGAGCACCAGACCGTCCAGCGCCGGCGCCCAGGGCGCACGATCGCCCACGGCAAGCGCAAGCTCCGTTGCAGCGCCATCGCTCGCAGCCCCCGCACGCCCGCGATTACCACGCCCATGCGCCCGCACGGCCGCGCGCCACGCCACGGGCCCCGAAGCCCACAGCAACCACACCAGCACGCGCTCGCATGCCCACGAGGCGGCAACGACTAGCACGGTCCACGCCAGCAGGTCAGCCGTCTCGATGAGCAACTTCGCCTGATAGATGCGCTCGCCCACGGTGCCCACCGCCATGCCGATGAGCTCCGCTGCCACGCCGGCCTTCCAGCTCATGCCGATCACGGCACGGGCACACGAAAGCGCAAACGGCAGGACTTCACGCCAGGTATGGGCGCAAAACAGTCGCCAGCCCCGCACGCCATGCAGGCGGAACATCTGCTCCAGCGGCCTATCCGCTTGCGTCAAGCCCTCGACCAGCGAAAAATACACGCCCGGCAGCGCCATCAAAAAGACCGCGGCGATGCTCACGCGCGCCGATCCCAGCCAAATGAGCAGCAGGACCACCACGCAGGCAACCGGCGTCGCCTTGACAAACGACAGCGCCGGCGCCACCAGGCGGGCAAACGCACGCGAACGTGACGAAATCCCGGCCAGCACGCCACCACACACCGCGGCAAGCGCCAGCCCGCCCAATATCCGCGCGCCCGAGCCCGCCAAAATCGCCCAGGTACCGCCATCGCACACCAGGCGCAGCAACGCCATCGCAACAGTGCCTGGCCCCGGCAAAATCAACGGCTGCGCCACCAGTGCTGCTGCAAAGACCCACACGGCAAGCCAAAAGGCAGCAACGGCACCTGCTGCCGTCACCGCCTTCATACGCTCTGTCATTTGTCGAGCAAACGCACGCACGGGCTACTCCATGTAATAGAAATCATCAGCCGGGAGCTTGCCGCCCACGGCGCTCGCGTCCGCATCGGCCAGCACCTGCAGGTACCCACCGAGCGCCGCCTTCATATCCTTCCCCGTCTGGCACACGAGCATGCACCCGGGAATCGCCTTTTCAGCAATCGCGGCGTTATCGACGATACCCGCATCGACCACGGCCTGTGCCCAATCTGCCGGCGCCGCATTGACGGCCTTCACGCTCGCCTCATGGCAGCGCAAGAATTCCGCCACGGCCTCGGGATGCTCCTCGGCAAAGGCACGGCGCACCACGGTCACGCCCGTCAGCAGGCGCGAACCCGTGTCACCCGCTAGCTCATCCCACACATCGGTCAGGCTCACCGGCGCCGACAGCTTGCCTTCGCTCTTGGCGATGGCAGCGGTCTTGAACGGCTCCGGCAGCACGCCCACGGCGGACGGGTCGACAAGCAACGCCGACAGCACCTCGGTGGGCTCGCTCTTAAACTCAAGCGCCACCTGGCCGGTCAGGCCCGCGCGCTCCAGCAAGTAGTTCATGACGTACTCCGGCGTGGTGCCCTTGCCCGTCATATAGACAGTATGGCCCGCCAGATCGCCAAACGAGGCCACACTCGCGTCGCCCGTCACAACGTTCAGCACGCCCAGCGTGTTGATATCGATGACCTGCACCGCGCCCTCGGTCTTGTTGTAGAGCACGCTCGCCACGTTGGCGGGCACCAGGGCGATATCGATATCGCCCTGAATGACCTTGGGCACAATCTCGTCGGCGGCAGTGTTGATCGCAAAGTCGAACTCATTGTCCGTCTCGCCATCGGCTGCCTGGTCCATAAACTGCACCAGACCGATCGACGTCGGACCCTTGAGCGAGGCGACGTGCACCTCGACCGGCTCTGCGGCAGCACCGGCGCCGTCCGTGGCAACCGAGCCCGCGGCGGACCCGGCACCGGCAGCCCCGCCGCCACAGCCCGCGAGCGCAAGTGACAGGGCGCCCGCGGCGAGCGCCGAGGCAAACCCCCGGCGCGACATCTCAACATCAAACGCGCGCATCGCTAGCACGTCCCCTCGTTAGGCATCGTCCATGCGTGATGGTCGGTATGCAGCAGCTCCTCGGCCAGTGGCGAGAGCGGCTCGCCTAAGAACTCGCGGTAGCACGCCTGGACATCGGGATTCTCGTGCGAGAAGCGAATCTCGGCGTTCGCATCGAGGCCCCAGAGCACCTGGCCACGCTCGGCAGCCAGCTCGCAACCGTCGTGAATGGGCTGACCGCCACCACCGACGCAGCCGCCGGGGCACGCCATGACCTCGACAAAGTCATAGCTCACACGGCCGTCGCGAATTGCGTCGAGCAGGCGGGCGGCATTGCCCAGCCCGTGTGCCACGGCGACGCGCACCTTGGTGCCATCGATATCGGCCACGGCTTCCTTCCAGCCGTCCAGGCCGCGCACGTCGGTAAAGAAATCGGCGTCGGGGTTCTTGCCCGTCACCAGGTAATAGGCCGAGCGCACAGCAGCTTCCATCACACCGCCCGTGGCGCCAAAGATCACACCCGCGCCCGTGCCAAAGCCCAGCGGCGTGTCGAGCGGCTCCTCGACCAGCGTGTCCACGCTCACGTGGCTCGCGCGAATCATGCGCACCATCTCGCGCACCGTCAGCGCAACGTCCACGTCGGGCGTGCCGTCCTCGCCCACCATGCTCGGCAGCGCACACTCGGCCTTCTTGGCCGTGCACGGCATCACGGACACCACGAACAAGCGCTCGGGCTCAACGCCCAGCACCTTGGCGTAGTATGTCTTGGCGATGGCGCCGAACATCTGCTGCGGCGACTTGGACGTGGACAGGCTGTCGACAAACTCCGGATAGCGCGCCTTCACAAAGCGCACCCAACCCGGGCAGCAGCTCGTAAACATGGGCCAGCCGCGGCTGTCGCCTTCGCCCTTAGCGGCGGCGCCTAGGCGCTCGAGCAGCTCGGAACCCTCCTCCATAATGGTGAGGTCGGCCGAGAAATCGGTGTCGAACACGTACTCAAAGCCAACGCGGCGCAGTGCGCAGGCCAGACGCTCGACGGTTGCCTCCTCGCGAGATATGCCGAGCTCCTCGCCCCAGGCGCTGCGCACGGCAGGCGCGATCTGCACCAGCACGATCTTGTCGGGATTAGCAAGCGCGTCAAACACGGTCTCGGTGTCGTCGCGCTCGCGCAGCGCGCCCGTCGGGCAATGCGTGATGCACTGGCCGCACGCGACGCAATCGGTCTTGCCGATCGGCACGCGCCCGCGGGTGCCCACGGCGGTATGCGTGGCGCGGTTGGTCAGGTCCCAAATCCCTAGGCCCTGTACGCTCTCGCACACCTTGATGCAGCGCATGCATTTAATGCACTTGTCGTTTTCGCGGATGATGGGGAAATCGAAGTCCCAGCTCTCGCGCGCCAGATGCTGCTCGTACGGCAGATAGAAGATGCCCAGGTCGTTGGCGATGGTCTGCAGGTTGCAGTTACCACTGCGCACGCAGCTCGTGCAGCGCGAGTCGTGCTGGGACAGCAGCAGTTGCACGTTGGTGCGACGCGCCTCGCGGGCTTTGGGGCTGTTGGTGTGGACCACCATGCCGTCGAGCACGTAGTTGTTGCAGGCGGCAACCAGCTGGTCGCAGCCCTCAACCTCGACCACGCACACGCGGCAACCGCCAATCTCGTTTAGATCGCGTAGGTAGCACAGGGTGGGAATCTGGATGCCGACGGACTTGGCCGCGTCCAGGATCGTGGTGTGCTCGGGCGCCACGACCTCGCAATTATCGATAGTGAGCTTGACCATGTTGTGCGCTCCGTTTTCGCTGTTGTCGCCGACGGTGGTTTTGTTGAGCTCTACCATTCCAGGTTCCTCCCTCCGCGGAACGCGCCAAAGCCAAAGTGGTCGCAGCGCAGGCAGCGGCTCGCCTCCTGGCGCGCCTCCTCCTCGGTGAGACCCTGCTCGACCAGATTCCAATCGTGAATGCGCTCGCCGGCCTCGCGCTCGCCCAGCTCGCAACGGCCGCACTCGTGCTTGCCCTTAAACTGCACGGTCGGCAGCTCCACGTCGAGCTTGATCTTGTGGTCGAAGCCCAGATAGCGGTCGATGTTTGCCGAAGCCACGCGGCCGGCGTTGATGGCACGGATGACGGTGGCGGGGCCGGTCTGGCAGTCGCCGCCGCTAAAGAGGCCATCGAAGTTGGGCACGGCACCGTCCGAGTCGGTGACCACGCAACCCCACTTGCAGGCGATGCCCATGTCCTCAAACGGCTTGGAATCGATGTCCTGGCCAATGGCGACAAACACGCGCTCGCAGGGGATGACGCGCTCGGGCGTAGCGGCGGCACGCGGAGCCGGACGACCGCGGCGGGGCTCGCCGATAATCTGCGGTTGCACGCGCAGGCCGCTCACGCGACCATCTTCGCCCGTCTCGATGGCGAGCGGCGCCGTGAGCTCCAGAACCTCGCAACCCTCGGCCTGGGCGCCGGCAATCTCGGCGTCCTGGGCCGTCATATCGCAGATGCGACGGCGGTAGACGATGCTCACCTTTTCGGCACCGCAGCGCACGGCAGAGCGCGCCACGTCCATGGCCACGTTGCCGCCACCGATGACGCACACGCGCTGGCCGCTCAGGTCGGGCAGCTCGTCGTCTCCGATGGCGCGCAGCATCTTGACGGCCGATTCCACGCCGGGCGCTTCTTCACCCGGAAGGCCGAGCTTCTTGTCGCTATGGGCACCGATGGCCAGGTAGACGGCATCGAACTCGTCGCGCAGGCGAGCGAGCTCCTCGCCGTTCACGGAGTGATCGAGCTCAACGTCGATGCCGGCGCTCAAGATCCAGTCGATCTCGGCCTGCAGGCGCTCGCGCGGCAGACGATAGCTGGGGATGCCGTAGCGCAGCATGCCGCCCAAGTGGTGGCGCTGCTCAAAAATGGTCACCTTGTGGCCCATCACGGCCAGGTAGTAGGCACAGGAAAGGCCAGCCGGGCCGCCGCCGATCACGGAGACGCGCTTACCGGTGTTGTCCACTACATGCGGCTTGTGGTCGTTGAGGTCACTGTGCTCAACGGCAAAACGCTTGAGGGCGAGGATGTTCATGGGGTCGTCGACCATGCCACGGCGGCAATGCATCTCGCAGGGATGCTCGCACACCAGGCCGCAAACGAGCGGCAGCGGGTTATTCTTGCGGATGACCTTGACGGCATCGGCATAGCGGCCGGCCTCGACGAGCGAAATGTAACCGGGAATGTCGACATGCGCCGGACAGCCCGAGACGCACGGGACGCGGGCCTCGCGGTCAAAGCCACAGGAGTGCTCGCGGATGTGGTGCTCAAAATCGTCACGGAAACCGCGGATAGCCGTAAGCGCCATGGCGCCGGCCTCGTAACCGATGGCGCAATCGCTCGAAAGATAGATGGTGCGGGCGGTGCGCTCGATCAGATTGAGCGTGGACTCGTCGGCGCGGCCCTCGAGCACATCGGCGAGCAGATCGCTCAGCGCGCTCAGGCCCACGCGGCAGGGCGTGCACTTGCCGCAGCTCTGGGTGGAGCACAGGTTGACGAGCGCTGCCGTAAACTCAACGGGACACGGGGCGAGCGAACTCACCGCCAGACGACGTCCGAGCGCATCGTGCAGGTCGTCCATGACGGCCTGAGCGTGGCTGCGTTCCATTACGTGCAGTCGAGCCATAAGATCCCCTCTCACATGGCAGCCCGGAGGCGAGGCCGGGCGAAATTGCTACACGCACAACACTGACCTAGAAAGTTGTGAGGTCTCCATACGGTTCGGCAGGCGGTATAAAATGTCACCCTCAGCGGTGAAATAGAACATTACCGCAGATAAATGCCATATTTGATAAAACGCGTTACCAAATTGCAATATTCAATGTGAAAAAGAGCGCCTTACTATTTTTCCTTTTTGATCCGTTTTCCTCCGTCCCCTTCGGATCACATGATCCCTTGGGAACGGAGGAAAACGGATCGTTTTTGGTGCAAAAGGGCCAGGTTTGTTTGCACCAATCTCACTTGCGCTAGATGAAGAGCTCGCATTCCTTCCGCGCGACGCAAACCTTGCTCAGCATCTGGGAAACAGCGGATAGTTTGTTGGAATCAAGCTTGCGAGCACCTCGCGGACATACGGCGATGCAGCGCATGCAGGAGATGCACGCCTCGCCAGCTGCTCGTTTGGGGTCACTCTTGTCGATAGCGCAAACGGGGCACGCCGCGGCGCATGCACCGCAGGAGACGCAATCCCCTGTTGCCTCGGGTGCCATGCGGTGACCTCCGGCTTGTTTATAAGGACGATTGCCGGGAATAGAGGGCTCGGATGTATCCTCGGCCAACAGCTTTTGCTGAATTTGCTGCGCAAACTCTGCGAGCTGCGCCGCATCCTGCGCATCCGGACGACCGGCAGCAAACTGTCGCGCAATGGAATGTTCTGCAATGGCCGCAACTGCCGCGATCACCCGGAATCCCGCATGCTTCGCAACGTCCTCCAGCTCTACGAGCGTGTCCTCAAACGCGCGGTTTCCGTAGACGCACACCAGAACGGCCCGCGCTCCGTTGCCGTGAACCATGCCCAACCGGTCAGCCACCACAGCCGGGATTCTACCGGCATACGCCGGCACAGAGATTACGGCCACGTCGTCCTCAGTCATCGAGACAGCGCTGAAATCTAGCCCGCTATCGGTCAGATCGACGGTAACGGTATTCTTGTCCAGTGCCCCGGCCACAAGGCCAGACACCTTCTGCGTTCCACCCGTCGGACTAAACACAATTTCGAATACGCTCATCGAGACACCCTCCCCCTACGTCTGGCAACGCGTCAAGCCGTTTTCACATCCAGCCAGAGTATACGGCACGTGGGATCCCCATTTTGGTGCATCAAGCACCCCAATGCACCAACCCTACGCTGTCTGCCTCTTCGTTTTGTATAAATTACGGTACAGATTGTATATATTTACGGGATACCGCCGTGTTCTCCCGAGGTACCCCATCCTGGCCCGTGCAAAAAACGGAGTATTCTGCAACGTGACCGCGTCAGCAATACCCCGAGCGGGCAAACCTTTAGGGCGCTGCGTCATTTTGGGTTCCGACATGGCGAGAATGACGCGCCCCTGCTCCGGAAAACGACGAAATCTGACTCAGAACGCTCGCTAGGGATATCCGAAAGCCACCGTTGGCGACGTCAAATCATATGCAGACAACTCGAACTGCAGAATACTCCAAAAAATGCACGGCGCACCCCATGGGACCCATTGCCGCATGGTAGGAAACAGGCCCACGGCATCCTCTAGACGCATTCCCGAGGAAATCACATTTGAACTAGCGATCGGATACGGCAAACAAAAAGGGCCCCGAGCGTAGTTGCTCGGGGCCCTTGGTTCACCTCGCTCTAGCGGGCGATGCGTGTGTTATTTGCGCTTGCCGCCGCCGTCACCGGGACGACGGGAGCTGCCGCCACGCTTGCCACCACGACTATTGCCATAGCTGCCACGGTTATCGCGACCGCCGGCACGGCCGCCACGGGAGCCGGCCTGGTTGCCGCCACGCCCGCCACGATAGCCGCCACGACGCTCCTCGCGGGTATCGTCGTAGTTGCGCCAGTCATCGCGACGATCGCGGCTGGCACGCGGGTCACGACGATCGCGCGACTCATTCGAACGACCAGCGCCGCCGCGGCCGCCATTGCCGCGAGCGCCCTCGCGACGCTCGCCGCCGCGGCTAACGCGCTCTTCAAAGCGCTTGCCGCCACGGGACTCACCGCCACGAGCACCTCGCTCACCGCGACCCTCGCCGCCGCGACGCTCATCACGGCCACCGCGCTCGTCATCACGACCGGAACGACGGCGGTCGCCCGAACCGCGCTTGCCACCGCGCGAACCGCGGCCCTCGTCCTCGCGCTCGACACGACGACGGCCGCCACGGTCCTCGTCCTCACGACGACGGCGGTGTGCCTCGCCCTGGAACTGCTTGGCACGACGCTCGGCACGGTTGCCGCGCGCAGGCTGCTCAGCGGCACCAGCACCAGCGCGCTCCTCGGCAGCCACCTCGCGAGCCACGCTCTCCACGGCCTCGTCCACGCGAGCCTGAACGCCCTCGCGCACGCGGGTCTTGCCGCCGCGCTTAGGACGGCTCGGGCGCTCGCCGTCGCCGCGACGCTCGTCGCGACCGCGGTTGGAACGACCGGCCACATCGCCGTAGTCATCTCCGTTGCGCTTGCCGTCGCGACGTGCCTGCTCAAGCTTCTTCTTGCTCTTGGACTTGCCGCGCTTGGTCTTCTTCTTCACCTTAAAGGCGGCAGGATCGCGCTCGGGGTCAACGGCGGGCGGGTTGGGGCCCACGTGCAGGTCGCCGGCTTCGTAAATATCGGCCGTCTTGTCCATGAGCTTCTCGATCTCGTAGAACTCGTCCACGTCCTGCTCAGTCACAAACGTAATGGCCCAGCCCAGCTCGCCGGCGCGGCCCGTACGGCCAATGCGGTGGATATAGTCGGTCGGCTCGGCCGGCACGTCAAAGTTCACGACGTAGCGCACGTCGCTAATGTCGATGCCGCGGGCGAGAACATCGGTTGCCACCAGTACGTCGACGGTGCCGTCGCGGAAGGCAGAAAGCGCGCGCTCGCGCTGGGCCTGGCTGCGGTTGCCGTGAATCGCGGCGGCCTTGATGCCCTTGCGCTCCAGACGACGGCAGCAGCTGTCGGCGCGGTGCTTGGTGCGCATAAAGACGATAGTGCGCTCCGGGCCCTCCTTTTTGAGGAACTCGGGCAGCAGGTTGTTCTTGGCCTCGATGGACACCGGGAACACAAACTGGTCGACGGTGTCGGCGGTCGACGTGGCGGGCGCGATCTCCACGCGCGCCGGGTCGCTCACCAGGTCGGTGATCTCGCCCACGGCCTCCTCGTCGAGCGTCGCCGAGAACAGCAGCGTCTGGCGCTCGGCCGGCGTCTCGCGCACAATGCGGCGGACGGCAGGCAAAAAGCCCATGTCGAGCATACGGTCGGCCTCGTCGAGCACCAGCACCTTGACCTCGTCCAGATGGCAGGCACCCTGCTCGATCAGATCGACCAGACGACCCGGCGTGGCAACTAGGATATCGCAACCGTACTTGAGTGCCGCGGTCTGCGGCTTGTAGCTCACGCCGCCCACGACGGTCACGGCAACGTGGCCCGTGACGTCGGCGATTTTGCTTGCGACCTCGTCGATCTGCTGGGCAAGCTCGCGCGTGGGGGTGATGACGAGTATCACGGGGCCACGGCCGTTGCCCTCGGGCTTTTTAGCACCGCGACGGCGGTTGCGGCCGCCACGCTCGCGCACGGGTTTGGGAGGAGCGATGTGCTCCAGATTGTTCATAGTCGGCAGCAAAAAGGCGGCCGTCTTGCCGGTGCCGGTCTGGGCGGCGGCAAGCAAGTCGCGGCCCTCGAGCACCACGGGGATCGAGCCAGCCTGGACAGGCGTCGGCGCCGTGTAGCCCAGGTTCTCGATAGCACGAAGCATCTCGTCGGAGAGGCCCAGCTCGTCAAAGGCGGGCAGGCTCTCGGTAGCGGACTCGACGGCCTGGGCGGCATTGGCCTCATCGGCGGCATCGAAGGCAGCCTGGGTCATGGCCTCGCGGGTCTCGTCCAGAATCTCGGCGTCGGTGACGTCAGATACAGAATTACGCATATGTTGTTGTTCCTTATCTGCACGCGCAATGGGCACGGCATGCGGCCGCGCGGGCGTGCTTGGTAGTGCGCTAATACATACAAAACAGGTGCGCACAGAGAGGACGTTGCTCAGCACGCTGGCGATCGCTTTGGCAGCCTTTCACGCGCCGTCCAGACGCAGCGGCCCTAAGCGATGGAGCAGATTCGCCGCCGGTTAGTATACCCTCGGTTCGCATGACCCCACGTAAACCACAGATGACGGGGCGGATGGAGCGGGCCTGCCTTGATTCTCATTTTCATTGCAACAGCCTCAGGACTCAGCGCAACGCGTTGCGCTGAGTCCTGAGGCGCGAATCCGGGTAGGCAACCCCAGAGGGGCCGGAATCCCCCGGCCCGCGATGGAG
>NZ_JAMOKO010000026.1 GCF_023656745.1 Collinsella sp. BG-O-102
GACATGCCGTCCTCCGATCTCCCGGGGCCGGCCGGTCCGGCCCTCAGGGTATCGGATTCCCATATTCATCCGTACATGTACGGATGAATATGGGAGGTGTTCGGATGAAGTTGCCAATCAAGGCTGTACAACAGGATGGGCGTCTTTGGTGCCTTTGTCTTCGCCGCGTTCCTGCAGCCGCTTGTCGTTACCGGTACGCATCAGTTCATCCAGGGTATCGAGGCAAACCTCGTTGCCACGACTGGCTTCAACTACATCCAGGCCATCTGGTCGGTTTCCATCATCGCCCAGGGCGGCGGCGCCATCGGCATGTACCTCATTCACAAGAAGCATTCCAAAGAGCGCAACATCTGCATGTCGTCCTTTATCCCGACGCTGGTCGGTATCTCCGAGCCCGCAATCTTTGCTGCAAACATGCGCTACTCGATCATCCCGTTCATCTGCGCTTGCATCGGTGCAGGCTGCGGCGGTGCCTTCGTGAAGCTCTTTGAGGTGCGCGCCATCGGTCAGGGTCTGACCGGCGTGCTTGGCCTGCTCATCGTCACGCCCGAGACGCTCGTGTGGTATGTGGCTGGCAATCTCATCGCCTTCATCGTGCCGATCGTCTTGATCTTTGCCTACAACAAGGCAAAGGGCGTGCCGACCACCGATGAAGAGGGCGCTGGCGCTGGCTTCGACGTTAGCTTCTAGTTGAGCCGTTCAGCGTAATGTGCGGATAAGTCCATTTGGGGAAGGGCGTTCGGCTCGTGCGAGTCGAGCGTCCTTTCCCATAGACGAGAAAGTCAACGGCGATGTTTAATCAAAAAAATAAGGTGACACGCGCGGACTATGAGCAGTGGCGTGCCGGACAGGATGAGACGGCGGCTCGCATCGCATCCGACCCCGATAGGCTTTTGTTCCATGTGGAGCCTGAGCTTGGCTGGCTCAACGACCCCAATGGTTTGGTTCAGATTGGTGATACGTATCACATCTATCATCAATACGATCCGTTCGATGCTGCGCATGGCGGTCCAGTGCTTTGGAACCATCTGACGACAAAGGATTTTGTGACGTACGAGAATCACGGCCCCGTGCTGTTCCCCGATTCCGATTTGGATTCGAGTGGAGCGTATTCTGGTTCTGCCTTTGTACGTGATGGCAAGATTCACTACTTCTATACCGGCAACGTTAAGCATTTTGACCGTGATGATTACGACTACGTGTTGACGGGCCGTGAGCAAAACCAAATTCATATGGTTGCCGAGAATCCCGACGAATTGGGCGAGAAGCGCATAGCTGTTGGGCCGGTCGATTACCCCGACGATATCGGTACGCACGTGCGCGACCCCAAGATCCTTGAACACGACGGTATCTACTACATGGTTCTCGGCGCTCGTACGAAAGACGATCGCGGGCGCGTGCTTGTCTATACCTCGCGTGATCTAGAGGACTGGGGCTATGCGACGCGCATTGAGTTGGGCGAGAAGTTTGGCTTTATGTGGGAGTGCCCCGATCTGTTTGAGCTCGATGGCGAGCTTATTCTCGTTTGCTGTCCGCAGGGTGTGCCTGCCGATGGTTGGCGTTACCGCAATCCGCATCAGTGCGTGTGGTTCCCCATCGAGGCCGATTGGGAGGCGCCGAGCTTTAAAATCGTCGGGAAGGGCATGCCCCCGATGGTCGATGCCGGTTTTGATTTCTATGCTCCGCAGTCCTTTGAGGATGCTGCAGGCCGGCGATTGATGATCGGATGGTCGGGTTGCCCCGATGCGACGGCAAAAAGCCCGACGGTGGCACGCGGGTGGCAGTGCGCGTTGACGGTGCCGAGAAAACTGAGCATGCGCGATGGTAAGCTCTGTCAGCAGCCGGTGCACGAGATTGAGAGGATGCGCGGCGACTGCGTTTGCGCGACAGGCGGTGAAACCGTTGAGGAGCCGGGCCGCCTGTTTGATCTTGTGGTTTCCTGTGAGGGCGCCCAGGTGATCGAGCTCGAAATCCGCAAGGGTGTCTTTGTGCGCTATGCAGACGGGATGCTTACCCTCGACATGGGTGACGAAGGCTATGGGCGCGACCAGAGGTCGATCGAGCTCAGCGAGCTTCGCGACCTGCGCGTGCTTTCGGACACTACGATGGTCGAGATTTTTGCAAATGGCGGCGAGGCGGCACTTACGAGCCGTACCTATTCGCCGGCGGTTCCGGCGATGGAGCTGCACGCCGAGGGTGCGGCATCGATGAATTTCTACCGCCTCGTGCATTAACCGTGCGTGGAGCACGATTGGATTTGCTGGACGGAATGTGTCGCAGTTGTCGCGGCCAACTACCGCTTACCGCATATAGCGACCGTTTGCGGAATAAGTAACCCTCCTTAATAAACCGTGTGGAATCCTAGATAAGCACGGAGTTTTCCAGGGAGACGCTGTCCTTTGTTGTGTGCAAGGGGCAGCGTCTCTTTGGCGCTTGGACGCCGTTGTGCAACAGTGCGGCGGCGCGTGCCATGTATTGAAAAGCCAATGTCGAGATGGGTCGTGATAATAATGGGCAAGTACGTAATCGTGGTTGAGTCTGGGTCGGATGTGACGCCGGAGCTCTGCGAGCGCTACGGCATCGTGCGCGTGCCCATGCATGTCACGATTGGTGACGAGACCGTCGAGGACGGCTCGATCGATCCGCTCGAGATTTATTCGCGCTGCAACGAGTTTGGCGTGATGCCCAAGACCAGCGGCTGCGCGCCTGCGGATTTTGCTCACGTGTACGACCGCATTCACGCTGAGCAGCCCGATGCGACTATTCTGCATCTCGCGTATTCCGAGGCCACGACCTGCTCGCATCAATCATCGAAGATCGCCGCCAAGGGTCGCGACTACGTGTTCTCTATGGACACGCGCTTTGTCTCGGTAGGCCAGTCGCTCGTTGTCGTCGAGACCGCCAAATACATCGAGGCTCACCCCGATGCCACCGTCGACGAGATCTTTGCATTTACGAATTCCGTCATGGACCGCGTGCTGCTGGGCTTTGTTCCTACCGATCTTGCCTTTCTTAAGGCGGGCGGTCGCTTGTCCAACGTCGCATTCCTTGGCGCCCATCTGCTCAAGATTAAGCCCTGCATTGAGGTGACGGGCGGCAAGTTCGTGGCGACCAAGAAGTTCCGCGGCTCTATGCTCAAGTGCGCCCGCGCCTTTATTGACCACATGGTTGCGAAGGGCGAGATTGACTACTCGCATATTGGCCTGGCGTATTCGGTGGGTCTTTCCGAGGAGTTGCGCGACGACATGGAAGTCTATGCACACGATCTTGGCTTTAAGGACATTACCTGGACTCAGGTCGGCGGCGTCATCTCGAGCCATTGCGGCCCGACCGCCTTCGGCGCGGTGCTTACGCTTAAGGCGTAAGGCCTGGCGTCTATCGATTTCTATTGCCACGGCGGCGGGCGGGTTGCGATAACCCTCCCGCCGCTCTTGCGTTGGGTCAAATAGAACAGCCCAATTGACCGCTAAACCATTTCACCATCATGCGTATGGGCTAGAATGGCTCTGGCATTTTAATTGGTTGCATCCAAGGAGAGGCAAGGTAGCGCGAATGGCAGAAATGACGCTTGAGGGTGTGGACGCTCGTCCCGAGGACTCTGCGTTTGCCCTTGGCCGCGTGCATTCAATCGAGACGATGGGAACGGTCGACGGACCCGGCATCCGCTTTGTGGTGTTTGTTCAGGGCTGTCCCATGCGCTGCGCGTATTGCCACAATCCCGATACCTGGTCGGTCAACGGCGGCACGATGGTGACCGTCGAGCACCTCATGGATGAGTTCCAGAGTAACCACGAGTTCTATCGCAGCGGCGGAATTACGGTTTCGGGCGGCGAGCCGCTTCTGCAGCCCGAGTTTTTGGCCGACCTGTTCCGTGCAATGCACAACAACCCCGATGGTCGTGTGCATACCTGCCTGGATAGCTGTGGCTACGCCTTCGACCCTCAGCATCCCGAGAAGTTCGATGCCGTGCTCAACGAGACCGACATGGTACTGCTCGATATTAAGCATGCCGACCCGGTCGAGCATAAAAAGCTGACCGGTTGTGATCCCGCACGCATCCTGGCGTTTGGCGATGAGCTTGCACGTCGCAATATCAAGGTCGTTATCCGCCACGTGGTTGTGCCGGGCATTACCGACACGGTGGAGGAGTGCGAGAAGCTCGGTCGCCTCATCGCTCCATGGCACAACGTGGTGGGCCTGGAAATGCTGCCGTATCACACGATGGGTGTCGTCAAGTACGAGCAACTGGGCATTCCCTATAAGCTCGAGGGCGTGCCCCAGATGGATACCGCGCGCATGCCCGAGTTGCGCAATGCCGTCATGACGGGCATGAAAAAGCGCCGCGCCGAACTCAAAAACGTCATCGGCTAGCGTGCCATTTTTGCCCCTTTATGATATCCGAGCTGCACTGGCTTAGCGTGTTCGTTTGGAGAGGTCAAACAAAATGCTGGTACCATACCTTGGTTGAGAATTTCGTATAAGTTTGGGGAATGGTATGGCTACCATCGCGATTATCGGTGCGCTCGAAAAAGAGATCATGCAGATTAAGGAAGAGCTGAGCGACGTTTGCGAGGCACGGGAGGCAGGCTTGACCGTTGTGAGCGGTGAGCTCGACGGCCTGACGGTTGTCGCCACAACGGCGGGCATGGGCACGGTGAACGCCGCTGCTGCAACACAGCACCTCATTAGCAAGTATGCTCCGCAGGCTGTTGTGTTTTCGGGCATTGCGGGCGGTTTGAACCCCAAGCTCCATATCGACGACGTGGTCATTGGCAAACGCCTACGCTATCTGGATACCGATACCGCGCTTATCGCCGAGTCCGCACCGGGGCTCGAGGAGTTTGGCTCGACGCCCGCGCTGGTCGATATTGCCGCCGACGTGCTTGCTGAGCGTGGGTTTGTTGATGCTTCGAAAAATGCAGTCGCTTCGAACGAGGGCACCAAGCAGTTCCTGGTCGGCACGATTGCCACGGGTAACCGCTTTGTGACGGGCGCCACCATGCGCAACGACGCTATCGAGGCGACGCATGCCGATTGTGTCGGCATGGAGGGCGCGGCAATTGCCCATGTCGCAACCAAAAATGGTGTCGATTGCCTGGTGTTGCGCGCTATCAGCGATAATTGTGACGAGGCGTACGATGCAATTTGCGAGCGAGAGTTCGATCTGTTCGAGTACGCGCGTGTCGCAAGTGACATTACGCTCGATATCGTCCGCCGCATTGCCGCTACGCAATAGCGCGTCTATTTGTAAGAACCTACGACCAAGGAGTGTCCATGGCCGATTCCATTAACTACCAGCTTGCCAAGTTCGTCGCCAGCTATGGCAAGGTTTCGCAGATTCCCGAGTCCACCTGCCCCGAGGTGAGCTTTGTCGGCCGCTCCAACGTGGGCAAGTCGTCGATTATGAACAAGCTATTTGGCCGCAAGAACCTAGTCAAGGTTTCCAGTACGCCGGGCAAGACGAGCAACATCAACTTCTTTGAGGCCGATGACGTGCATTTCGTGGACCTGCCGGGTTACGGTTTCGCCCGTCGCTCCAAGGCCGAGCGCGACCGTTGGGCCGAGCTTATCGGCGACTTCTTCGACTCCGAGCGCAGCTTTAACTTGGTGGTCTCGCTGGTGGACATTCGTCACGACCCCAGCAAGCTCGACCACGACATGATCGACTACCTACAGGGCAACGAGTTCAACTTTATCGTTTGCCTCACCAAAGCCGACAAGCTCAGCCGCACCCAGCAGGCCCGCCAGGCAGCAGCCATCAAAAAGCAGCTCAACGTTCCGGCCGAGAACGTGATCATCACAAGCTCCCAGACCGGCACCGGCATAGACGAACTCAAAAAGCGCATCGCCGAGGCTTGCCTCTAATCGGGCCGCAACCCTTCAAAAGCTCCCACCTATATCACCCCAGTGATAGTTATTGGTAAACTATCACTGGGGTGATATTTTTGTTTGGAGGTCGATATGGAGCTTTGGCACGGGTCGGAGGTTGTTGTCGAGCATCCGTCGTTGGATAAATGCAGACAATTCAATGACTATGGGTGTGGGTTTTATTGCACGCCGCATGAGGAAATGGCAATGGAGTGGGCATGTCGGACCGAGTCCGATGGTATCGCGAATCGATATGAGCTCGATATGGATGGTCTTGCGGTCTTGGACTTGGAGTCCGGGGAGTTTTCAATTCTCAATTGGCTTGCGATTTTGGCTAACAATAGGGAGTTCAATGTTTCGACACCGCTGGCGCGCGAAGGACTTCGCTATCTGCTGGATAACTGCCTAATTGATATTTCTCCCTATGACGTAATTCGAGGTTATCGCGCCGACGATTCTTACTTTTCGTTTGCAAGACAGTTCGTTAACGGCATGATCTCGCTTAGGCAACTGCAACTCATTATGCGTTTGGGCGATTTGGGCATCCAATACGCTCTTATGAGTGAGCGTGCGTTTTCAGTAATCAGATTCCGCGAATGGAGGCAGGCGTTGGGATCTGAGTATTATCCCAAGCGCTTTAAGCGAGAACAGAACGCGCGGCGCAAGTACCTGGATACTGTGAATGGATTCGACTCTGAGGGTGTCTACATTAGGGATTTAATGACAGGGAGGGTTGATTTAGATGATCCAAGAGTTGACGAATTGTGGACCGAGTAGAACATATCCCATCTATTACCTCGAGGATGCAATGAACAACCTCGGCGACTGCTTTGATTATGCCGTTAACGATTATGGAGCCGAAGGATCGGAAGTTGCTGAACTCTTTTGCCTGAGCGGCGTAGCTCGCGAGTTCGAACGCGGCAACGCATGGGTCGTATCGGGAAAATCGGGCGTTGAGCTGTTCGCGCTTATCGCTGAAAGGTCCGGCTATCAGAGCGGGTTTATACCGGATCGCACCTATCGTTTTGAGAAGACGCCAGAGTATTGGACAGGCTGGATACTGTCATATCTGCAGTGGCGTTTAGGGGAGTCTTTCGAAGACCTGCTGCATGTCGTTCCGTTTGACGCACTGCGCAGTCTGTACTATCCCTGGCACGAAGCCTCGGAGGAACGCGTGGCTCGCCTCGTCTGCGATATGGCGAAAAAAGCGTCCAGGCAAACCAAACTTGCGTTAGCAAGAAAGAAGCTTAAGAAAACCCAACAAGATCTAGCATACGAATCGGGTGTGTCACTCCGCTCAATCCAAATGTACGAGCAGCGCCAGAGAAACATCAATGAAGCTTCGGTAACAAGCGTAAGAGCCATAGCAAAAGCCCTCCACTGCAACATCGAAGATCTCCTAGAGCCAGTCTTCGAATACAAAGAAACCAGCGCCGCCTAAACCAATATATTGCCAAGGTTTGTATCTAGTAAGCGCTCCTTACCAGCAAGAGTCCCTACCAATAGATAGCGGCTTAAAGGGCCGAAATCGTATGAATGGCATTGCGACTTCCAAATGGGTGACTGCTGCTTGAAAAGCTATAGAAATAGGGGCCGATTTAACGGCCCCAAGCATCGCATAAATGGCATATACGTTTTATCAACTATTTCTTGTTTTTAACCCATTTGCAGATACGCCAAATAAGCACTCCGACGAGAATCCAAACGAGAGCGATCATAATGTCTGAGCGTGCAGGAATTGGGATCATTGAACTTCCTCAATTGATGTGAGTCTAGTTTGCATAGGTGTGGAGCGTGCTGCCTTCCATGGTCGCTTGCAACACGGCGATACCGGACGTCATCCCCATCGATTCATAGTTGAGTCGATATGTCGCCTGTTTCGAGTTCCATATAAAGGACTCGTTAGTTACCGTACAGCCGATAGTCGTATAGTTTTGTCCCCAAGCGCTGGTAATGAGCGAGTTCGCTATCTTGATCTTGAATTCGCGATAAATAAAAGGACTGTTGTAATAGATAGTCCAAGTTCCAGATGCGTTGTTGTAGTAACTGTCCCATATCAGGCTGGGTTCATTGGTTTTTTTAATTCCTATTACTGCAACGGTCCCATCCTTAAGCTTGATTTGATGAGACTGCTCGGGACCTTTCGTTAAATCAAAATCTTGGGTTGCGCCAGAAATTGCGACAGCATCGCTTTCTGCAGCATAAGCAGTCGAAGGGCTAAACGAGAAACATATCGGTAATATCAAAAGTATCGAGAGGAAAAACGAAGCTTTGAGTGTGCGTAACACTTTGACCACCTCCATACTGCGATGCCTAGTTAAATAGTAGCATAGATAAACAGTTTATTATGTAACCTAAAAAGCCCCTATCTGCCCGGCGCCCCTTCAAAGCGTGGGTCCCTGTAGACATCCTCAGCAAGGTAAACGCAGGGATGGTCGGGGTGTTCCCCTCAAAATTATTCCGCAGCGCGAAGGCCTCTCGTCTGTGGCTCCGTTGGAGCACAAGATTAAATCAGCGAATGCGATTATCCTGTCGAGGCTGCGCAGGTCCCCTTGGGGCTTCCCCTGAAAACAATCCGCAGATCGAATTGCCCCGTCGCGCGAAGCGCACGACGGGGCAATTCATGATCGAGGACGTTTTCAGGGGAAGCCCCAAGGGGACCGGTGAGAGCAATGAGGCAGGGCGCTACAGGTACTCGATTTGAGCGCCCTCGGTGTCGCACGTCAGAATATGCGTGTCACACTTGGGGAACTGCTCACGCAGCTTGACCTGCAGGAACTTTGCCACGATGGTGTCGTCAGTCACGGCCATGAGGGTCGAGCCCGAACCACTAATCCAGATGGTCTTGGCGCCGCCGTTAAGGCAGGTGTCGCGCACGGCGTTGTAGTCGGGGATGAGGCGGCGGCGATAGGGCTCCTGGATACGGTCGTCGTTGGCGGCGGCAATCAGGTCAAGGTCGCCGGTTTCCAGGCCGCGCGTCATGCCGGCGATGCGGCCCATTTGCCATACGGCGGTGGAGAGTGGAATCTCCTGCGGCACAACCTTGCGCGCTTCGCTCGTATGCACCTCGTAGGGCGGAATCACGGTAATAAAACGCAAGCGATCGCTCACCTCGTAGCGCAGGCACTGGGGGAGCGAATCGGTCGGCGTAAAGGAGCAGACGGCGCCGCCCAGGATGGCGGGGGCGACGTTATCGGGATGGCCCTCGACCTCGGTGGCAATGCGGACGAGCTCGGCACGGTCGACGGTGTGGCCCGTCAGCGCGGCGGCCGCCATGATGCCAGCGACGACGCAGGTGGAGCTGGAACCCAGGCCGCGGGCGACGGGCACATCAGTTTGAATGTCGATGGCAACGGGGAAAGCCGGCTCGCCCCATGCAGCCAGTGCATCGACAAAGCTCACGTAGACCAGGTTGTTCTCGTTTTGGAATTCCTCGGGGCAGCCCGTGATGGTGAGTTTGTCGGCGCGCTCGAAGGTGAAGTGCGAGTAGAGGCTGACGGCCATGCCGAGGGTATCGTAGCCAATGCCTAGGTTTGCACTCGTGGCTGGGACGGTGATTTTGATCATGTGGGTCCTCCTGGCGTGCCTGGCTGTTTAGTTCGCTGCTCGGACAGTCCTGCGCAAGACGGAAAGCACATTAAGTGCTTTCCTTTGCGTGCGGAACTCGCGACGAACTAAACAGCCAGGCACGCTGTGCGCGTTCGTCATCATCCCGGGGGTTATCTGATGAAAGAAGGTGCGCCGGCTTTCGCCGGCGCTTAATAAGGGGTTTAGTTGGAAGCCATCTTTTTTGCTACAGACTCTACGTAGTTAGCCATGTCGGCTACGTCGCAGACGTCTTCGAAGCGGACGGGCTTGGATTCGAGTTCGGCGAGCTGGGTCGGGGCGACCGTGTTGGTGGCCTGCTCGAGCACACGCATGGCCTCAAAATCATCCTCGGGAACGTCGAGGCCCAGGGCGTCGCAGCAGGCGCGCGGGAACTTGTAGGGGCTTGCGGTCGAAAGCAGCACGCGGGCCTTGGCACCCTCGGCGGGAGCGACCTGCTCAAAGACGTGATAGCCGCAAGCAGTATGCGGATCGATCACGTAGCCGTTCGCGTCCCAGCAGCTCTTGATGGCAGTGCGGACCTCGTCCTCGCTGGCCCAACCGCAGCCAAACACGCTCTGGATCTTGGCCAGCAGCTCGGCGGGCACCTCGTAGCGACCCGTCTGCGCCAGCTGCTCCATAAGGCCGGCAACGAGCTCGCAGTCGCCATCAGACAGGAAGTAGAGCATGCGCTCCAGGTTGGAGCTAATAAGGATGTCCATCGACGGCGAGATGGTCGTGAAGAACGGGCGGTTACGGTCGTAAACGCCGGTGGTCAGGAAGTCGGCAAGCACGTTGTTCTTGTCGCTCGCCACGACGAGCTTGGCGACGGGCAGACCCATGCGCTTGGCGTAGTAGCCGGCCAGGATATCGCCAAAGTTGCCGGTCGGTACGCAGAACTCCACGGCGTCACCGGCCTCGATGGCGCCGGCGCGCAACAGCTGCGCATAGGCGGCAAAGTAGTAGACGACCTGCGGCACCAGGCGGCCGACGTTGATGGAGTTGGCGCTCGAAAGCACCGTGCCGGCGGCCTCCAGACGCTCGGCAAGCTCCTTATCGGCAAAGATGCGCTTGACGGCACTCTGGGCATCGTCGAAGTTGCCGTTGATGCCGCAGACGGCGACGTTGTCGCCCTCCTGTGTGGACATCTGCAGATTCTGCACGCGGCTGACTTTGCCCTCGGGATAAAAGACGGTGATGCCCGTGCCCGGGGCGTCGGCAAAGCCGGCGAGTGCCGCCTTGCCCGTGTCGCCCGACGTGGCGGTGACGATCATGATGCGCTCGGCGCCGCCGTCTTTGGCGGAGGTGCGGGCCATCAGACGGGGGAGCATCTGCAGGGCGACGTCCTTAAAGGCGCTCGTTGGGCCGCCAAAGAGCTCCATCACATAGGTTTGAGGGGCGTCGGTGCCCGGTGCGGCATCGAGTTTGACGAGTGGTGTGACCTCTTCGCTCGCGAACGTGCCGCGGTATGCCTCGTCGACACACGCCGAAATTTCTTCGGCCGTGTAATCATTCAGTAACATTCCCAACACATCTTGAGCGATTTCAAAGTACGATTTATCTGCAAGCGAGCTGATATCGACCTGCTGGGTGCCGAGCTCGTCCGAGACAAACAAACCCCCGTCGGGAGCGATGCCGGTGCGGATTGCCACCTTACTTGAGCACGATAAAGTGCGTCCTCGTGTACTATGATAAGTTCCCATATAACACTGCTCCTCGGATGCCTTGGACCCAATCGGTGAAACCATGGTATCAGAGCGCGCAAAATAGGTTTGCAGAGGCTTTTAGAAAGGTAACCTCCAGCCCATGATTAAGATTGCCAAGTTTGGCGGCTCGTCGGTCGCCGACGCCGAACACTTTAAGAAGATTAAGGCCATCGTCGATGCCGACCCTGCCCGCCGTTTTGTGGTGGTTTCCGCCTGCGGTCGCCGCTTTAAGGGCGACACCAAGGTGACCGACCTGCTCTACTTGGTTAACGCGCACGTTAAATATCACGTGTCGTGCGAGGAACTACTCGAGGACATCGGCCAGCGCTATTTTGATATCGCTGACGAGCTGGAGCTCACCTATCCCATCCGCGAGGAGTTTGCGGCCTTTGCCGAGCGCGCCCGCTCGGGCGGTTACTCTACCGAGGAGCTCGTGAGCCGCGGCGAGTACTTCACCGCTCGCCTGATGGCCGAGTACCTGGGCCTGCCGTTCCTGGACGCCGCGACGGTTGTGGCGTTCCATCACGACGGTACGCTCAGCATGAATCGCACCTCCGAGCTGGTGCAGGAGTACGGTCAGCAGGGCGGCTTTGTTATGCCCGGTTTCTACGGCGCGACGCGTGAGGGCCAGATCAAGCTGCTCGACCGTGGCGGCGGCGATATCTCGGGCTCGATCTTGGCCAAGTGCCTGGGCGCCGATCTGTACGAGAACTGGACCGACGTCTCGGGCTTCTATTCTGCCGATCCGCGTATTGTTCCCGAGGCTCAGCCCATCGCCCGCGTTACCTACGAGGAGCTGCGCGAGCTTTCGTACATGGGTGCGAGCGTCCTGCACGAGGAGGCCGTGTTCCCTGTGCGTGAGGCGGGTATTCCGCTGGTCATCAAGAACACCAATGCGCCGCAGGACCCCGGCACCATCATTAGCGAGACGGCTGACGAGGGCGAGGCAGAGCCCATCATTACCGGCGTGACCGGCAAGCGCGGTTTTGTCGCCATCAACGTGGCCCGCGACCGCACCAAGCCGCGCGTCGGCTTTATGCGCCGCGCGCTTTCGGTCTTCGAGCGCTATGACGTTTCCGTTGAGCACATGCCCACCGGTGTCGACCGCTTTGGCGCCGTGGTGCAGGAGCAGGATGTACACGATTCGCTGTACTCGCTTGTGGGCGACATCCAGCAGGAGGTCGAGCCGCTCGAGATCGAGGTTGTCGAGGGCTTGGCGCTCATCGCGACCGTCGGCCGTAACCTGCGAGGCCGCGCGGGTATCTCGGGCCACCTGTTTGGCATGCTTGGCCAGGCCGGCGTGAGCGTGCGCATGATTTCGCAGAGCTGCGACGAGATCAACATCATTATCGGTGTCGAGGAGAAAGACTTCGACCTGGCGATTCGGACCATTTACCGTGCCTTCTCCGACGAGAACGGCATTGTGAAGGTCTCTGACCTGGAGGCTCCCGCGCCGGCCGATCCCACCTTGGCCGCGCTCAAAAAGTAGCGACTGCTCGGTAGATTTTTGGGTCATGTCTCAAAAATCTACGGCGGGGCGTTTCGTTTCGGTTTCGTTTCGACGGGGCGGGTTTCGTGCCCGCCCCGTTCTTGTATACACTGGCAACAATAATCGGCCTGCTCGGCGTGCGGGCAAAAGCCAAAACCTTTAAAGGGGGAAGCATGAAACAGTACACGGTTGCTATTTTGGGCGCGACGGGAGCCGTGGGCACCCAGATGCTCGAGTGCCTCAACGAGCAGGAGTTCCCGGTTGGCAAGCTCAAGCTACTGGCAAGTGCACGCTCCGCGGGTAAAACCGTCGAGTTCCGCGGCGAGCAGATTGTGATTGAGGAAGCTTGCCCCGAGGCCTTTGAGGGCTGCGACATCGTGCTTGGCGCCGCTGGCGATGACATCGCGAAGGATTTGCTGCCCGAGGCCGTCAAACGCGGCGCCGTCGTGGTCGACAACAGCCATGCCTTCCGCATGGATCCCGAGGTGCCGCTGGTTGTGCCCGAGATCAATGCCGACGACATCAAGTGGCATCATGGCCTTATCGCCAATCCCAACTGCGCGACCATCATCGGCCTGGTTCCCACGTGGCCGCTGCATCAGCTCGCCGGCGTGAAGCGCATGATCGTTTCGACGTACCAGGCGGCTTCGGGTGCCGGCGCACCCGGTATGGCCGAGCTCGAGGCTCAGCTGGCCGCCCTGGGCCGTGGCGAGGAGATTCCCGAGCCGCGCGCGTTTGCCGCCCAGCTGGCGAGCAACCTGATTCCGCAGATTGGCGGCGTCAAGGAGGAGGGCTTTACCTCCGAGGAGATGAAGCTGCAAAACGAGGGCCGCAAGATCATGCATCTGCCCGAGCTGCGCGTGAACTGCACCTGCGTGCGCGTGCCCGTGCTGCGCTCGCACTCCGAGAGCATTACGCTCGAGTTCGAGCGCGACATTACGGTTGACGAGGCCCGTGCTGCGTTGGCTGCCGCTCCGGGCGTGAAGCTGGTTGACGACATGAGCGCCGAGGATGCGCACGATCGCTTCCCCATGCCGATGGATACGTCCGACCAGGACCTGATCTGGGTCGGTCGCGTGCGCCGCGACATCTCGAACCCCGAGGCTGCGCGCGGCATCACCTTCTGGTGCTGCGGCGATCAAATCCGTAAGGGCGCGGCAACCAACGCCGTCCAGATCGCTAAGCTGCTCTGCGAGTAGTGTGACCTGTCCGGCGGGGGCCGGGCTTAGTTTTCAGAACGTCCTCGACCATGTGTGGCGCCTTGTCCTGCTCCTTCGGAGCCGCGGACAAGGCGCCACACTGGTCTGCGGAGTGTTCTGAAAACTAAGCCCGGCCCCGCCTGCGGTGACGCTGCTGCGAGCGGCCTGCGATGGGGCCGTTGTTGGTTGGGGCCGCTGGGCTGATGTGGGGGCGCGTGGCCATTGCGGGCCTTGGTCCCGGCGGCGGTCTCGGCGCTTCGCGCCTGCCGCCTTGGGGGACTGTGGGGCGCGGCCGGCAGCTGCGGCGCTTCGCGCCTGCTGCCTTGGGTGACTTTGGGGTCGATTGGGGTTGTCTGCACAATTCGCGGTATTATGGTGCGGAGTTTTGAAAGGAGCCGCTGGTGGTCACGACGACGTTTGCTTCGCCTTTGGGCGAAATCCTGCTTGCCGCTGATGGCCGCGGTCTGACGGGGCTTTGGTTTGAGGGGCAGGAGCATTTTGGCTCCACGCTTCTACGGGAAGACTCCGAACATGTTGAAGGCGCCGACGCGGTTTCCGGTATTGGCGGCATGTCGTCGGCGAATCCGGCCCATGGTGCGGCCTCTTCGGTGCTTGAGCGTTCGTGGGCTTGGCTGAATGCTTATTTTGCAGGGCAGGAACCTCGGTTTACGCCGCCGTTGCATATGATCGGTACGGCGTTTCAGCGTGAAGTTTGGTACGAGCTGCTTTCTATTCCGCGTGGTGAGGTCGCCACGTATGGTGAGATCGCCCAGCGTGTTGCGGCTCGACATCGTGTGCCGGGAAACGAGGATCCCGTTGTGTCTCCTCGTGCGGTGGGGGCTGCGGTCGCACGTAATCCCATTTCGATTATCGTGCCGTGCCATCGCGTGGTTGCCGCCGACGGATCGCTCAACGGATATGCCGGCGGGCTCGATCGCAAGGAGTGGCTACTTCGGCTTGAGGGCGCGTACGAGGAGTAACGCCAGGGCATTTTGCATGATCAAGACGCTGTGAAAGAACGGGATGCGCTTCCCGAATGGAGTCCCAAGCGGAAACCGTGTCCCGGAATACAGCCTCAGAGTGGGACGCCGTTTCCGGTTGAGACCACTTGCTTTGGACATCGATCTACGCCCGCTCTTGCAGGGCGTAGATCGACTTATCCATGTTGAACAGGTAGGCGACGACGCAGACAATAAAGGACATCGGCAGGTTACCAAAGCCGAAGACTTCGCAGCCAATAAGGATGGGTGCGAGCAGAATCGCTGACAGCATAAGACCCATAGCGGCGATGCGCACATAGGGGTGGGGAACAGTCGAGCCGCAAGGGTCTTGGCGTGGGCAAGACACCAGGCAAAAGCTCCACCTACCATGCCAAACACGCTGCCCAACATCGCAAGCCGTCCAAGACCGGGGAGGTCAAGCGCGTGAGAGGCGGCAACGTCAAAACACAAGCGTTAACTGCGCGCCCTGCTCAACGGGCTGCTCCTTGTGCTCGCTCAGAAGGACCATTCGGTCTTCGTATTGCTTTTCGGTCATTTCGATAACGGTGACCTCTCCAGCGCTTGGAAGATTCAGCTTAAGGCGAGCGATATGCGCCGCTGCGGATTCGCGAGTCACCAACAGGCGCGAATACACCGAAAACTGCTCCATATGGTATCCGTCGTTAATCAGAAACTTTCGAAAGTCGCTATACTGCCGACGCTCGGCTTTGCTTCCCGTTGGAAGATCGAACAGAACCAATAACCTCATAACCCTCATGGCTCCTCCCTATTCAACAGATACCATCTCGAGCCCTCTTAGCTCGGGCAACAACAGCCTCTTAGGGTCCTTTTCGAGAACGGCAGTTCTGAGTGAAGAGAGCGTTGTCTCTATGCACTGCTGACAGCCGCAACGTTTTCCGTCGATAGTCATGACGTGCTCAAACACGCGAGCGAGCAACGCTTTGTCGCGCTGGCCCAAAGGCTCTGCAACGCCGTAGCTCATAACAATTAGATCGACGAGAGGGCGGAACGGTTCAATAAGATCGTCGACGAGATTGAATGCGTTGTAAACGCTGTGATGGTGAAGCCCTTGGGATACGAGCCATCCGCCGCCAACGGCTGCTCTTCCGATGCCTGCACGCAGGACGCTGTAACCATAATCGAGGGCGGAGCTCTGCATACTGTTACGTCTTGTTCCATCGGTGATGAGGGCTTTAAAGTACGCGGAGGCAGCTGCGCCTTCTCGATTGTCCGTGTCGCCCGAAAGAACAGTTTTGGCATAAGAGGGGAGAGGGCCTGTAGGCAACCCCATTTCTGTGAGAACCGCCGCTTGGTTGAGTATCTTTGCCTGCACGATCCGTTTCCAAAGCTGCTTTTTTAACGGAAGGCTCATGGCAAGCTGATCCTCGACGATGCGCGCATGGCGTGAATGGGCGCCCATGGGGAGCATAAGACCATTGGGCATATGATCGCGCCCGCAGATCATGACGCCTATTCCCGCGTCGTTGAGTTGTGACATGCAGGCGACCGTCAACGTGGTTTGATGGGATTCGACGATGACGACCCAAATGTCCTCGAGGGGAATGGTGGAGCTGCGGTCGTCCACGGTGATCATCAATAGGCCGTTCTTGATGCAGAGGTGGGCCTTGCTGTGGATAAGTATCGTCCGTTGGGCCATTTTGTCGACGACCTTCCCCGCATTAGCGCTACAATACGGCTAAGTCGAAAGCAGCTCACCTTGGGGAAGGGCGCGGCTCCAGACAAGGGGAGCCACTTAAGTGGCTTACCCGTAAAGTAACCCCCGTTCAATCTTCGGATTGGGCGGGGCGAACTTTTTTGGGCGAGTGTTAGCCAGTATTCCGTAAACGGTAGCTATGGATAGCATTTAGGCGGGTCCTTTTGAGCGTTTTTGCGCCTAAGGATTGATTCGATTGTGAAGATAAGTACATAAATCGCTGTGCCGAATACGGCTCTTTTCTTGCGTGAAGCGCGACGTGTCGACGCATTTTGTCTCGAAAAAAATGAATCGCAGATGTAGATCTGAGGTCGAATCAGTCTTCTTTTTTTGAGGCTTGAAACAGAAAAGCCCCTGTTAAAGGGGCTTTTCTGTGCGCACATAGCGTATCACCTTGGGGAAGGGCGCGTGCTCAAGACCGTAATGGCCGATGACCCTCCACCCGGAAAAGCGTATCACCTTGGGGAAGGGCGCGTGCTCAAGACGCCCAGGGCAATGTGGTCGCGACCGCGACCAGCGTATCACCTTGGGGAAGGGCGCGTGCTCAAGACAGCATCGACTACGGCATCACCAACCCGTTCAGCGTATCACCTTGGGGAAGGGCGCGTGCTCAAGACTGTTGTAGCTATAGCGTGCAAGCTCGTATGAGCGTATCACCTTGGGGAAGGGCGCGTGCTCAAGACACACGAAGAGGTTATACGACGCCTACGGTCAGCGTATCACCTTGGGGAAGGGCGCGTGCTCAAGACTTGGTGGTGTGGTTGTTGCTCATGGTGTGCAGCGTATCACCTTGGGGAAGGGCGCGTGCTCAAGACGTCCCGTCGTGCGTGGCGGTCTTCCCTTCGAGCGTATCACCTTGGGGAAGGGCGCGTGCTCAAGACCGGCTGGGGCTCTTCCTTAATTTCCCAGTCAGCGTATCACCTTGGGGAAGGGCGCGTGCTCAAGACTGGATAAGCTGAGGGTGAGATATCTTCGTGAGCGTATCACCTTGGGGAAGGGCGC
>NZ_JAMOKO010000027.1 GCF_023656745.1 Collinsella sp. BG-O-102
GGCGGCGGGATCAACCGAAGAGGAAACCAAGCGGGGGCGCCAGGCGCCCGGATGCGTCATGCCGAAATGGCGCGAAGCACGCGGTTGACAAAACTATAGAGACACGTCCCAAATTGACTACCCTGGCATTGGGGATACCATGGTGGCAACCTAGCGAAAGGACGATGTATGGCACATGTCGATGACCAGCGCGTGGCGCGCGTGCTCGATGCGCTCGAGGCTCAGCACCCCGGCGCGCAGCTGCTCGTAAACGACCCATGGTCGATCTACTATCTAACCGGCTTTTATGCCGATATGTTCGAGCGTTTTTGCGGCGTGCTGCTCGCGCGCGATGCCGAGCCCGTAATCTTGGTTAACGCCCTGCATCAGCTGCCAGAGTACGACAATGCCCGCGTGGCCTACCACACCGATACCGACGTCGTGACCAATGCCATCGCACGAGAGGTCAATCCGACTAAGCCGCTCGGCATCGACACCGTCATGCGTTCCGGCTTTTTGATGCCCCTTATGGATCGTCATGCAGCGAGCGAGTTCTTCCTGGGCGACTTTGCCGTCACCGCTGCACGCACCCACAAGGACGAAGCCGAGCAGGAGCTCATGCGCGCATCCTCGGCCGCCAACGACGCCGTGATGGCCGACGCCATCAAGCTCGTTCACGAGGGCGTGACGGAGCGCGAAATTGCCGACCAGATGCTCGGCCTGTACCGCAAGCACAACTGCGAGGGCTTTAGCTTTCCGCCCATCGTAAGCTTTGGTGCCAACGCCGGAGACCCGCATCACGAGCCCGACAACACCGTACTCAAGCGCGGCGACGTGGTGCTGTTCGACATTGGCGGACGCCACCGCAACTACTGCTCGGACATGACGCGCACGTTCTTTTGGGGCGAGCCGGACGAGGAGACGGCTCGCATCTACGACATCGTGCGCCGCGCCAACGAGACCGCCGAGGCGCTCATCGCACCGGGCGTGCGCATGTGCGACCTGGACCGCGCCGCGCGCGACGTGATTGAGGATGCGGGCTATGGGCAGTACTTTACTCATCGCCTGGGACACTCGATTGGTCTGCAGGACCACGAGCCAGGCGACGTTTCGCTTGTCAACGAGCAAGTCGTAGAGCCGGGCATGACGTTCTCCATCGAGCCGGGCATCTACCTCCCCGGCCGCACCGGCGTCCGCATCGAGGACTTGGCCCTAGTTACCGAGTCCGGCGTCGAGATTCTCAACGCATACCCCCACGATCCCGTCCGCCTAGACTAGCCAATGTGACAAAGGGACAGCCCCTTTGTCACATTGCGATTACGTCGCGCCACGAAAACGAGCTATCTACTACGTTTAACCCGCATGGGTCGACCATGCGGGTCTTTTTTGAAAAATGGCAGGCCCTCTACCTGCAGTTTTGATTTCGCAATTCTCGGTATGGTCGAGGGTTGCCGGTCAAACGTAGTAAATAGGCCCATTTCGTGGCAAGCGAGTCAACTCGGGGCACAGGACAGCCAAAATGGCCCCATCCCAAATTAGCTGCTTTTGAGTTGCGGTGATATACGGACTGTTTAAGGCTTCTAGCCCATAAAACAGTCCCCATTTCACCGCAACTGATGAGGGGATGGGTTAGCGGAGCAGACCGGCTACTTCGCCGGCTAGGGTGATGGTGCCGGCTGCTACGAAGGGCTCGCCCGCGGCATCGAAGGCCGCGAGGGCCTTGGACACGCTGGGGTACACGCCCGCCAGCTTGTCAGCGTCCACCAAGGCAGCGAGCTCCTCTGCCGGCAGGGCACGATCGGAATCGGTCTGGGTCACGACCACGCGGGGGAACGCCGGAACCAGAACGTCAACGATACCCGCCACGTCCTTATCGGCCAGCGCGGCGCACAGCAGCGTGGGGCGATTCTCAACGTACGGGTCAATCTCGTCCAGCGCGCTTACAAAGTTCTCGCAGCTCTGAGGGTTATGGCAGGCATCGATCAGCTTGAGCGGA
Organism: Collinsella sp. BG-O-102; assembly: GCF_023656745.1. Classification (GTDB taxonomy): domain Bacteria; phylum Actinomycetota; class Coriobacteriia; order Coriobacteriales; family Coriobacteriaceae; genus Collinsella. The sequence goes on from NZ_JAMOKO010000027.1 coordinate 1,976, forward strand.
TCGGTCCCCAGCACGTCAAAACGACCCGGTGTGGGGCAACCCATAAGCGAGGCATCGAGCTTGTCATGATCGAGCTCGCGACCCAGATACCCCTCGCAGAGCATAATCGCGCACGCAGCATTCTGCGGCTGATAGGCCGGCTTGACCATGCTCGACGTATAGATCGCACGCGGCGTGGTGCAGCTAAACTCAACCGTATCGCCCACGTGCTCCGGCACCTTGGTCGTGGCATGGTTCACCACCAGCGGCACAATGCCGCACTCGCGACAACGGGCATCCATCACGCGCTGAACGCTCGCCTCGTGCGTGCCCTCGCCCAGCACAACCAGGCGTCCGGGCTTAATGACCGCAGCCTTCTCCCCCGCAATGGCCTCGAGCGTATCGCCCAGAATGCGTGTGTGATCGAGCCCAATGCCCGTAATGGCAACGGCGACGGGATCGGTCGCACTCGTGGCGTCCCAACGTCCGCCCATGCCGACCTCGAGCATGGCAACATCCACCGCGGCCTCGGCAAACACTACAAGTGCGGCAGCCGTCAGCAGGTCAAACGGCGTGATGGAATAGGCGCGCTCCCCTGCCGCCACACGGCGCGCATTCACGCGATGCCCCGCCTCGACAGCTGCCGAAACGCCACGGGCAAAGGCCTCGTCGCTCACGACGCACCCATCAACCTCCATGCGCTCGGGATAGCGCACCAGCTGTGGCGACGTATACAGCGCGGTTTTGAGCCCCTCACCACGAAGAATGGCAGCAGAAAAACGCGTAGTCGAAGTCTTGCCATTGGTACCGGCAACCTGGATGCTATCGAAATACTCGTCCGGACGCCCCAGCTCATCGAGCATATCGACAACCGTCTCGAGCAAAGGACCAGCATCCCCAGAAATCCGCCCCGTATCAGCAGCAAGCCCCACGGCCTCATCAAACGAAAGCAACTCAAACGAGAACGGAACGACATACGACCCAGAACGCTTAGCCATAACCCAAAGTCCCCCATAACAGAAAAAGAGGCCCACCAAAAAGAATGAGCCCCTCGTGTTGACAATATCAGCCTTTATCCGCTTGCAGCAAGATCAAGGCCACAACCCAGTGGTCCTAACCTACCAGATGCAAACAACCACGTAACCGCACTAGGAGCGGCCCGACGCTTTGCTCGATACAAGTTCCGCACGCAAAGGACAGCACTAAATGTGCTGTCCGTCTTGCGCAGGACTGTTCGCAGTAGCGAGCAAAGCGTCGGGACGCGCCCCAGAGCAAACCTTACGAGAAGTCAGCAACCTGAGCAGTCAGCGCCGCCAGGATCTCCTTGAGCTCAGCTGCACGGTCCCTCTTCTTCTGGACCACCGCGGGCGCGGCCTTGGCCACAAAGCCCTCGTTGGCGAGCGTCTTCTCGCAGCCGGCGAGCTCCTTCTGGGCCGCGGCGATCTCCTTCTCCAGGCGCGCCTTCTCGGCCGAAAGATCGACCTTGCCCTCAAGCACCACAAAGACCTCGACGTCGCTGTCGACCACGGCGATGCTCGCAGCCGGCTTCTCAACGTCGGTACCCATGACCAGCGAGGCGGTGTTGGCCAGCGGCTCGATGGTCGAGCGCAGGCTCTCGAGCTTCTCGATGTCCTCGGCACCGGCGCGCACGACCACGTCGAGCTCGGCCTTGGGGCTCAAGCGGTAACGCGAACGCGTGGCGCGGGCGGCGGAAACGACGGCACGGCACAGCTCAAACGCGCGCTCGGCGGGCTCGTCGACGTACTTGGCGTAGTCGGCGGGCTCCGGCCACTTGGCGATCATGAGCGCCTCGGCACGGTCCACGTTGCCCTCGGCGTCCAGGTCGAGCACGCTCGCCGGCATGTTGTCCCAGATCTCCTCGGTAACAAACGGCATGAGCGGGTGCATCAGGCGAATGGAGGTGTCGAGCACAAAGATCAGGTTGCGCTGGGCCTGCAGACGACCTTCGCCCTTCAGGCGGGCCTTGGTGACCTCGACGTACCAGTCGCAGACCTCGTTCCAGAAGAACTGCTGCACGCCGCGGGCCATGTCGCCAAAGGTGTAGTTCTCAATGCCCTCGGTGACCATCTTCACGGCCTTTGCCAGGCGGCTGAACATCCAAGCGTCGGCCGGCGTCTCCACGACGGGCTCGCCGGGCGTGTAGCCCTCCATGTTCATGAGCAAGAAGCGGCTGGCGTTCCAGATCTTGGTGACGAACGACTTGGCCTGCTCGGTGCGCGGGCTGTCGATAAGCTTCCTGGTCTTCTTGTCGATGTTCGCGTCGAACTTGACGTCCTGGTTGTTGGTGCACAGCGTGAGCAGATTGTAGCGCATGGCGTCGGCGCCGTACATGCCAATGAGGTCCATGGGGTCAACGCCGTTGCCCTTGGACTTGGACATGCGGCTGCCGTCCTTGGCAAGGATCGTCGGGTAGATGACGACGTCCTTAAACGGCACCTCGTCCAGGAAGTACAGCGAGCTCATGACCATGCGGGCGACCCACAGCGCGATGATGTCGCGCGCGGTGACGAGTGCCGTCGTGGGATGATGGCCCTCGAGCAGCTCCGGCTTTTGCGGCCAGCCCTGCGTGGCGAAAGTCCACAGCTGAGAGCTGAACCAGGTGTCCAACACGTTCTCGTCCTGGTGTACGTGATGGCCGCCGCACTTGGGGCACACATCGGTGTCCTCGGTGAGGGCGTCCTCCCAGCCGCAGTCCTCGCAGTAGAACACGGGGATACGGTGGCCCCACCACAGCTGGCGGCTGATGCACCAGTCCTTGAGGTTCTCCATCCAGGTGGTATAGGTCTGCGTCCAGCGCGCGGGGTGGAAGGTGACCTTGCCGGAGTTGACGGCGTCGAGCGCCGGCCCCTTAAGCTTGTCGACGGCCACAAACCACTGCTCGGAAAGCCATGGCTCAAGCGCGGCGTCGCAACGGTAGCAGTGCATGACGGAGTGGTCGTGCTCCTCGACGTGATCGAGCAGGTCATGCTCCTCGAACCACTTGATGACGGCCTCGCGGCACTCCTCGCGGGTCATGCCGGTGAACTCGCCATAGCCCTCGACGACCACCGCGTGCTCGTCGAAGATGTTGATCTGCGGCAGGTCGTGAGCCTGACCCATGGCGTAGTCGTTGGGGTCGTGGGCCGGGGTAACCTTGACAAAGCCGGAACCAAAGTTGGCGTCGACATGCCAATCCTCAAAGATGGGGATTTCACGGTCGACGATGGGGAGCTTGACGGTCTTACCCACAAAGGCGGCCTTCTCGGGGTCCTTCGGGGAGACGGCGACGCCCGTGTCGCCGAGCATGGTCTCGGGGCGCGTGGTGGCGACGACGATGTAGTCCTGGCCGTTGACCGGCTCGGTCAGCGGGTAGCGCAGGTGCCACAGGTGGCCCTTCTCGTCCTTGTACTCGGCCTCGTCGTCCGAGATGGCGGTGGTGCAGTTGGGGCACCAGTTGACGATGCGCTTGCCGCGATAGATCAGACCGTCGTGGTACCAGTCGCAGAAGACCTTACGCACGGCCTGGGCGTAGTCCTCGTCCATTGTAAAGCGCTCGTTATCAAAGTCGACGGAGCAGCCCATGCGCTTGATCTGCTCGACGATGATGCCGCCGTACTCGTGGGTCCAATCCCAGCAGGCGTCGACAAACTTGTCGCGACCAATCTCCAGGCGACTGATGCCCTCGCTCTTGAGCTTCTTGTCGACCTTGGTCTGCGTGGCGATACCGGCGTGGTCGGTACCCAGCACCCAGCGCGTGGACTTGCCGCGCATGCGGGCCATACGGACAATGGCATCCTGGATAGAGTCATCGGTGGCGTGGCCCATGTGGAGCTTGCCAGTCACGTTGGGAGGCGGAATGGTGACGGTGCAGTCGCCCACGCCCTCACGGCGCTTGTAGTAGCCGCCGTCGAGCCACTTCTGCAGGATCGCCGGCTCGTTGGTCGACGGATCGTAGTTCTTGGGCATTTCTTCCATATATCTCTCCCTTGCCCGTCGGCGTGTCCGCCTGCTTGGTTTTCGCTCGGTCAGGTCCTGGGCTCGCACGAAGAGCACATTTAGTGCTCTTCGGCTCGTGCGGAATCTACGAAAACCAAGCAGGCGGACACGCCTTAGGTATCGATTACTTCAGTCTGAATTGACTTCGCTTTGGCTTAAACAAACACACAGAATAGCACAGGTAGTTGGGGTTATTGCGTATCTATAAAATAGCCTCCGACCGCGGATGGTCAGAGGCTATTTGCAAACACGTTTTAGGCTGGTTTAGCCGTAGATACGCTGGGGCTGTTCTTCGCCCTTTACGGAGGCTTCGGTCACGATAACCTTGGTGACGCCCTCCTCGCTGGGGAGGTCGAACATCGTCTGCTGCAGCACGTCCTCGCAGATGGAGCGCAGGCCGCGGGCGCCAGTCTTGCGAGCGAGCGCCATGCGGGCGATCTCGTGCAGGGCGGCGTCCTCAAACTCCAGCTCAACGTCCTCGAGCTGGAACATCTTGCGGTACTGACGCACCACGGCGTTCTTGGGCTCGGTCAGGATCGACACCAGGTCGTCCTCGTCGAGCGCCTGCGTCTGGGTGACGACGGGCGTACGTCCCACAAACTCGGGGATCATGCCAAAGGCGTTGAGGTCCTGCGGGAGCACCTGGCGCAGCAGGTCGTTCTCGTCGACCGAGGTGGGGCCGGCGATCTCGGAGTTAAATCCCACGCCCTTGTTGCCCACGCGATCGGCGATGATCTTGTCCAGACCCACAAAGGCCCCGCCGCAGATAAACAGAATGTTGGTCGTGTCGATCTGCAGCAGCTCCTGTTGAGGATGCTTGCGGCCGCCGGTGGGCGGAACGCTTGCCACCGTGCCCTCAAGGATCTTAAGCAGCGCCTGCTGAACGCCCTCGCCCGAAACATCGCGGGTGATGGAGAGGTTCTCGGCCTTGCGGGCGATCTTGTCGATCTCGTCCACATAGATAATGCCGACCTGCGCGCGCTCGATATCGCCATCGGCGGCGTTGATAAGCTTGAGCAGGATGTTCTCCACATCCTCGCCCACGTAACCGGCCTCGGTGAGCGCGGTGGCGTCGGCGATGGCAAACGGCACCTCGAGGATGCGCGCAAGCGTCTGGGCGAGCAGCGTCTTACCGGTGCCGGTGGGACCGAGCAGCAAAATGTTGGACTTGGCGAGCTCCACCTCGTCCATATCATCGTCGAGCTGCGAGTCCAAGCCGTCGTCAAAGGCCGAAAGCGCAGCGCCGCCCTCGATGACGCGGCGGTAATGGTTGTACACGGCAACCGACATGGCGCGCTTGGCGTCCTCCTGGCCCATAACATAGGCCGAAAGCTCGTCATAGATCTCGTGCGGCGTCGGCACATGCGTAATGACCTGACGGGCGTCGTCCTCAAGCTCAAAGCCCTCGGCCTCGGGATCCATGGCAGGCTGCCCGGCAGCCTGGCCGTGATCGTTGAGGAAGCCCGGCAGCTTACCATTACGGGCAGCGTCCATAAAGTCCGAAGCCAGCGACTCCTCCAGAATCTCGGAACAGGCGGCGACGCACTCGTCACAGATAAAGATGTTGGTCGGACCCTTTACAAGGCGACGAACCTGGCCCTGCTCTTTTCCGCAGAAGGAGCAGCGGATGGGGTTGCCGTTCTCGTCAAAGTTGTCCTGCATGTTACCGGCCATCCTAGGCGTCCTTCGCGGCGAGATCGCGCGAGGTGACGATACGGTCGATCAGGCCGTAGTCGAGGGCCTCGGCAGCGGTCAGGTAGTTGTCACGCTCGGTGTCGGCCTGGACCTTCTCGATGGGCTGGCCCGAGGCGTCGGACAGGATCTGGTTGAGCTCGCGGCGAGTCTTCTTGATCTCCTCGGCCACGATCTCGATCTCGGTCTGCTGACCCTGGGCACCGCCGCTGGGCTGGTGAATCATGACCTTGGAGTGCGGCAGGCAGAAGCGCTTGCCCTTGGCGCCGGCCGAAAGCAGCACGGCGGCCATGGACGCGGCCATACCGACGCAGATGGTGGAGACCTGCGGCTTAATGAAGTTCATGGTGTCAAGAATCGCCAGGCCGGAGTAGACCTCACCACCGGGCGAATTGATGTAGAGCGAGATATCCTTCTCGGCATCCTGGCTCTCAAGATGCAGCAGCTGGGCAACGACCAGATTGGCGCTGACGGAGTTGATCTCCTCGCCCAAGAAGATGATGCGGTCGTTGAGCAGGCGCGAATAGATATCGTAGCTGCGCTCGCCGCGCGGCGTCTGCTCGATAACGTATGGCACGAGGGCGGAATCGAACTTAGCGATCATACGCATCTCCATTTCTCTCTTGCGGACCAAATTGGTTCTAGATAAACGTACGGTGCCCGCATGCTATGCATTGGCTGGCACCGTACGAAGCAACCGGATAACCGGCTTATAACTTTACCCCATCACGGGCGCGTGCATGCGCTCGCGGGCAAGGTGGCGAGAATTACTCGGCGTCCTTGGCGGTCTCGTCGACCTCGGTCACCTTGGCGTTCTCGACCAAGTGGTCGACGGCCTTGGAGCGACGGATGGACTCGCGGACGGCAGGCATGCGGCCATCGGCGATGAACTCGGCCTTGGAAGCCTCGACGTCCTTGACGCCGGCCTTCTCGAACTCGGCGTTGATGTCGTCCTCGGTGACCTCAATCTTGAGCTCGCGGGCGAGGGCGTCGAGAGCCAGGGACTCACGGGCAACGTCGTTGGCCTGCTTGTGCAGGTCGCCGATGAACTGCTCCATGGTCAGGCCGGAAGCCGGCAGCCAGGTGTCCAGGGTCATGCCGCGGGCAGCGAGGTTGGACAGGAAGTTCTGGCCAAGTTCCTCAAAGACGGACTGCTCGTAGTCGGCGTCCATCTCGTCGAGCTGCAGGCGCTCGGCGAGAGCGGAGACGCAACGGTTCTCCTTCTCGGCCGGGAGGCGGGAAGCCTTGTCCTGCTCGATCTCGATCTTGATGGCGTCGCGCATAGCGTCGATGCTGTCGAAGCCAAAGTCGGACTTGACGAGCTCGTCGGTGAGCTCGGGGGTGTTGCGGACCTTGATGCCCTTGACGGTGACCTCGACGGTGTGGGTCTCGGCCTCCTCGCCCTCCTCGACCTCGTCGGTCCAGGTGACGGACTTGACGTCGCCAACGTTGGCGCCGATCAGGGCCTCGTTGAACTCAGCGGGGTTGCTGTCGCTACCGGCGATGAGCATGCGGCCCTCGGCAGCGAAGTTGTCGGCGTTCTCGACGGCCTTGAGGTCGACGGTGACGTAATCCTCGGCCTCGACGGCGCGACCCTCGACGTCCTCGAAGGTGGCACGGTAGTTGAGGAGCATCTCGACCTGGTTGTTGATCTCGGACTCGGTGACCTCCGCAGGGGGCATCTCGATCTCGACAGCGTCGAAGGAGGAGAGCTCAGCAGCAGGACGCAGGGAGAACTCGACGGTGTAGGTGTAGTCCTCGTGATCCTTGGCGAGGTCGAGCTCCTTGTAGTCACCGTTCTTGGTGGGGACGATGTCCAGCTCGTTGAGGACGGCGGGCTCGTTGGCGGCGATAAGGTCGTTGGTGGCCTGAGCGAGGGTAGCCTCGGCGCCAAGAGCGGAGTCGATGACCGGACGGGGGGCCTTGCCGGCACGGAAGCCCGGGAAGCGGTACTTCTTGGCGGTGTCCTTGTAAGCCTTCTTAATCGCGGCGTCGACGTCGGCGGCCGGGATGGTGACCGTAGCGGTGAGCTTGGCGTCCTTGACGTCAGAAGCGGTGATGTTCAACACGTTCCTCCTCATACTGCCCAGCTTATCTGAGGTGCTGGTACCTTTATGCAACAAGCGTCGCGAGGGCATAAGCCGACGCGGGTGCGTTGGTGCGGGCGAAAGGACTCGAACCTTCACGGGAATCCCACCAGAACCTAAATCTGGCGCGTCTACCAATTCCGCCACGCCCGCATGAGCGCACAGACTAGGAATGATAGCAGATACGAACGGCAAGCGCACGCACACCTTTTACAGGCTCACGACCTCACCACGAGTGCAAAAGGCGGGACGAGTTGCCCCGCCCCGCCAATTACGACTTGTTCGCTGACCTGTTACTCCCCCAGCAGGGCCTTCTCGGGCGTGATGGGCAGCGAGCGCACCTGGTGGCCGGTGGCGTGCGCCACGGCCGAGGCAACGGCGGCGAGCGGCGTGTTGATGACGACCTCGCCGATCGACTTGGCGCCAAACGGGCCCGTCGGCTCGTAGCTCGGCTCAAATGCCACGCGAATGCTGCCGATATCCAGGCGCGTGGGCAGCTTGTAGCTCATAAAGTTGCCGGTGCGCAGGCGGCCGCGGTCATCGTGCTCGACGATCTCGTAGAGCGCGTGACCGATGCCCTGGGCAATGCCGCCCTCGGCCTGGACGCGCGCGAGCGCCTCGTTGATCACGGTGCCGCAATCGACGGCCGCCGCGTAGTCCACCACGGTCACCTTGCCGGTGGCCTTGTCGACCTCGACCTCGGCAATGCCGGCCATAAACGGCGGAGGCGAAACGGGCAGGCAGGCAGAGGCATGCGAGGTGAGCGCGTCGCCGCCCGCGATGTTCTTGACGCACAGGTTGGCAAAGTCGCGCAGCGTGAGGTAGCGGTTCTGCTCGCGCGCGGCACGCTCGTCGGACAGGCGCACGTACTGACCATCAAAGACCACATCGGCGGCGTCCACGTCCCACATCTGGGCGGCCTTGGCGCAGATCTTCTCGCGCAGCTCGGTCGCGGCATTCTTGGCTGCAAGGCCCGTCACGTACGTACCCGAGCTCGCGTACGAGCCGGCGTCAAACGGCGACACGTCGGTGTCCACGCCGCGCACCACGATAAGCGAGCTCTCCACGCCCAGCTCCTCGGCGGCAATCTGCGCCAGAATCGTGTCGACGCCCATGCCGTTATCGGTGGCGCCGGTGCCGATGGTAATGAAGCCGTCCTCTTCAAGGCGCATGTCGATGCCGGCGATATCCACATTGGAGATACCCGAGCCCTGCATGGTGAGCGCACAGCCCAGGGCGCGCACGCGGTCGCCCAGGTCCACGGCCAGCGGCTTGTCGCGCCAGCCGATCATGTCCATCGCGCGCAGCAGGCAGCGGTCGAGCGCGCAGGCGTTGAGCTTCTCGTTGTAGTACTGCGGCATGACCTCGCCCTCGTGCACGATGTTCTTAAGGCGCAAGTCGGCGGGATCCATGTGCAGCATGTCGGCGAGCTCGTTGACGGCGCTCTCCACGGCAAACTGGCCCTGGGTGGCACCGTAGCCGCGATACGCGCCGCCGCGGTTGGTATTGGTGTAGACGGCGTCCCAGCTAAAGCGGCTCGCCTTCACATGGTTGTAGATGGGCAGGCTCTTGTGGCCCGAAAGGCCGATCGTCGTGGTGGCATGCTCGCCATAGGCGCCGGCGTTGGACAGCGTATGTAGGTCGATGGCCGTGATGGTGCCGTCGTTCATGGCGCCCAACTTGACGGTCATCTGCATCTGATGTCGCGAGTTGCCCGCGGTGATGGTCTCCTCGCGGGTGTAGCAGCAGTAGCTCGGACGACCGGTCTGCTGGGTCACGAACGCCACGAAGATCTCGCAGCAGCCCGTCTGCTTGGAGCCAAAGCCGCCGCCGATGCGCGGCTTAATGACCTGCACCTGCGACTGCGGGATATCGAGCGACTGCGCGACCATGCGGCGCACGTGGAAGGGCACCTGCGTGGAGGTGGTCACCGAGATACGCCCAAACGCGTCGGTCGTCGCGAAGGCGCGGAAGGTTTCCATGGGCGCGGTCTGCGTGGCCTGGCTGGTGTAGGTGCGGGTGAACACGATGTCGCTCTGGGCGAACGCCTCGTCAAGGTTGCCAAAATCGCTGGTACCGCTGCACACCAGGTTGCGGGACACGTCGCCGCCCTGCGGGAACATAAAGGTCACGTCGCCCTCGGGGTGGACCACGATGTCGTTATCGAGCGCCTGGGTAAAGTCGAGCAGCGGCTCGAGCACCTCGTAGTCGACCTTGATGAGCTTGAGTGCCTTGTCGGCGGCCTCCTCGGTCTCGGCGGCGACAATCGCCACCTCCTCGTTTTGGTAGCGCACGAGGTTCTCGAGAATCAGGCGGTCGTAGGGACTCGGCTGCGGATAGCTCTGACCGGCGATGGTAAAGCGGCGCTGGGGCACGTCCTCGTAGGTGTAGACGCCCACCACGCCGGGCACCTTCAGTGCGCGCGACGTATCGATGGAGCAAATCTTGGCGCGGGCATAGGGGCTGCGCTTGAGTTTGACGATGAGCGCACCGGCAGGTACCAGGTCGCCCGTGTAGACGGGACGACCCTCGAGCAGTGCCTTCGAGTCCTTCTTGGGCTGCTTGTGGGTAATCTGCTTGTATGCGACACCATCGGAGCTGGTGTTATTGACCGGCAGTTCGGGCATCTCAAAGCCCACCTGCACGCCGGACTCATTGAGAAAGCGGACGATGGCGCGCAGCTGACTCTCGTAGCCGCTGCAACGGCAGAGGTTGCCGGCGAGCTGGCGCGAGAGTTCCTCGCGCGTGGCGACGAGGCTCGGGTCCTCCTTGGCGGCGCGGGCAAGCGCCAGCACGTTCATGATAAGGCCGGGGGCGCAAAAACCGCACTGCTCGGCACCTTCGGCAGCCATCGCGCGGGCCAGTGCCTCGGACTCGGCTTTGAGGCCTTCGAGCGTGGTGATGGTGTGGCCCTCGACGCGAGCGGCGGGAACCGAGCAACTCAGCACCGGGTCGCCGTCGAGCCACACCGTGCACAGGCCGCAGTTGGTGGTCTCACAGGCGCAGCGCACCGACGCACAGCCCTGCTCGCGCAGCAGTGCAAAGAGCATGGTGTCGGGGGCAATCTGAACCTTGACCTTGCGGCCGTTGAGCGTAAAGGAAAGATCGATGAGTTTGGCAGCCATTAGCACACCTCGCTAGAATCGACGCCGGGCACGCGGCGGCAGGAATACTCGTCCGTGGCAAACTTAGGCACTTGCACGGTCTCGAGCTCGCGGGCAAGCGCGGCCGAAAGCTCAATGCCGGCGGCGCGGCGCACAGCCTGGATGGCGAGCGGGGCCGAGATGCGGCGGCGGTAGTCTGCCGAGCCCCACAGGTTGGTGCCGTAGCTCAGCGCGCGCACGGATGCGGCCAGGGCGCGAAGCTCGTCCTCGGAAGGTTGCTCGTTCACCAGACCGCATGCCTCGCCCTGCAGCAGGGTCGCACGCAGCGGACGGGCACCCACGGTGACATGCCAGGAGCCGTCCCACCAGGCGGCGGTAACGTTCAGCGAGGGGAAGTCGGTCGCGGCCTTGCGCACGGCCTCATAGCTGGCACGGTAATCGTGCTTGACGACCACCACGTGCTCGATCACGTCGCGCACATAGCCCATGTCCGCGAACTCGGCGAGCGGCACGCGGCCGGCGCCCGTCAACTCAACATAGGAATCGAGCGCGAGAAAGGCGGAGAGAACGTCCGAGAAGCCAAAGCGGCCGTAGATGCTGCCGCCCACCGTGGCGGTATTGCGCAGCTGCACGCCCACGATGTCGTGGACAGCGAACTCAAAGACATTGTTGACAAGCGCGTTGAGCCCGGCATGACGCTCGAGCTGACGCAGGGTGCACATGGCGCCGATGCGAAATTCGGTCTCGGTCTCCTCGATCTGATCGAGTCCGCAGGCCGAAAGGTCAATCGCCGTCGCCACGCGACGCGAACCCAGGCGCATCCAGATGCCGCCGCCCACAATCTTGTTGTTGCGGTTCTTCTGTAAGAGCTCATAGGCTTCGGCCGCGTTTCCAACACGGACGTAGGTACCGAACTTGAGCACGTTCTCCCCCATCTCTTCACTTGTCCAGTACTTTTAAGTGTACCAAACGAGGGGCCGCACACCGTTTTAGGACAAAATCCACCCACCCATCCATAACTTGCGGTGATATACGGACTGATTAGCCGTTCTGGGACGCTAAACAGTCCGTATTTCACCGCAAGTTATGAGGAGTCCTCTGGGATAGAAAAGGCTCCCAGCCGGAATAGCTGGGAGCCTCATCACATGCTATATCGAGCGAAGATTTAGCAGACGCCCTGGGCGAGCATGGCGTCGGCGACCTTCAGGAAGCCGGCGATGTTGGCGCCCATGACGAAGTTGCCCTCCTGGCCGTACTCCTTGGCGGTGTCGTCCACGTTGTGGAACATGCCGCGCATGAGCTGCTCGAGCTTGCCGTCGACCTCCTCGAAGGTCCAGGACAGGTGCTCGGCGTTCTGGCTCATCTCCAGGCCGGACACGAGCACGCCGCCGGCGTTGGCAGCCTTACCGGGCATAAAGGCGACGCCGTTCTCCTGGAAGTAGGTCGTGGCCTCGATGGTCGTGGGCATGTTCGCGCCCTCGCCGACCACCTTGCAGCCGTTGGCGACGAGCGCCTGGGCGTCCTCGAGCAGCAGCGTGTTCTCGCGAGCGCAGGGCAGCGCGATGTCGCAGGGCAGCTGCCACACGCCACGGCCGTCGCCCTCGTGCCACGTGGCACTGGGCTTCTCGTCGACGTACATAGCGAGCGTAACGCCCTTGTCGTGGCCGGAGCGCTTCTTGTTGTAGACATGCTCGAGCACAGTGTAGTCGATGCCGTCGGGATCCTCGACCCAGCCGTGAGTATCGGAGCAGGCCAGCACCTTGCCGCCGAGCTGGGAGACCTTCTGGACGGCGTAGATAGCGACGTTGCCGGAGCCATGAACGACGACGTTCTTGCCCTCGAAGGAGTCGCCGCGGCTCTTGAGGTACTCGTCCACAAAGTAAACCAGACCGTAACCGGTGGCCTCGGTACGGGCGAGCGAGCCGCCAAAGGAAAGGCCCTTGCCGGTAAGGACGCCGGTCCACTCGTTGGTCAGGCGCTTGTACTGACCGAACAGGTAGGCAACCTCGCGGCCGCCAACACCCAGGTCGCCGGCGGGAACGTCGGTGTTGGGGCCAATGTGGCGATAGAGCTCGGTCATGAAGGACTGGCAGAAGTGCATAATCTCGTTGTTGGACTTGCCCTTGGGGTCAAAGTCGGAACCGCCCTTGCCGCCGCCCATGGGAAGGGTGGTCAGGCTGTTCTTGAGGATCTGCTCCAGACCCAGGAACTTGAGCATGCCCAGGGTGACCGTCGGGTTAAAGCGCAGGCCGCCCTTGTAGGGTCCAATGGCAGAGTTGAACTCGACGCGATAGCCGCGGTTGACCTGAACCTTGCCCTGGTCGTCGACCCAGGGAACACGGAACATGACAATGCGCTCGGGCTCGACGAGGCGCTCAAGCAGAGCGGCCTCCTCGTACTCGGGATGGGCGTCGAGCGCCGGCTGGATGGTGCCGAGGATCTCGGACGCGGCCTGGATGAACTCAGGCTGCTCGGGATAGCGGGCCTTGAGCTCTTCGAGAACTTTCTGCGTGTAGCTCATGCTTCCTCCAATGATGGGAAACGAAAAATGTCGGTCGCGGCACCCTATGCGCCGCGAACTTTATCGAGTATGGATAATATCGCACTGTTGCAGCAAAGTTTCGCATAAGCCGACGAGCAGATGTTTCGTTTTGATTACGATGCAGGTAGAAGCGTTTTTGAGTGCCTGACATGCAAAACCCGTGTTTCAAACCTGTTTCGTCCACGTGTTCCAAACCACCACATTGGGCACCTTTGTGGTGGTGTTGGTGGTTAGAGGACGAGCTGATGGTAGTCGGCGGGGGTTATACGGCCTTCGGTGGCGGCACGGAAGGCGGCGAGGGCATCGCCCGAGAATGGCATGGCCCAGCACAGCCCGCAGCCTGCGGTAATGGAGCCGGGCAGCGGCATGATGCGCCCGGGCACACCGGCGGCAAGACACAGCTGTTCGCATTCCATCACATCGAAAGTGCTGTCGAACGACACGATAATCTTGCGTTCGTGGTCGAGAGCGTCACCGGACGAAGCCTCGCGGTGCGACTCGCGATACGCAGCCGCCGCTGCCTCTTCCTCGGCCGTATGTCCACAGCCGCCACAGCCGCAGGTGCAAGGCTCGGACCCGTCGCAAGTGCAAGGTTCCCCGGTATCGGGGCAAATATCATGTGACACGGCATCTCCCGTCATTGATGTGTGCAGATCTAGGCGAGCAGCTCGGCTGCCGCAAACTCCTCGGGCGTATTGACGTTCTCGAAGCAGAGCGTCGAGCCTGCGACCTTAACGATCTGCGGCTCATCCATATAACCAGCCTGAACGCGATTAATCAGGCAGCGAATGCGCTGACGGTCGCAGGCGAGCAGCTCTTGGGCAACCGGCGCACACGCATCGCGGCGCCAGACGGCACAAAGCGGCTCAATCCCCCGCTCCTCGCGCGGTACGCACACGTCGAGCGCCTCGGCCTCAGTACGATCGGCAAGCGCACCGATGAGTTCCGGCGAGACAAACGGCATATCGCAGGCGACGATCGCCACGAGCGGCAATCGGGCCGCGGCCAACGAGCTCGCGATGCCGCGCATGGCGCCCGCCGACCCCTCAAGGTCCGCCACCACACGCGGCACCAGACCGCCAAACGCGCGCTCCTCAAGGTAGGCAAGCTCGCTGGGACGCGAAGTCGTCACGACTAACTCACCGGCAACTTGCGCCAGCCGACCCAGCACGCGCTCGATGAGCGGCTCGCCGCAAAACGTCATGCGCGCCTTGTCGCAACCCATGCGCGACGACAGCCCGCCCGCCTGGACGACGCAAGAAAGATCGGCTCGTCTTACGGTAGTCATACGGCAAAACACCCCCATCGGCATGCTCGAAACCCTATGCACGAAGCTAAATACCGCCGCCGAAATAGCGGCGCTACGAAAAGCTCGTGCAAAAACAAAACAGCGCCTTTGCGGCACGCAGCAAGACCGCGAGCACAAAAGCGCTGGTAGCGTATGGCGGGAACGTATGTGAATCGAACACATCCAAGACGTTTTGCACGCCTCGCAACGGTTTTGAGGACCGCGGAGCCCACCGGAGCCCATCCGTTCCCAAGTGCGGCGGTATTTTACCAAACTAGCAGGGTAGTCTTTTTGGGACGTGTCTCTATAGTTTTGTCAACCGCGTGCTTCGCGCCATTTCGGCATGACGCATCCGGGCGCCTGGCGCCCCCGCTTGGTTTCCTCTTCGGTTGATCCCGCCGCCCGCT
>NZ_JAMOKO010000028.1 GCF_023656745.1 Collinsella sp. BG-O-102
CGACCGCATCGTCCACCACGGGAGGCTCGTCCAGTTCCGCGGCGAGTCCTACCGCGTCCGCCATGCCCTCATGCAGGAGGGCTAGCCGCTCAAAAAGCGTGCGCGCTTCCGATGCTCAGGCTGCTCAATTTCCGATGCTCTTTTTGCTCAAATCCTCTTGACGAAACACAGAACTTGCGGACAGGATCGAGGCGGCATAGGATATCAACCGTATTCCAAGTTCCAGGAAGCTGGGCTGACTCGCTTCGGATCGGGTGCTACACCAACTTGCTCGACACTACTGAGGTGTTCGGATGGAGTTGGTATTCAGGGTTGAAATTGTTTTTTCGTTTTGCAAATACTTGGTGCAAAACTAATAAAGTCATCGATTCGATTTTGACGGATTCATTTTATATCACAGGTACAGTTGACCGCTGTTAATTGATAACTCACTTGAATTAACCGATTACCTTGGCCGCCGCGAGGACCGAGGCGGCCTCCTCCCCGTCGGCGAGCACGAGGCCGGACCCGTCGCTCGGCGAGCCGCCCTGGAAGGCGGCGTACTTGCCCGTTCCCGCGAGCCTCAGGACGAAGCCCTCGCCGCGGGCGACGGCCTCCCACCTCTGCTCTGCCGCCCCGCTCCACGCCTGCTGCCTCACGCGCGAGCCGGCCTCCGCGGAGCCCGCGGTCAGCGCGAGGCCGGAGTGCGCGAAGGCGATGGAGACCGAGCCGTCCCCGAGGTCGTGGAACCTGAGCGCCTGGTTCAGCCCGCCGTTCCTGGACCACGCCATCGCGCGCGCGCCGGGCTCGACCGAGGCCGACCAGCAGTCGACCGCGCGGGAGGGGTCGTCGGCGGACAGCAGGGTCCAGGACGCGCCGGCGAGCTCGGGGAAGGGGGCCGGCGCGTTATGCTTAGCTGTGAAGTCGTATCTCGCTAACCACTTGTTGTTGGTCTGCGTGATGACGCGTGATGTTGCGATTAGTTCAACCTTGACGTCGTTAGCATTCCACTCCCTTTGATTCATCGCGTACGCAACAATCCCATTCTGAATCCCCGAGATGCTCGGCGGGAAGGACTGGTTGTCGGCATCGATGGAAAAGCTCTCTTTCTTGGCATCCAGGTGCTGCTGAACGCGGTCGGCGTACTTCTCTGCCCATTTATCGGCCTTGCCATTTCGCACAAAGTAATTGTTGGACAGGTCGGTCGAGCGGTAGGCGTAGCCGTCCTTCTGATAGTTTGCCGTGTGGTCGGAGTGTGCGATTGCCATGAGCTCGTCGGTCAGGCCAAAGTACAGATGGCGCTGGTCCAGGTCTCCGTACCAGTTGTCGCTGGTGTCGTCCCAGGTTAGGTCCATCTGACACCATTTGCCGTCGATCTTTACGGCGTTCCAGGTGTGGCCGTTGCCTGTGATGCGGCCGTTGGCGATGCCCGCGGCGTCAAGGAGCTTGGAGTAGATGCGCTGATAGCTCTCGCAGGTGCCCTGGTGGCGCGTGAGGCCGCTTTCGGCCGAGCACCAGTTGAGGTTGTGGTCGTACTCCAGCTGGTCGAGTGTCGAGTGTCCAGTCGTGGAGCCACAGCGCCATGTCGTATTCCGAGCCGTTTGTCTCTTGCCTGCACTGGGCCACGGCGCTGTTGACGATCTGCGTGACGCTCGGGCGGGCGGCGTCGTTTACGGTCACCTCCGCAGTGGTGCGCAGGTAGTAGATCCCCTTGTCGTTTTGGGGGTCGTTTCTGTCGTTGTCCATAAAGTAGAAGTAGATGCGGTACGTGCCCGATGCCGTGAAGTCAAATGTAAAGTCGTGGCCGGCGGTGCCTAGGCTGTGGTAGCTGGCCCATGTCTGGCGCGACGGGTCGCAGACGCTTTCCTGGCCGCCGCCGTCCCAATAGGTGGGCACGTCCATGCGCGCTTTGGCTTGGGACGAGCCGTTGGCCTGGGTTACGTGGAAGGTCGTCGCGGTGCCCGCGGGGGCGTCGTTCCACGAGACGGTGAAGGTGACGCCGTTTTGGCTTGCGGTTGCGCAGTGGGCGTAGCCGGTTTGTGACGTGGTGGAGATTGCGGCGGGCGTGGGGTTGGTTTGGGCTCGGAGGGATGGAGTGGGGGTGCCGGTTGCGGCGGTGGTGCTGCCAGCGCTTTCCGTGTTGACGGCGCTGGTGCCGGTGGATGTTGCGATGTTGTCCTCTACGGTATCTGCCGTTGCGTTTGTGTTGGTGCCGTCTTCGGCCTTGTCTGTGTCGCTGCTTGTGGCGCCGGCTTGCGACTGCTGCTCTGTGGTTGCCTGAGGCTGCATGGCTCCTGCGATGGCTGCCATGGGCATCGTCGCGCTGACCATGGACGCGCACGCGATCGCGCAGAACAGGTAGTAAAGGGGTCGTTTCATAGCGGAGCCTCTCGGTGAGCAGCCAATAGGGTCCGAAGGCAGCTCCAGGCCAGCACTCCGCACATATTTTGTTGGGGATTATTTTACGGTAACAGACTGCGGGTAGGGGATCCTGTTAATAAAATCGGGGCACGGATTTTGTTCCGCACCCCTCAAATCAAATGCTGTGCCGTATTGTTGGCAACCAGCAGCTATTTAGGATGGTTCCTACGCCTCCGTCGGCTCCACGCCCAGCTCGTTGCGGACGAGCTCGAAGGCGGCGGCGATGGCCTTGTCCATGTCGTAGTACTTGTAGCCGCCCAGGCGTCCGGCAAAGACCACGTCGCCCTCCTGCGCCGCCAGCTCCTCGTACTGCCTATAGAGGGCCTCGTTCCTGGCGTCGTTGATGGGGTAGTAGGGCTCGTCGCCGGGCTTCCAATCCGCCGGGTACTCGCGCGTGATGACGGTCTTGTCCTGCGTGCCGAACTCAAAGTGCTTGTGCTCGATGACGCGGGTGTAGGGGACCTCGCGCTCGGTGTAGTTGACCACGGCCACGCCCTGATGGTCGGCCTCGTCGAGCGTCTCGGTCTCGAAGCGCAGGCTGCGGTACTCCAGCGTGCCCAGCCTGAAGTCGTAGAACGCGTCGATGGGGCCGCAGTAGATCGTCTTGGCGGCGATATCGGGCTCGGCGGCGACCAGCTCCTTGTACTCCACGCCGCAGCGCACCTCGACGCCCTCGAGCATGTTGGCGACCATCTTGGTGTAGCCGCCCATGGGGATGCCCTGGTAGCGGTCGTTGAAGTAGTTGTTGTCGTAGGTGAAGCGGCAGGGGAGGCGCTTGATGATGCTCGCGGGCAGGTCGCGGCAGTCGCGGCCCCACTGCTTCTCGGTGTAGCCCTTCACGAGCGTCTCGAAGATGTCGCGGCCGACGAGCGACAGCGCCTGCTCCTCGAGGTTTGCCGGCTCGCCGATGTTCTCGGCGGCCACCTGCTCGGCGATCTTGGCGCGGGCGTCTGCCGGCGTGACGACGCCCGGCCACATCTTGGCGAAGGTGTTCATGTTGAAGGGCATGTTGTACATGTTGCCGTGGAAGTTGGCTACCGGCGAGTTGACGTAGTTGTTGAACTCGGCGAAGCGGTTGACGTAGTCCCAGACGTCCCTCATGGAGGTGTGGAAGATGTGCGCGCCGTAGCGGTGGACCTGGATGCCCTCGACGTCCTCGGTGTAGATGTTGCCGGCGATGTGGTCGCGGCGGTCGATGACCAGGACCGACTTGCCGGCGCGCTTGGCGGCGTTGGCGAAGACGGCGCCCGAGAGGCCGGCACCGACGACGAGGTAATCGTACTGGGACATGGATGAACTCCTTTTGATTTGGTGTTGGGTAGGGTTGCTGAACAAGCGCAGCTGATCGAGTTGTGCTGGTGAGTTAGTTCCATTTTTTAGTGTAGCAGATGGGGCTGGGCTTAATTCAATTTGTGTTGGCGCCGCTTTCGGCTTTGCCGGCATTGCCGGTAGTGACGGCGGCTTGTGCCTGTTACCCGACTGTTGCCCGAGGCTGCATGGCTTCTGCGGTGGCTGCCATGGGCAGCGTCACGCTGACCATGGACGCGCACGCGATCGCGCAGAGCAAGTAGTAAAGGGGTCATTTCATAGCGGAGCCTTTCGGTAAGCAGCCAATAGGGTCCGAAGGCAGCTCCAGGCCAGCACTCCGCACATATTTTGTTGAGTTTATTTTACGGGAACCCCAGTCAACATCAGCGAACTTTCTGGGGAATGTTGGGGAGGGGGAGGGAGCCTTAGGAGACGGCTTGGTGCATGCAAGCAACCTTCTTAGGACTACTCTTATGATTTACAAGTCGGTCGAAGTGGCTGTGCCTCAAGTTCAGTACAACACGAGGCGTGTTAGATTGTTGGAAGCCATAAAACCATAAAGGTCGGGAGGACGCATGAGGATCTCTAAACTGAGGATTGAGAACTATCGGAATCTCGATGGAGTGTCGATTAGTTTTGACGAGGACGTGAGCTATATTGTCGGCGAGAACAACCTCGGCAAAACGAATGTGCTTGACTTGCTCAATACAATTTTCAATCAAGCGACGATTAGCGAAGAGGATTTCGCTGACATTGAAAAGCGCGCAGGGGCTCTAGTAACTTTAAAGTTGGACGAGGGCGAGATCGGAATAACGGGGCTCGACATCGATCCTACGACCGGAAACACTATTACCATCTGCGCTTTTGCTGATGACCCGGATTCTCGAATTGAATTTAAGGCCGAAGGGAGCGGAGAAAGTATTCCACCCTCTCTGATGCGATCCATTCACATGTTCAGGTACTCGACTGCATCCTTTAATAGGGGAGACCTGGCGTTTGATGGTACCCGAGGTGTCGGTAAAGTTCTCTCCAAAGGTATCGCTCTTTATCTAGATAAGGAGGGTAAAGAGGTCTCCGATTTTCTGAATGGGAGCGAGCTCAAAGGTCTGGTTGCAGATCTCGGCGAAATCGTCGGCGACGTCCCGATCCTGTCATCATATGGTGTGAGGCCTGGCGTCGATTCATCGGATGGCGGAACGCTTGGAAGTTTGGTTACCTTGCTTGACAAGAGGGGCGTTCATTTTAAAAAGGCAGGGGTAGGCTTGCAGTACCTCGCTATTGCCTCGCTCTCGATAATCGAGAGCATTATGCGGCTTTCGCCTAAACGCCTTCAAGAGAGCCTTTGCTCAGATGATGATGACAGACGCGTGCTGCACGCCGTTCTGGCTTATGACGAACCCGAAGTCCACCTTCACCCGTATATGCAGAGGCGTCTCTCGAAGAGCTTGCATAGGATTTGCGAAGGGAAGGATGATGGATTCAATGCTCTTTTAAAGGACTATTTCGGAATTGATTCAATCAAAGCTCAGCTGATCATGGTGACGCATTCGCCTAACATTCTGGCTCGCGGCTATAAGAACATTGTGCGATTCGGGCAGGGCGAAAATTCGCCGAAGGTCATATGCGGTAAGGATATTGACCTGTCCGACAAGGTTGAAAAGCATCTTATGCTGAACTTTGAGTCGATACGAGAGGCCTTTTTCGCGCGGTCGGTTTTGGCTTTTGAGGGGCAGACGGAGTCTGGAGCCATTCCGGTGTTCGCTCGCAACCTTGGGATGGATCTGGATGATTATGGAGTTGTGCCTATCAGGGCCGGCGGGAAAAAGAACGTTAAACCACTCTGTGAACTTCTGGGCAAGTTCGAGATTCCAAATTATTCAATTGTCGACAGAGATGAGGATGAGCTGCAAGAAACTTCTGAAGACCATATAACGACAACCGAACGGGATTTCGAAGGTGAGGTCGTTGACTCGTTCTTCGCTAGCGATAACCAGGGTGCGTTTATTGCGCTTCTTGAGTCGATTGATCCTTTTCAGAGGGCAACTTGCATCAAGGGGAATAGTAAAGCTTTGAAAAGCGCCTGTGCTGTCTACGGCGTTAACTTGCGGGACCCTGAATACGATTTCCGGGGATCGGAGTTTGACGGGTTATTCGCAGACACGCCCAAATCACGTGCGCTTATGTATGCATGGCTTTCATCGAACAAGGGCGTCGTGTCTGGCGTCGCCCTCGCGGAGGCTCTTGGTGCTAATGGCGTTCCCACATGTTACAAAAGTATTATTCGCAAGGCCGTGGGGCTCGAATGCTGATGAGTCAGACTGACCTGCGGGATAGTGTTAGAGCCGAGATTGAGGCGCGCTGTGGTGGGGATGCGTCGCAGTGCTCCGCGATTTTCTCGCCATCAAAGAGGGTGTTCGTGGAGGCGCCGGCAGGCTACGGGAAGACCACGGTGATGACTGGGCGGGCTTGCTGGCTGCTGGCATCTGGCGAAGTCCATTCGCCAAAAAGGATTTTGGCCCTGACCTTTAGCGTTGCCGCCGCGCGGAGGATGCGTATGGATTTGGACATCACTATGTCGTCACTTCCTGGTCCCGTGGCCAAGCGTTTTGAGGACAGCGTCATGGCGACCAACTTCCACGGCTTTGCTTGGGCTCTGCTACGCAGATACTGGAAATCGCTCTCGCTCCCAGTGAACGTTGGCGAGCTCTCTATGGTTGATGACAACAGCGCCGTTAGCGAGCTGGTTTCGCGAGGTGGCAGGCTGACCTGGGATGAAAAGAATGCCGTTGACGACTTCCTCCGCTTCATGAGAAACGGTCAGGAAATGGACTTGAGGCGTGTGATGTTTTCCTTTAATAGGATCATCAAGGAAAGGTTTGCATCGAACGGTCTCTTGCCATACTCCGCAATGATTTCCCTTGCAATTGAATTGCTCGCTCATTTTCCCAAGTTAAGGTCCTATCTGTCGGCAGCATATCCTGTTGTGCTTGTCGACGAGGCGCAGGACACGAATGCGTTGTGCTATGTCTTCCTAAGGGGTCTGATTTCTGATGAGTCGGGGATCTGCATGTTCGGCGACCCCATTCAGCGTGTTTATGGTTTTATTGGTGCAATGGAAGGCTTAAAGGCAAAGGCCACTACCGACCTGCGTCTAACGCCGTTGGAACTCGAGCATAACCATAGGTTTTCTGGGAGATCTATCGTCGGGGGGCTCGGTGCTGCGATTCGCTCCAACATGAAGGGCGCCATTGCCGGCGGTACGCCCCGACTTCCCATATTTGTTGGCTCTACTCAGCAAGACGAAGCGACTGCCATCGTTTCCAAGGTTACGGCGCTCGCTCAAAGCAGTGGCGGGAGGATTGCGATTCTTGTTCGTAAGCGTGGTGCCCTTGCCGATCTCATTATGGAAGAGCTTGCTAAAGAAGGTATCTCTTACTTCAACGGACTCTTCTCGGATACAAGTCGGGGGTTCATCGAATTCAATGCGTTTGCTTTATCCAGGATTACCGATGCAGTGTCTGGAGAAAAGGGCGTCAGCCGGTCTGCTGCGGACAAAATAATCGACTCCATCTCTGATGAACTGCTGACTGGCTCCAAGAGGTTCGAGTATGGGCGGTCCTATGCCATGCTTCTAGGAGCGCTGCGGAAACACCTTAAAAATGACTGCGTCCCGATGGGTCCTTCGGAGCGCTTCGACTATATCGTTAGTATCTTTTCCGAGGGCTCCCTGCGACGTTTCTCCGATTACCTTGATGTGGGCATCTCCATGATGACCGTTCACTCCGCTAAGGGGCTCGAGTGGGACACCGTTTTCATTCCGGGCGTTACGCGTTTCGATTGGCCTGGAGGGATTTGCTCTCGTTGCGAAAATGCTGGTATATGCTTACGTTCTGCGCGAGGTTGCCAGATTGCTGATGCGAAGAAAATGCCAGATGGGCTTATTGAGGAAATAGGCCTGCTGTACGTCGGCGTCACTCGCGCCCGCAAAGCGGTATACGTCTCCGCTTCGATGCAGCGCAGAACAAATTACGGGAACTATCAGGTTGCCTGCCCCTCTTGCCTAACGTCTCTTCCGGGCATTGAGCCTGTAAGCTGGACGGTCATGGACGGGGAGGGGTGATTGCCGGCGGGATGGGGCGTGTCTGCTACTGACGCGAGGTCCGGTTGCGGCTCTTGCTGTGGTCTCATGGAGTGTGCCCAAGCTGTTCTTTGGCTTGAACGGCTTGGGCATTAGCGACTTGGTGGGATGCGGCGTTTGTTTAATTAGCCACTGTTGAATATTGTGAAGCAGTACCGTGGCATTGCGCCTAGGCACCGGGGCCGACATGGGCCCCAATGCCTATTTGCTAACGTCTGGCTTGGCAGCGCTGTTGCATGTTGGCTTCGCTCATGTTGATGCAGGTCGTATTATGCGCCTCTATCCGCGATGGTTGTATCTTTCCGGACGAAGTGATCGAGCGCCATCACTTTGGGCCTGGATGCAGTCGTCATGGAGCTGCGCACAAGGCCACTTGATGGATCTTCGGTGCTCTACAATGGCGGTGCCAGACGCTGATATAGCTGCTGATTGAAAGACATTCTGGTAAGTTCACTATTGCCCAGTTCTTTGACCCGCGGGTCCATGTCATTGTTGCCGTATATCAATGCGCATAGGTCTTCTACAAATCGCCTGCGTCTATTTTCGATATCTCGCTTATAGGGAAGCTCATCCATATTGGCTCCCCATACCGATTCAATCACTTCATCAAGATATCGAATGAAGCGATTGCTGTGTTTCGCAAGTTCGTAGACAGCCCCGAAGTCAGTGCTGGTCTTCATTTCGTGCCAGGCGAGTGGGTCATAGTAAGCGAGAATGTTTATTACAGGAAGCAGACCCTGGTCTGGGAAATGCTGAACCCTTCCATTCCCAAAGTGCTCCCAGTGGTTAGCAATGTATCTGGATAGATTTGTTATAGAGTCGATAAGCCTGTTGCAGGCTCTTAGTGAGGCTTGTTTGTAGCCGAGCAAATCGATGGTTATATCCATGAAGGTATATCCATCCATTGTATTGATTCCTTTATACAGAAGGTAATCAGCCGGTTTTATCGGATTTAGCTCAAGACGTTTGTCGTAGAAGCGCTCGAGGTATTTTCTGCCGTCGAATCTTGGGCCATATATGCCCTGGAGGGAATGTGCAAGCTGCGTAATGTCGGTTGAATAAACTACAACGATGTTCTCTTGCTGAAACAGGGTTTTGGTCTGCTCAAGTACCTTTATGGCGAATTCGGGCCGGCAGCGGTCGAGTTCGTCGATAAAGATGACGGCTCGGTCGGCAATCTTGGGTAGATTGCTCTTAATGAGCTCGTCAATTTTGCCTCGAAGCTCTCTCTCATTTTTGTACTGTTCGAGAAAATCGGTTCCGCTGAAATTTTCAATGACCCCATTGATGTCACCGCCATATCCGACAAGGGAAGCGGCGGCTTCTATGGCGCCAATGATTCCCTTTCTGAAATCCTCTCCACCCTTGACGCTCTTCTCGCCTGTAGTGCTAGCGATAGAGGCTAATACTGGCAAGATCGGATTGTCGAAATGGTCGTCCTCCCATGCGTTGAAATAAATGGGGAGGTATGGTTTCTTGTGTAGTTCCTCGTCGATATTACCGAATGTTGTGCTTGGTTTTGCGCTGTCCTGGCTAAGTGCCGGATTTGTCATTTGCAAGGCTCTTGCAACTTGCTTTACAAAGAATGACTTGCCAGAGCCCCAAGGTGCATCGATGACAAAGGTATACGGAGGCTCAACCGCAATGAGCATCTTTAGAAAGTCCTCGATTTCTCTCTTGCGGTGAAGCGGGTCCTGGGTAAGAGCGTCTTCAATTGCTTTCGGTGTAGGTTCTTCGTCGACTCGTTTCATGGTGACTGCCTTCTTTCTGTGGGCGGGGTTTCGTTTCGGTCTTATTCGTTCTGTAAATAGGATCGAAGGGTTTCTTCTTGTCTAACTTTCATCCGTAGGTTTTACCCTTTAAGTGTTTAACAATGCCTAGACCTGCTATTTTCCATACGCAGTGAAGTGGTATGGTGCTTGAGCTTATGCTGATTTCTATTTGTGTTGGGAGATTGATGGTTAACAAGTCCCGAGAGGGCAGGGACGGTGGGTTTGAAACCTCCGATGTCCTGATCACGGTTTTAACCTCTGCGGCCCTTCCGGTCGCCTCGCGCATCCTTACGCTTGCCTTTGGGGATAATTCCTTGTGGTCTGTCGACCGATTGTTCATTATCTATTTTGCATCATTTTCAGGATGGATATTGAGAAGTTATCTCCAGCTTGTCGTGGAGAGAAACGGAATGAGGGATAAAGGCTATACGTTTATGGATTCAGATGCGGCGGGGAATGCCATTTGGACGTTTCCCGTTGCTCTTTCTCTATTTTGTTGGAATCTAATACCAGGCTTAATCTCACTTCTTGCTATCTATTGTGCCGCAGCTTTTCTGCTTTGGAAGTATCGGAATGTCTTTTGCATCGACGTAGGAAGAATGGTATTTATCGGGTTGTGTACGCTTCTTTCCGTGCTTTTCGTGGAAGCGTTCTGTGCAGTCTATTTGTCTGATTCGGTATCTGAAATATATCAATTTGTTATCTATACGTTTACGTTGGTTTTTATTATTTCGTTTAATTTTGCGCTCGATCGCTTTCGAATAAAACGCTTCGGTCGCAGGAAATAGGACCCGTGATCTTATAAGGGTATGAGGACAACATGGACACTTCTACAAAAAATCAAACGCTCGTATATCGCTTTGTCGATGTAGATCCCGAAGAAGGCCTGGACGCCAAGGACCTTTCTAAGTTCCTAAGCCAATTTGACGGACTGATAAAAGAGGTCGCAAAAGAGTCGGGCTCCTTAGAAAAAACGACTATAAAAGTGCGTCCCTTTAAAGAAGGCTCTTTTATTACGGAATTCGTGATCCATTGTGTGCCCGGATTGATTGACGCGTTAAACAGTGACGCTATATCTGCAATTAATAATGCCGGCGGTCTTGTGGAGGTTCTATTTGCTATAGCGCACATAATTAAAAAAGTTAAAGGACATATCTCTAAATATAAGCCAACTGACAATGGAACTTTCGTATATGGAGAGGGTTCGGACGCAGTCGTTGTTCCCGTTGAGATCCACGCGCTAGTCCAGTCCCCAGAAATCGCTGAGAAATTTTCTAAGGTTATCACTGGTCCGATGAAAACATTCAAGAGGCCTTCGAGGGAGATTGAGATTAAGATTGCCGGTAGTAAGGCTTCAGAGGATGCTATTTCTTTTTCTTCAAGCGAGGCGACTTATTTTGACAGCTATAAAGACGAAGCTTTAAAGGCAACGCAGGAAGAGACGGTTGAGTATTCGTCCCACAATATCTGGGTTCGACCGTTATTTGGTTCCTACGGTGGAGATGTTTCCGGATATACATTTGAGTCGGGCTACGAGGACGAGCAACGAACATACAATAAGGTTCAAATAGACGACCGTGATTTTCTCGAACGTGTGCGAGATGGTGAGTATCGCTTAAATAGTGGCGACCTAATGCGTGTCGATATGACCATTAAAGAGGTCATTAATTTGAGGACGCAAAAAGTCCGAACCGCCGCATGCCATATAACTAAAGTTAGAGATTACCGTCCGATGAAAAGATGTGAACAGCTGACCTTTGCTGATTTTGTTGATGGGGAAAATAATGACTGACGTGCCGAATCAGGCAAATCGATTTGCCCGGACATTGAATGTAATTCTGCATCTGCCGCAATAGCGACGAAAACAGGTTACTATGTTAGTAGTGATGCAGTCATCGTTGACTCTAAGCGAGGCGATGACAAAGGAGGGTCGTTGTTCGGTTGTTGCCGGCAACGGCTCTTTGATTTTAGGAGTTACTTTTGCGATGGAATTATAGACTTTCGCTCAACTTATCGAACTTCTAGAGAGTCATGGCGTTCTAACTGATGCCGCTGCGCTAGATTGCCTGAGACGCGAAATGAATATTTGCTCGTCGGAGTACTGCTGAATATTGGGTCACCTGTGCGGTTCGAATTTTCAATTGTCGAGCAGCTTTTGTCTTTGATGAAGTCTTATAATTCTAGAAAAAATCAAACATATGTTCTATACTTATGGAAGTAGACTTGTTTGGAGGCGTTAGATGGAAGTCGGAAGAGATGACATTGTAGACAGCGTTGTACGTCTGATAAATGGGGTGGGGCGTAGCCCATATTTATTCGTCGGCTCGGGCTTTTCCCGTAGATACATGGGTACCGACGATTGGGTTGGCTTGTTAAGGCACCTCTGTTCCCGTCTTTCCGATGATCCCTTTCGGTTTGACTCGTACCTGGCACGTTGTCCAGATGAGTCTGACAATAGCGCATTGCCCTCTGCCGCGACGATGCTTGATAAGGATATGCGCATAGCTGTTCTTGAGGACCCTCGATTCGCTTCTTTTAGAGACGATCATGCAGAGGACATTCGTCAGCGCAAATCTGTTTTAAAGATTATGGCGGTCGAGAGGTTATCTTCGTTCAAACCTGACCATATGACGCATGAACTTGATATCTTGAGAGAGGTCGGCAGGCGGCGTATCTCTGGAGTCATTACAACCAACTATGACTGTCTACTGGAGTCACTGTTTCCAGAGTTTAAAGTTTTTGTAGGTCAGGATGATCTTGTCTTTCATAGAACTTTTGAAATGGGAGAGATCTATAAGATCCATGGGTCTATGGATAATCCTGAATCTATGGTTCTTGAGGAGGCAGATTACGCAAAACTCGCCGAAACCCAGGATTACTTGGCAGCCAAGTTGCTAACTATTTTTATGGAATACCCAATTATTTTTATCGGCTATTCCCTTAATGACCCCGATATCCAAGCTATCCTCATGTCGATTTCACGCTGCCTCGGTTCAAATAATCTCGCATTGCTCAAAGAGCGTTTTATTTTTCTAACTAGGGGCGAAAACGCAACCTCGACACATTCGATTACATTTCCGGGTATCGGCGAGATAAGCATGACCGAGATTAGGACGAATGATTTTGGCGCAGTGTATGAAGCAATTGGGCATTCCAAATGCTCCTTCTCGCCCAGGATCATTCGTGAGCTGCGCAGGAGTATCTACGCCCTGGCAGATAAGGGCGAGCCAAATGATTCTCTGGTAGTCGAAGCGAGTTTTAGCGACCTCGAGAGACTTCCGGAGGGACAGCATCTTGTGCTGGGCATCGGTGTCGCAAATGCATCTTTGGGCCACGGTCATATGGTCAAAGCCGAGCTTTTATATCGCGATGTCGTATTCGATGATGAACATGTCGCTCCCAAACTTGCCGTCGAGGAATATCTTCCTGCGCTGCTTGCTTCCAACTCGGGTGGTTTGCCCATGTACAAGTATTTAAGCGCATATTCTGGGGAAGTCCTTAACCCGAGGATATTAAAGGAATTAGATGAGAAAAGAGATCTGGACGCTTTTCTTAACAACAGCCTGCGAAAGGCAAAAGATAGCTATCATCTGTCGGGAATTAGACACTCGGTTAAGTCTGTTATAGCTAACGAAGGCTTTAAGGAAGCATTTAAAAAGTTAGTTTTACTTGAGGAGGATGAGCTCGATTTAAGTGAGTTGCTCGAGTATCTGAGGGCGCTCATCACGGACGATCGCAAGATAATCCACGGTAATAGCGAGCTAAAACGGCTTATTAGAATGTATGATTTTCTTAAGTACAAGAAGGCCTTCGACATATCGGCTACTAGTGAGTAATCCCACCTAGCGTCTATGAAGAAGGCCGTCTTTGTAAACTATGGCATCTGAGCGTATAGTGCGAACACCACGTGCAAATGCATACTTAATATAACGCTTTCTGCTTGAAATCACAATGGTGTCTGTTTCGACCTGCCAATCAAGGGAAGATGGTGTAGAGTATCTTCCTGCAATACAAAAGCTCTTTGGGAGCTTTAAGGGTGACGCTTTCAAACTGAGAGTCTTGCCCTTTTTTATGCGTGCAATGCCTGATATGCTAGCCAGACATCGTTTGATTTGGTTGAAAATCATGTGTGTCTTGATTTGAATTACATGATTGTCGCTTGCCTCAAATTTGCAGCTTTGACTTACGGATTGATAATCAGTAGCCTATCTAAAAAGCGGTATTGACGAGGGTAACCTACGGGTTCCGCGTCCAGAGGAAAGGCGGCTGTTCTTCTTGGGATGGCTGCCTTTCCTCTTTTTAGGAACCGCGATGGCGGCTGACCGGGAGACCTACCGCGGCGACCTCTCTGGCGTCCCTGAAGATCTGCATGCCCCCCTGTCTTCTTTGGGCTTTCATGAGATAGAAACGACTGGGGTTGGGAACAAGATGGATGCGCTTCTTAGTTACATAGCTGCTTTTTAAGAGCTACTCCCTAAAAGTGAAGATAATTTCTACTTGTGGCAGTGCCTGTAGACTAACAAGGGATATCGGCTAAATTAAAGTTAATTGCGGTGGAAGCCTTCGGGTGATACCTGAAGAGGGTTGATGCGTCGGCCCTCTTTTTTGTAATATGAGAAAGCCATTGTCAATAGGCATGTTCGTTCGAGCCCGGTTTGAAACCGGGCTTTTTCGTTTCCCGTCGGGAGAGCCCGCGCACGCTGCATGGCTTAGTCGACGCTTGCCTGGCAA
>NZ_JAMOKO010000029.1 GCF_023656745.1 Collinsella sp. BG-O-102
GACATGCCGTCCTCCGATCTCCCGGGGCCGGCCGGTCCGGCCCTCAGGGTATCGGATTCCCATATTCATCCGTACATGTACGGATGAATATGGGAGGTGTTCGGATGAAGTTGCCAATCAAGGGGTTACAGAATTATGTAGAGCTCCACATAATTCTGTTGCATTTTCCAGCCTCTTGTGATACTATTTTGATACTAAGAAAATTGACAGCCGAAAATAGCAGGTAAAATATTAGCAAATTTGCGAATATTTTACCTGTAAATTCAAGAGAAATACTTCCTCATATACTTGAATTTGTCGAGTGGGAGTAGGCTGATAGGGTTCTGACCTGCACTTTTGAGTGACGCACTGTGCCGCTGAGTTTCGTTTCGTACGACAGTCATGGCAAAGCCACCAGCGACGGCGGTGAGTAAAAACGATTTCCTAGCCTCCGTTCCCGCGTTGGGACGGAGGCTTTTTCTTTGGTCTTTTACTCCCTTTCACCTGCTATTTCGCTATTTACTCCCAGTGTTTCAAGATGGCAAAGCACTGGGCGGTATTCGGAGGAATGGGAGTAAGGATTTATCCCAAGTGAGTAGACGTGCGATTTTTGTCCCCGGGCCCCGAAACGGGGACGTTTCGGGGCCCGTGAAACTCAAATCGAACTCAATGGGCGGCACCGACGGCTTCGTGCCGTTCCAGACCTCCGGCGCCTCCGTCCTCAAGCTGGGGGCGGGTGGCGTTCTGACTGACCCCGAGTACGAAGTCCGCACCTGGCTCAACGCCACGCTGTTCGCCGACGGCGAGCTCAAGATCGGGTTCGCCAAGGCCGATGCGACAGGTCGCGAGGTGCTGGCCTCCGACACGCTTTGCGCCAACGCCAAGTACGCCGCGATCCAGGCGACGCCCTGGGCTTCGTTCGGCAAGAGCGTGAAGCGCGTGACCATCGCCGCCGACACATCGAGGGTCGCCAACGTGAACCTGAACTACTGGTTCTACAGTTGCAACGCCCTGACCTCGGTCTCTGGCATGGCGAACCTGCGCGGCGTGGCCTACATGAACCGTACGTTCAACTCGTGCTCCGCGCTCACCGAGCTCGATCTGCGGGGCATGAGTCTGGCGTCGCTTTCTAGCATGCTCTACACGTTCGGTGCCTGCACCGCCCTTGAGCGCATCCTGGTCGATGCCGACTGGGGGCTGCCGAGCGGGTGCACGGGCTCTTCCACGTTCTACAACTGCAAGGCCATCGCGGGTGGCAACGGCACGACCTACGACTCTAAGCAGACGACGTACGCGATGTGCCACATCGACCGCGAGGGGCAGGCGGGCTACCTCACTGCCGGGTAGCGGCTTGGGACTGAGCATAATGGCACCCCTGGCAGCTGCGCAGGCGCCCTTCCTGCGCTGCTGCCAGGGGTGAGCGCGCCGCCCCCGTGGTGTGGGTTAGGCGATGGGATGCGGCGGCGTGTAGCGAGAACTGCTTTACTCCTCGATTTCGGAAGATAGGTGAACCTTCCCCTTTATTTGAGGCTTCTGCTTTTCGATCTGGCGATAAAGCCTGTTGTACTCGATAGCCCACGGCCTTTCGATTTTTCGCAGAGCCAGAAGGTTCATGTGGCTAGTCGTATATGCCCTTGCCTTTTCTTTGGAAAAGCCTTCGTACATCGTCAGGTATCTTGCGAAATCACGCTGGAAGAATCCTTCGTAGCGTTCCTGCGACAACAGCTGCTCCGCTTCTCCTCGAGGCAAATCCCAGTGTTTTTGCAACAGGCCCAGGATTGCTTCCGTGGATGCAGGAGTCTCGTTAAGAGCCGCTACAGCTCTCAAGAGACTTTCGTCGTACCCCTCCTCGTAAAGCCGGCTTTCCATTTCTACCTCCCGTTAGCGACTCTTTCGAACAATCGTTACTGTGCTTTTTCTTATTTTACCTCGCTTTTTATAGCAGCGATTCAGCTACCAGCTGATTTGTGACCGCAGCGGATGATGGGGCCGTTGAAGTTGGTCCATGTTCTGCTGGGAGGTCCTTGTGGAGTCTATTGCGGTGGCGCTCATCGGCGTCGTGACGCAGGTCGGGGTGATCGCGTCGAACTCGCGAAGCCGCGCGGTGATGGAGCTCAAGATTGACGAGCTCGCGCGGCGCGTTGAGAAGCACAACTGCCTCATCGAGCGCACCTACAAGCTCGAGCAGGACATGGCCGTGGTCAGGCGCGACGTTGACGCTCTTGAGGAGAGGAGCGGCAGATGAACCGTTTTCTGACGAGCAACGAGCGGCAGTGGCGCTTTATGCGCACGGTCGTCCAGGGCGTCCTGGGCGTCGTAGTGGCCAACGTCGACCTGCTCATGGGCGTGGCCGTGCTCGACCCCACGCGGCGCGCGCTGTGCGTGGCCATGGTGATGGCCGTGCTCTCGCCCGTTATTGCCGAGCTGGGAAAGGCGGGCGATTCCTATGAGTGAGTACGCAAGCGAGGAGGAGCGCTGGGAGGAGTTGCGCGAGCCCGGCTGCGAGCCCGACACGCCCAGCGACTTCAAGCCCGAGGAGGGCGAGGACGCGGGATTCAAGGAGGTCAGCGCCAATGGGGCATAGCATCCTGTTCAAGCAGTGCGGCAGCGACCGCATGACGCGCAGGCGCTCGCACGCCATCGACCGCATCGTGATCCACTACACGGCGACTCTGGCGTCGGCCCGCAACAACGCGATCTACTTCTCGCACAACGAGCGGCAGGGGTCGTCCGCCCGCTACTTCGTGGGCGACATCACCGACGAGATCTACCAGAGCGTGGCCGAGGGCGACACCGCCTGGCACGCCGGCAACTGGCTCATGAACTGCCGCAGCGTCGGCATCGAGGCCGTGAGCGCTAGCGAGGACTACAGCGAGGTCGAGGCGGGCAAGCTCGCCTGGCTCGTGCAGACCCTCATGAAGCGCTACGGCATCTCCGAGGGCGGCGTCATCCGCCGCTACGACGTGACCGACAAGATCTGCCCCGCGCCCTACATCGCCGCCGGGCGCAGGGCGGCCCTGCGCCCGCGCATCTGCCGAGGCGCCGGGTCTTCGGACACCGTGGCTGCGGGGTCTTCCGGCAGTGGCGGCTCTGCGCCCTCGGGTGACGTGGCGAGCCTGGCGTGGCGCGTCATCAACGAGGAGTTCGGCAACGGCGAGGCGCGTAAACGGGCCCTGGGCTCGCGCTACTTCGAGGTGCAGGCCGAGGTGAACCGGATTCTCTCGGCGGTGGTTCCGGCGGTTCTTCTTCGTCCGGCAGTGGCGAGGTCGACATCGACGCGCTGGCACGCACCGTCATCAACGGCGACTACGGCAACGGCGAGGAGCGCAAGCGACGGTTGGGCTCCAACTACGCCGCCGTGCAGCGCTGTGTGAGCCAGATGCTCTCGTGAGGCGGTTTCGCTAGGAGCTGGCGGAGGGCTGGCAATCGTGGCTTGCATCCCTGTGTTGCTGGCGGCGGCCGTTCTCATGCCAATCCCTTGGATGCTTGGATTGATATACAACAAATAATACTTTTTGATGAGAGGCGCAGGTCAAGTTTGGACTGCGCCTCTTTGTTTGGACGGTCGGGGGGTTACGAACAATCCTGAACGGAGCGCTTCCGAGCGTTGCGGAGTGTAAGAGACGATTTTTAAAACAGCATATTCTACCTGCGGTTTTGTTGATTATCGTTCTGAACCGTTTTGAAGTGCTCTATGGTCTCCGATTAGCTCGCGGCTAAGTCCCTGAAAAGTAAAAGGCGCCCGTGCGGGCGCCTGCCTAGGACCGAGATTCGTTCGATTGTGGTCGGAATGCTCGTCTTCCGCGGTGCTGTCGTCCGGAGTCCGGCATCTGTCGTTCGCCTCTTCTGTCGTGTTTGATGTTGCGCGTTCTGCGAGCGACCTTGCGCAGGCCTACCGGCCCGTTGCCCCAGGTGCACCCGGATAAATGGCACCCATCGGTTGGGACTCAGCTTATCGAAATCGAACTATATGGGAGCGAGCGGAAGGGTGAACGGCCTAGGGTGCAACCAAGATGCCGTCTATCGTATCGTTTTCCCTAGACGAACGCAGGCCTGCGCTGCATTAATGAATCTACACGGAGTCGTTGAGAAGGTCTTCCAGCATCGGGTCTATTCCGCTGGTGATAATATCCTCAATCAGATGCTGGGCATGGAAACGGTTGATTTGCCATGCTACATATGAAAGCGTTTGGCAGGCACGCTCCTTGATGTCGTATGGCGCCTTGCTTAAAACAATCGACTTTGCGATGTCGGCAAATGGATCGTGGTCTTCCCATGTCTTGCAGACTTGCGTCATGCTCTGGTCGATAGCATCCATGACAAAGGCCGCATTGCCGTTGTCGATTTCCGTAAATTTGACAACCGTTTTAGCGAACGCGGGGTTTGACGCTACCCGTGAGCACAGCTGCTCATCGGTCATTTCGAGAATCCATTCGGCAACCTCTCCGTCGAGGATTCCCCGTGCTGCCTTTTCCGCAAGTTTCGTTTCCCGGTCCGCATCTGCTATCGAAGACAACCTTCGCTTTATCGCGCTCAAAAACTCTGCCGCATCCTGGTATCTTTTCGACGGATC
The DNA here is from genome assembly GCF_023656745.1 of Collinsella sp. BG-O-102. Lineage (GTDB taxonomy): Bacteria > Actinomycetota > Coriobacteriia > Coriobacteriales > Coriobacteriaceae > Collinsella. The sequence continues at coordinate 4,553 of NZ_JAMOKO010000029.1, forward strand.
GTCTGCGGTTGCTTTTTCTACCAGCGGTCGAAGACGATGATTCGTTTTTGTCGGATGTCCGGCGAGCACGAAGTTGATAATCCTGCCCAAGGAAAAGACATCGCTCCTTTTGTCCCCATCTTTTAGATAGACAAGCTGTTCAGGTGAACAGTAGAACCACTGTCCATAATTGTTTGTGTTGGTGGTTTGGTAGGATGAAAGTGTGTTCAAGTTCTTTCCAAGCCCGAAATCGGCAATCTTCAGTTGGCCGCTCAGTAGAAAAATATTCGTGGGGCTTAGATCTCGGTGAATGTATCCGCGCGAGTGAATGGCAGCCATGGTGCCAACTATCTGCTCGATTATGGACATCTTGACTTGCTCGGATAGAGGATTGTCCATGAACTCTAGTAGCGTGGTCTCGCCGGCCTCCATCGTGTAGGAGCAATTGCTCTCGTCGAAATCAAAGACACGGAGAACCCCTGGCAGCTCCGAAAGATCATTCATTATCTCGTATTCGCGCTTGAAGCGATGGCGGTTTCTTGCATCAAGGGCTACTTCGGGCATGAGCTTTTTCAGGACTCTGCCTGTTGACTTTTGCCTGAACGCTTCGGCAAAGCCGCCTTTCCCGATCGGGATTAGATCCGAATCAATCACCACAAGCTTCATCTCGCCGTCTGTTCCGACTATCTCAAGCTCGTCGGAGATTAGTACTTGGTTGAACCGTTTCTTCGCTTTGTCCGCCCTTTCTCGGGCTTCGATTTCATCGCAGCCAAAAGTACTGACCATATACTTGAATCCAAGAACGATTGAGAAAAAACGATCGAGACGGCCGCTCGACGCAACACTGGCTATCTTTCCGGCGGCGTATCTCCATCTGGTAGGAGCGTTGCCACCTTGGTAGATGTCCCGGAAGTCAAAATGGTCATTGAAGAATGTCACTATTTGAGGGCCCGACAAGTAGTGGAACAGCTCTCCTTCGTCGCCCACGAACATCTTTGCAATAGATTCGAGCGACCGCTCGCTGAGTAATGGCATCGTTCTGTCCTCCTCGTTCATCTGTCGTCATCCTAGTCACCGGAGTGCATTCTGCCAAGGATATTTGTCTTAATGAGCTGCTATCTTTTTGTGCTCTCCGCTCATATGATTATCCGACTTTGCCTGGTTATTAATGCATCAGAAAATCGACAACCCCGTAGCTGGCATCCTCGTTAGCTCAAAGGATATTATGACGACGAGGCAATCCCGAAGCTGGCGACATCATTCGTGTAATAAGTCTTGTCACGTTTCAGGATTTCACTAACTTATAAGCAAGCCACCCGAGACTACTCACCTTTCCCGCCGATGGCGAAGCCCTGCGACCTGGGGTTTTGCGAATGTCGCGCAAGCCACCTGCGTTAATTCACCTACGATTGCAGCTGGCGGCTTGCGGGTTAAAGGGCGGTTGAGTTTCAAAACGGGCGTTTTCAGCGCTATCGAGCCTCCTAAGGCGCCCCGCTGCGCTCTTTGGGACAAAAACAAAAAATCAAAGTCCTGAGTTTGAAAAAAGTATTTGAGGCTGTCCCAGCTTTTGTCCCCGAAGCTGACGAAGCACGACATGGTGTCACCTGGCGGCACTTGGCTCGAGACGGCACCGAAAACTGGGTGCAACTGGAGTGACGGGACGGCAGAATCGACGCCATCGAGTGGGAGTAGAACAGACGTTCTGTATAACGTTATAGCACCAGGTGGCAGGCGTAGTTTCAATCGAAGCTACGCCTGCTGCTATATATACTGGTCGATAGCGGTATCAATGACCGCGATGCTTCTGTTTGCGCTTCAGTTTTCGCTGCTCGAAGCGCGCCTCCGCCTCATCCGCGCGACGCTGGCTTCTTGCTTGAGCCGATTCCCGCTTCATCGTCTCCCGCTGATTCGCGAGCGCCTGCTGCGCCTTGGTGCTCATCGCCGGCTGCTTGAGAGCTTTCGCCGCCTCGCGGGCGCGTCGCTTGGGGTTCTTCGCGGGCTTGCTTGCCTCAGCCGGTTCGCCACCGAAGAATGAGAACTTCTCCCATTTGCTTGTAACGAATTTCTGAATCTCCTCATCGGACGGTTCTGCGCCGAAGACGATGCGGGCGACGCCGTACCTTCCGTCCTCGACGTGCTCCGCCAGCCCGACCCAGAATTGGCCGTCGTGATATACGGTCAGGGTGGACGACACGCTGATCTGCATGGCTGGTTCCTCCTTTATGTAGATGACCATGCAGAGAAGGGACAACCAAGGAGGCAGGTTACTGATGCGGACTCCCGCACGCCCACGACTACCCGACGGGGACTGTGTTTTCATCTCTGGTGCCCGCATTGTAGCACGCGCGGATTTGCGATGTTGATTGCCGGCGCCTAGACGGAGATGAAGGCGGTTCGATCTAGGTCAAGCCGGTCGCTCGTTCATGAAGCGGCCGATTCCCTGAAAATAAAAGGCGCCCACGAGGACACCTACAGGCTATCTTCGAACTACTTGGTTTGGGGCAGACGGAGGAAAAAATAGGGCAGAATCGCTCTCACGATCCCGCCCCGCAAACCCGAGGGTTTCTAACTGGCTCCATTATTCCGGGCTTCTCAGTTCTGTCATTGACCCAGGTATCACCCGTCTCCTATAGCGAGTGAATATAGACGATATGAGAAAGCCATTGGGGCCGCCTCCCCCGCGGCGCAGCTTCTTTCCGCGGGCTCGGGGTGCCACAATGGGCTTTGAGTATCGGCCCGTGCGGTAGCCCTTACCGCACCTGCGGGG
>NZ_JAMOKO010000003.1 GCF_023656745.1 Collinsella sp. BG-O-102
TTGCCAGGCAAGCGTCGACTAAGCCATGCAGCGTGCGCGGGCTCTCCCGACGGGAAACGAAAAAGCCCGGTTTCAAACCGGGCTCGAACGAACATGCCTATTGACAATGGCTTTCTCATATTAAAATAGGGCAGAATCGCTTTCACGATCCCGCCCCGCAAACCCGAGGGTTTCTAACTAGAGTCCATTATGCAGCTAAACGCCTCTTTGTCAATCCCATGGATGCTTGACGCGCACATCAGCACCGAGCAAAGCTTGCGCGCAAGTGGGAAGCAGATCCTACCCGAGCCAGGCTTTGAAGACCATCGCAATGAAGTCGTGCGACGAGGCTATCACTGTGTTGCCCGCGTACCAGTCGCCGTGAAGCTCGGACCTGTCGGCAAGAGCGAGTAGCCTCTCGGGAGTCCCTTCTGCTTTCTCCCTAGGAACGAATCGAGAGTAGGCGTAAGCGAGGACGGTCATCTGCAGGATGCGTGGATTGCGCATCTTCGAGCGCCTGAGGCGCTTGGACACGCCGATTTCGCCGAGAGCCGCGGCCAGCGGCGCGGGGTACCTCAGCTGCGGCGCGCTCGATGACGAGCCGAGCCCGTTCACGATGGCGCTCGAATGCGCCGCGGCGTTTCGCAGCGAGTTCGCGCGCCTGAGCATGTAGTGCTCGTCCCTCATCTCGGAATCGCCCCATCGATCGGCGCAGAAGAGGTAGAAGTCGGCGAAGGCGCCGAAAGACGACAGCTCCAGAAAGACCCACGCCGGCATCTCGCCAATCGGGTACCTCGAAACGAGCGATCCGAGGTAGGCGTCGTTTTTCAGGCGGTTGAGCTCTCCCTCCCTGCGGTTGCGGTCGCCGTGGTTGAGGGCTGCAAGGTAGTCGGAGAAGATCGAGTAGCCGTCCTCGTCCGGCTTTTCGGTGATGCGCTCGACCAGCCTGGTCTTCGCGGAGTTCTCCACGTCAAGGGTCAGCGGCAGCAGGAAGCTGCGCAGCTCGCGGTCGATGGCGGCGAGGTCGACGAGGTGCCCGAAGTCGAGCCCGGCGTATTGGCCGTCTCGCGGCCCGCCTACGCGTTTGGGGAACAACACGCGGTAGGCAGCGAGTCTGAAATAGTGATCTTGGCCGGCCAGGATGCGCGCGGCTTCCGCTTCGGAGCACAGCTCGAAGGAGACGCCCTTCCGCCTCAGGTGCTCGATCTGCTGTTCTATTGTGAGAATGGGCTTCCTGCTCGGGATATCGGCCATCGTCGGTCTCCTGTCATTGATTTGCAGACCATATTCTACCAGTATGTTTTCTCGAAACTCTGAAGGCTTGCTTGTCAACTCATGGGCAAGCCCCCCGAGACTACTCACTTTGCCCACCGATACCAAAGACCTGTGACCTGCGGTTTTGCGAACGGCTCGAAAACCACCAGCGCTGACTCACTTGCGGTTGAAGCTGGCGGCTTGCACGCTAAAGGTCGGTTGAGTTTCAAAACGGGCGTTTTCGGCGAAATCGAGCCTCCAAAGGCGGTCCGCCGCGCCCTTTGGGACAAAAACAAAAACTCAATGCCCTTGAGTTTGAAAAAAGTTTTTGGAGTTGTCCCCGCTTTTGTCCCCGAAGCCGACGAAACGCGACATGGCGTTACCTGGCGGCACTCGTCTCGAGACGGCACCGAAAACTGGGTGCAACTGGAATGACGGGACGACAAAAACAGAGCCATCGAGTGGGAATAATTAAGCCCCTTGCTTTCGGGTTGATTCGCTCGCGTCCCCTGGGGCGGGCGATGTTCTCAACCGCGGCATGCGCCTCCTCTTGGCATCCCGGCGTCTCCAGCCAGTGTTGGACTGCTGCTGTCGTCTGTGCGTTGCTTTGCGTTTCATGCATAATGCCAACCGCCCCGCGACATCACGTTCGCAGCGCGCAGGGGCCGGAGAATCTTCGCGATGAGAGTTGACGTCTAATACCTTGCATCGTATAGTGTGTATAGCATAGTATATGACGAGAGGAGGTGTGCGGATGGAGGCACAGATGAAGCGCGGCTTCCTGGAGGCCTGCGTGCTCGCGGCCGTCTCCGGCGAGGAGTCCTACGGCTACCAGATCGTGAAGGACGTACCGGCGAGCATGGGGCTCACGGAGTCGACGCTCTACCCGCTGCTCAAGCGCCTGGAGAAGGCCGGGTGCATCACGGCGCGCTCCGCCGAGCACAACGGGCGGCTGCGCCGGTACTACCGCATCACGGACGACGGGCGAGCGCGCATCGAGGAGTTCCTGGCCGAGTGGCCGTCCGTACGGGAAATTTACGCATACGTTGAGGGGGCGCACCATGACGCGCGATGAGTTTCTGGGCCGGTTGGGCGAGCTGCTCGCCTGCCTGCCGGCCGAGCAGGTGGAGGAGACCAAGGCGTTCTATGCGGAGGCCATCGCCGACCGCATGGAGGACGGTATGAGCGAGGAGGAGGCCGTGGCCGCCATGGGCACGCCCGGCGAGGTGGCGGAGGCCACGCTCGACGACCTGCCCGCCGTGCCGCGCGCGATCGCGAGGACGCGCCGGCGCAGCACCGCGCTGCTGTGGGTGCTGGCCATCGTGGGCTCCCCGGTGTGGGTGCCGCTGCTCGCCGCCTTCGCCGCCGTGGCCGTCACGGTCTATATCTGCATCTGGGTGCTGGCGCTCTGCGTGTGGATCGTCGCGGCGGCACTCGGGGGCGTGGGCGTAGTTGAGCTCCTGCTTGCCGTAAGCGGCGTCACCATCGGCCACTTCCCGTACGCCCTCGCCTCGGCGGGCGTGGGGCTCGGCCTCGTCGGCGTGGCGCTCTTCGTTGGTGCTGGCGCTTGGGCCGCCTCAAAACAAATTGCGCGCCTCTCGGCGCTCTGGGCGAGGAAGGCCGCCTCGCCCTTCTGGAAGGGTAAGGGCGAGAAGGGCGGTGCTGCCGCGCATCTCGCGGCGTAGAAAGGAGTGAGTACCATGATCAGCGCGAAGAAGATCTACCTCGCCGTGGCGGGCGGGCTCGTTGCCGCGGGCGTCGTCCTCGCGGGCATTGGCTTTATCGCCTCGGACTTCGACCCGGCCGTGTTCACGACCCAGATAGACATGCGCGACGACACCATCGTCCTCGGCGGCGTCGAGGTGGACGACCCGACGGGCCTCCCCCTCATCGAGCAGCTCGCCGGAATCGGCGAGGTCGACACCTCCGGCATCACCGCGTCCGAGGCCCCTGCTGCCCCGGAGGCGCCCACCGCTCCCTAAGCATAGCGCGCTCGGACGCCCCGTCCGTCGGGCTGTGCAAGCCTGTGGAACCCGAGCCTCAACCCCAACCCAACCGGCCTCGAGCCTGCGTCGATTCGTTCCCCGCCCCGCGCGGGGGCCCATGACGCATACCCAAAATCCATCCGAGGAGAAAGGAACGCGATGACGACAGCCACGCCCCTCCGCCTTCACGGGGTCACGAAGGCGTACCGCGGGAGGACTGTCCTCGGCCCCATCGACCTCGCCCTCGAAGCGGGGCGCGTCTACGGGCTCATCTGCGAGAACGGCGCCGGGAAGTCCACGCTCATCCGTATCGTCACTGGCACCGCCAGCCCCAGCTCGGGCTCGGTCGAGCTGTTCGGCGAGCGCGGCGAGCGCGGGCTTGCCGCCGCCCGGAGGCGCATGGGCTACATGCCCGACGCGAGCTCGGCCTACCCGGAGCTCTCCGCGCGGGAGAATGGATTTGCAACGGTTGCTTAAACATTTTTTACAGGGACAGCCCTGCGTTCCTGAACTCAACTGGGCTCATGTAGCCCAGTGTCGAAGGGGCAGTCGCCCCAGTCCGTGTATCAGACCTGCGTGCTGTGCCGCCGAGGGAGTTCTTCCTCCAGTAGGGCCAGTGCGGGACGTCCATCCTCTTCTCCTCCTTTCGGGGCGTCAGGCGCCGGGCCTAAGGCCGCACCTACGCTCGAGCTCTGCCACGAGGGCGTCGTTGTCGGTCACCGAGACGATGGCGTCGCCGTCGTAGGGCGCCTCGATGTAGACGCGGTCGAGCGAGTTGGCCGTCCCCGCCCAGAGCGTCCTGGTGCGCCGGACGTCCCGTACGTGGGCGTAGGGTATCACCGAACGCGTCCCAGCGTACACGACGACGAGGCGGTCGCCGTAGAGCTCGAGGCGGTTGCTGCGGACGGGAAGGGCAGCCAGGGCCACGAGGGCCGGGACGGGCAGCAGCGCGAGCCAGCCCCATAGGAGCGCGGGACTCGAGCTCAGGAAACACGCGATACACGCCGCTGATAAACCGCCCACCACAATCACCATGGCCGCCATGAACCACGGGTCTGTCCTGCCGGGGAACACCCGCTCCGGCCGCTCACCCTTCTCACCCATTACGGCCTCCCTCCCGACGCCCCCCCCTGGCAGCGCGTGGGGCCGGAGAGTGCCTTGAACCCGTCGCCGACCATCTCGCCCCCCGTTCCGTGGGCCTTCTGTAGTGGTGTGTACCCCCGACTGTTCGAGGGATGTCGTACGATTAAACGTTTTCGAACTTCTTTAAGACGGGTACGGCAGGATCGAGCAGATTGTTCGCGCGAGAGGCTCCCCGCCGCTGCGCCCGGTCTCGGGTTCGATGCGTCGACATCCGTCTCAGGTGGTGTCTCCGCTGCGCGACATTGCAGGAGGCAAAGCCGAGATGCCATGGGGCGCGCCGAAGCTTTGCCCGGGGGCGAAGATTCTAGGGGTCTGACGTGGCCCGGAGGGGAGACGGACATGTAAGCGCTTATGACCGAGGAGCTGGCCGAGGGCCCGCTGCCGCTGTACGCGACCGAGGGAGGGGCTCTCGCCCTCGACCGCGCAAGCCCGGAAGGCGAGGACTACCTTGACCTCTGGTGCTCGCTTACCATCAACCTTTCGGGTGGCCCCTTCGCTTCCACGTGGCGCATTCACGCTTGTGCCCGGCATCATGGACACGGGCGTCGCCAAGTTGGCCGACGGGGCGCAAGCCCCTGTTGACTCAACGTTCGACGAGATAAACCGCATGTTCTCAAAACTCGGCTTTATCGATTACAATTCACGCCTCGCGCAAGGGCCGTTCTACTCCCCAAACCTAATCTGCCTGTCGCACGCCTCGAGGCGACGGGGCGGCGCCTTCTCGCGTGAGTCAATTCCCGTTTTACTGGTGCGGATCCCAACATGCCCTTATGCATGTTGCTCCGCCGCTTTCGAAACTTCAAAACCATTCGATTTTCAAAACTGAGTGGGAATAAGTTATCGGTACGCTTTTTTATAAAATGTAAAAAATCACCCCCATAACCGATAAAATGGACGCTGAGGAAAGGGGTGCATCTTGCGTATATACCGACGTGAAAAGTATCTGAAGCGAATGCGTGGTTTCTACCACGATGACGGGATGATCAAGGTGATCACCGGTGTTCGCAGGTGCGGCAAATCCTGTCTCATGCAATCGATTGCGGACGAGCTCGTGGAATCCGGTGTGGCGGAGGATCACATTATCTATATCGACCTCGACTCACGGGAGAACAGGAAGGTCAAGACGACCGATGAGCTCGAAAACCTTATTGACATGTCGACCCCCGCAGACACTGAGGGGACAAAGTACCTTTTCATCGATGAGATTCAGAACGTAGAGGAATTCGAGCTGCTCATCAACGGCTACCGGACAGATGGCGGTTGGTCCATCTTCATTACCGGTTCGAATTCATATCTGCTTTCTGGGCAGCTTGTTACAAAGCTGACGGGTCGCTATATCGAGTTCGAGGTGTTCCCACTCGATTTTGCGGAATATATCGATATGAAGCGTTTTCTCGGCAAGCCCGTCAATGACCTTCTCGTGGGAGAGTTTACCGAGTACCTGACCCTTGGAGGCTTTCCCAAAGCGCTGGAGTATGAGGGCGAGGATGAAAAGCGCACCTATATCAAAAGTGTTATTCATGAGATCTTTGAAAAGGACGTCAAACATTCGAACAAGATCAAGAATGTCTCGGTTTTCGATGCCGTCCAGACGTATCTCATCAACAACTTTGGTGCGCCGACGAACCTGAAGAACCTCCTTGCGTACTTCAATGATGTCGAGAAGATTCCCATCAAGCGCGAAACGCTCAATCGGTATATCCAGATTCTTGTTGACGCGAAGATCCTTTATCGCTGCTCGAGGTTCGATCTCAAGTCTCGGCGATCGCTTATCCGCGAAGAGAAGTACTACCTGGCTGATCCCGGCTTCTATTTCGCCATGAACACGGATGCGAGGATTAACTACGGACCGGCGTTGGAGAACGTGCTCTACCTCTATCTTGCATCGCGCGGGTACGAGCTTTCTGTGGGCCGTATTGGGAAGCTCGAGTGTGACTTCATCGCTCGTAGGCGCAATGCTTACGCCTACATCCAGGTCTCTATGTCGATTGCCGACAGAGGCGTCGAGGAGCGCGAGTACAGGCCGTTCGGCCACATCAGGGATGGGTATCCGCGCTACTTGTTCACGCTTGATCCTCTATTGCAGGAGAGGGATGGCGTCAGGCACCTTAACATGGCGTCGTTTATGCAAGATGGCGGTGATCTTATTTGAGCGGCGGCCAGATCCCTTTGGCGGCGTTATCGAACGTGCGCGTTCTCGTAGGCGTCATTAATCTCTTCCGACAAATCGTCGGGAATCAGCGCCTTCACCCTATTCTCACTGCCATCCTGAATCGCCTGTTCGTAGTATCAGCATTTGAACCTCAGCATATCCAGCGCACGGTTCATGTCCGCGCCGCCGAGAGCAGTGCGCCCAAATCGGCCTGGATCGCCTCTGCCTTGCTTCCAAGCTGCAGCGGCGCCGAGTCGCCCGATATGTTTACGCTCAGCAGGTGCGCATCCGGCAGCTTTGCGGTCATGCTCCAGAACGGGAGCGTGATGATGCCGGGGGTCATCTCGCCCACGCCGAGCTCCAGCAACAGCACGCGGCTACTACCGCGCTCGCGCACGAAGTGCTCATATCGTTCGAGGCCCTCGCGCCATGCCGTGCCCTGCAAAAACGTGTCGTCGCGCACCCACGGCACAAGCTGCCAACCGCAGTGCGGGCATCGGGGGACATCCTCGCTGCGGATCTCGAACCCCGCCATGCCTGCGAGCATGCGCTCGACGTAGGGGCCCGCGTCGAAGAGCTCGTCGCAGCATGGCTGCTTGCATTGAAGGTGCGCGAAGCTTCCCTGATAGTTACAGGTCCTCTCGGCGGGAAACATCTTCTCGACCTGGGTGTCCACATTGGTGCTCAGGATGAAGTAATCCTTATGGCCGATGAGGGCCCGCAAGTCGAGATAGGGCTGTGAGGCGGGCTCGCGCAGCATGAAATCGATGTATCGCGCATAGTATGCCCATTGCTGTTCGAGGCTGGGGTAGAGGTGGTAGAAGCCGTCGAAAAGGCTCTTGAAGCCAAAGGCTTGCTGCCAGTCCGCCATTCCGGCACGCGTCATGCCCGCGTGGTTGTAATGGTTGAACCCGGCGGCGCTCGACATGCCCGAGCCGATGCCGACGATGATGGCGTCGGCATCGTCGATAAGGCTTCGAAGCCTCATTGCTTCTCTTTCTAGAGGCGGCATCGGGCAATCTCCTCAAAAGCCGGGGCCATATCGCCGTCAACGAGAATTGTCTCGCACGATGCATCGGGCGCCAAGGCCTGACTGTAGTTGAACACAATGTAGGTGGCGTGTTCGCAGACGTTCGCGACCTGAGCGAGCATGCGCTTTATGACGCCGTTGCGCAGTCCCACACCAAGTTCGAGGATGGCAACCTTGTGGTTGCGATGGGCTTGCACAAGGTGTGCGAGCTCTTCGAGCTGTGCCATGGCGAGGGCATCTGGATGGGCGAGACGCCGCTCGTCAATCGACGTGCGTATGCTCCCCTCCGTTTCGAGCACGCTGTTCTCGTTGAACCCTGCACGTGCGAAGTGTCCGTCGATATTGCACGTGATCACGAAGGTGTCAGCGTGCTCCGTAAGATGCCGCAGCCTGTTCATGAGTGGGCTGGGCTCATACTCGACATACTCCTTTTGATGGAACCGCTCGGCCCATCGGCGTCGTACGTTTGCATCTAGAGAGGCGAGCCCCTGCAGTATGCAGCCGATGCCGTCGGCCTGGGCGAGGTCCCCGTACGCCTCTCGGAAATGGGCGTCGGCGCAGAAGAGATTGAGCCCCTCCGCTATGTCGAGCCCGTTGCTGGCGCCGATGATGACAAGATCCGCCTCGGCAAGTGCCTGGCCGATACGAACCGCTTTTACCGTTTCCATGCGCTACCTACCCAGCGTCTTGCGCACGTCGGCGAGCACGTCGGCGATATCGGCACGAACGGCGAGCCCCCGGTCCTCGATCGCGCGGGGGAGAAACTGCGTCTTGTTGTTTACGGCGATGTAGCTGGCCTGCGGCAACTGCGCCGTGAGGGCCCAGAACGGCTCCTGGATAAACGCAGGCGTCATGCGGCCCACGCCCAGCTCGAGGAAGAGGATCCTCTGCCGCGCGTGCGCGTCGAGCCAGTCGGACACCTTGCGGTACTGCTCCTCGTAGAGCTCGCCCTGCAGGAAGTTGCCGTAGCCGCGAACCCAAGGGAACGCCTCTGCCCCGCAGTGCGGGCAGCGTGGCACGAGCTCTGTCGGAACCTCTAGGCCGTCTCCCATGGCCTCTACCATACGAGAGACCGGCTCGATGGCGTCCCATACCTCGTCCGTACAGCAACGGGAGCACTGGAAGAAGCGGTGGTCGCCTTGGATTTCTGCCACCTTCTCCCAAGGGTAGATTTTCATGAACTGCGTGTCCTGGTTGGTGGTGAGAACGAAGAAGTCTTTCTCGGTAAGAATGGCGTCGAGATTTTTTGTAGGGCTCGCGCAGCGGGGCGTTGAGCGTGGTGTCGAGGAAGGTGGCAAGGTAGCCCCAGCGCGACTCGGCGGTGGGCCAGCGGTAGGACGACCCTTCAAAAGCGCCCCTGAAACCGTAGCGCTCGGCGAATTTGCCGAAATGCCTGCGATGGGTCGCGTTGTCCTCGTAGTAGAAGTCGCCGCCGCCCGCCGCGGAGAGCCCGGAGGCCCCGCCTACAAGCACGCAATCGGCTTCATCGATCATGCGGGCAAACGTTTCGATTTGCTGGTCGTAGGGCTCGGGCTCGCGGGCACTCAGCTCATAGGGCGTGCCGCCGGTGCGGTAGGCGGTCTGATGGGAAAACGATTGGTTGGTGAGTTCGATAACGAGCCGCTCGTATAGAGTCACTTGATACTCTCTTTCAACTACAATGAACAGGTGTCTATAAAAAGTATCAATGTTGATTTGCGTCAGAGCAATGAACAGCTTCGAGCTGCTGTCGATAAACGAGCGGCTTCTGGATATTGTTGAGCGCTGCAATTGGAGGGGCCATGGAATCGGGGAAGATCGATCGTCGCCGACGCTATACGCTCTCGGTCATACGGGAGGCGTTCTTTGCGCTGCTGGCCGAGGTCGGCTTCGCGAAGATGACGGTGGCGGATATCTGCCGCCGCGCCGATATCAACCGCGGCACGTTCTATTTGCACTACGAGGACAAGTTCGCGCTGCTCGACGAACTTATCGACGAGGCCCTGGCGGCGGCGCCGCCGCTCGAGGGAACGGAGGCGGGCGCCCTCTGCCAGCGCCCGCCGGCAAACGATGACTATTATCTGCTTTACTCGGATGACGACGCATACGCCCGGGTGGCTCAGCGCGTCGTCGACCGCGGCGCTGAGCAGATGGTCCCCTCGATCATGGAGGAGACCGGGCTTTCGCGCGAGGACGCCTATCTGCTCTTCGTCCACAACGTCCAGGGAAATCTCGCGGTCAACCGCCTGCTCGGTTGGAGGCGAGGGTCCGAGTTCGCTCACGCCCAGGAGCTGCTCAGCGCCTATTCCGAAGGGGGCATGCGGGCGGTATCGGCCCCTTGCACACCGATCGCGAATTAGAGCATGATAGCGTCGTCGGCCGTGAAGGCATCAAGGGATCCCTGCTTGACCTGGATGCAGACGTATGTGATGCCCGAGTCGGATGCGGCGCGGAACTGACGGTGTGCGGCGGGGGAAATGCGCAGCCAGTCGCCGGCTGCAAGCTCGATTTCCTCACCGTCGATCGTGACCGAGCCAGCGCCTTCGATCACGCCATAGATTTCCTCGTTTTCCTTGTGTGCATGGACGAACGGAACGCCAGCGCCGGCGGGAAGATTGTTGACACTCACCTCTGCCCCGGTAAGCCCGAGCACTTCGTGCAGCTCGACACGGCTCTCATTACCGATGTGGGTCTTTGCATAATTAGCCATAATGGTTCCTCTCTTGGGGTTGATTTACCTTGCAGGCATCTCCTGCGTGAGATATATTCAACGCGAAGGCGCATGCAAATACGAGTACGCACATATTTGTAACTGCGTACTTTTTTGTGAAACCGGTATGGTCAAGGAGGTTGAGTCTCCCGTGATGGCGAAAGAGGAGCTTCCGGAGTGTCCGGTCGCAACGGCGGTAGCGCTCATTGGCGGCAAGTGGAAGCTGCTCATTATCCGTAACTTGCGCGTACGCCCCTGGCGTTTCAACGAGTTGCGCCGCGACCTTGAGGGAATCTCTCAGAAGGTGCTTACCGACAGCCTGCGGCAGATGGAGGATGATGGGCTGGTCTTTCGCCACGACTATGGCGAGAATCCTCCCCGCGTTGAGTATGGCCTTACCGAGCTCGGCCGCCAGATGATGCCCGTCGTGGACTCGCTGGCAGACTTCGGCGCTTATTACAAGACGGTCGTTTCGTAGCGGACACGCTGCTTAGGGGGCGGAGAACCGCTATGAGGGTGCTAACGAAAACCTGTCCCGAATCATCGTGCGCCTGCGGCATGAAGAAGGGAGATTCTTATGAATATCGTTGTATTGAGCGGCAGCCCGCGTAAGGGCGCCAATACCGACACTATGGTCGAGGCGTTTGCCGAGACCGCGCGCGAGGGCGGCCATACGGTCGAGGTCGTCCGCGTTGCCGGCAAAAAGATCGCTGGTTGTCTGGGATGTCAGTACTGCTTTACCCATGAGGGCACTTGCGTGCAGAAGGATGACATGGCCGACGTGATCGAGTCGCTGAAAGGCGCCGACATGGTCGTCTTCGCCTCGCCTATCTACTGGTTTGATATCACCGCGCAGGAGAAGGCCGCCATCGACCGCCTGTACGCCTTCGGTGCCACGGGATTCCCGTTTACCAAGACGGCCCTTTTGCTCGATAGCCACAGCGAGGGCGTCTACGATGCGGCAATCGCTATGTACAAGTCGACCTGCGCGTACTGCAAGTGGGAGGACCAGGGCATTGTCACCATCAGCGGTATGACCGAGCGCGACAGCATGGCATCGTCGCCCAAGTTGGAAGAGGTGCGAGAGCTCGCTCGCAAGCTCGCCTAAGGACAAGGAGAGCGCATGGCACTCAGCGTTGGCGGAAAGCCTGCTTCCCTTACCAAGAGGATTGCTGATTGCCATGCGTTGATGCTCCCGCGGACAATTCCGGCGTGCTAAAACGCCTTCTCGTTCAAGAATTCCCTGAACGCGGGGATGTCGAAGCCGACGAGGCCACGTCCACGTTCCCCGATAACGCCGTCTTCGAGGAGGCGGCGTTTATATTGACTTGCATAGTTGCTGGCGACGCCCATACGCTTGGCAATTTCTGAGACCCTGCTGGGGCCAGAATCGGGCAGCATTGCCAACAAAAATTCGATGTCTTTATCGGAAAGCTCTCGATAGGTCGTTTCGAGAATACGATCGCGCAGCTCCATGCGTGCGAGCAGGGAACCCTGCTGAACATCGGACGTACTGATTTGGGGCGAGTTCTTCGAAACATCCCAAGTGCGATATCCGACGAGCTGCATCATGTAGGGGAATCCGTCGACCGCCTTCACAGCATCCTCGAGCGCCTCTGGCGTAATCGACCGTTCTCCGGCCTCAACGGTTTTGCGGAAGGCATTTGCAATTTCAACGTCAGTGATTCGTCCTAACTGATGATATTGAGAGCGCCTGAGGAACGAGACGGAATCGTTGCGTAGCAGTGCCGATACTTTGTAAGGCAGTCCTGCCATGAGTAGGGCGACTTTTTTACCTTCGCGCACAAAGTGCTGGTAAACAGAGGCAAATTGGAGCATTTCATCAAGATCTACTGTGACTTCATCGATGGTGATGAGAAGTCCGATGTCATGTTTTTCGAGTTGCTTAAAGATGCCATTCATGCGTGTGCGCCAGTTGCCCTGGGCCTCTTGAGCATATGTCCAATCGATGCCCACTGGGCCAATTTGAACACCGTTTATGCGCGCGTGAGGCTGTGAGAGGTAGCTATCTGCGGCTTCTTTGGTTCGCTCGATAATATCTTCGAGCATGCCTGGCATGGCGGAGACATTTGCTGCGATCCAGTCGTGTCCAAGCGCCGTTTCTGAAAGGAGCGAGAGAAGCGCCGTCTTGCCCGTTCCCCTTGCGCCCGTAAAAATAGTCGACAGGTTGGGATCTCCCGGGCCATTGATAAAGCCACGGTTGATGTCACGCAGAATATGCTCGCGGCCCGCTAGAAAGGGAGGGACGCTTCCAAATGTTGGGGTAAAGGGGTTCTTGCTGTACTCCATGGTAGCTCCTTTGCAAGTTTTGCTAATTTTTGCAACTTTTGCTAACTTTTGCAAGTTTTGCTAACGGCTGACCAAAGGACATCGAAGCAGTGACGCTGACATTTTTTACGCAGAAAAATAAGCAGAAATCAATTTATCTGCGTTAAAAAAAGTTGAGAAGAAAAACGACGAGTCCCGGGCGCAATGCCGTTGCGTTCCGGGCCTCGCCGCTTTGAGAAGTATCTAACGGTCTCGTTGCCGTGGCGCCTAGTCAAACAAACTCGGCATGTCGTTTTCCTTCATGAGGGCACCGGCAGAAGGCAGGCTCTGCGCGGTGAACTTTTCGGCCGAGACGCCGGCGCCAAGGATCTCTTCGGTTGTGCCGACGGTGGTGACCGAGCGGCCCTTCTTGGCCGTAAAGGCCTGGACGCCCTGCGTGTTGGTGGTCGTCTTGGTCTTGAGCAGCGACGTGTTGAAGTTCATCAGGCGATAGTCGCTCGAGACCAGCGCGATGTCGCGATCTTCCTTGAGCACCTGGGCATACAGCAGTTTGCTGCCGCCGTAGATGGCGTTCTTAAGGCGCTTGCGGTTGGTCTTGGTGACGTATCCGGAAAGCGCGACGCGCACCACGCGGCCGTTCTCAAAGACAAACAGCACGTCGGCCTTGTAGTCCTCGGGGTCGATGACCCAGATGACGCTCTCGTCGGGTTCCATCTCAAGATCGGTGGGCAGGTACGAGCCCAGCTGGGCCGACTTGGTGTCCTCAAACGCCGCAACCTTGCACTTGTACACCTGGCTCTTGTTGGTAAAGACCAGCAACTCGTGGGTGTTGGAGGACGGAAACTCGATAAAGGGCTTGTCACCGTCTTTGTACTTGAGCGAGGTGGCCTTCTTGAGCACTCGGTCGGTCATCTTCTTAAGGTAGCCATCGCGCGAGAGCATGATGGTGACCGGGTACTCCTCGACCTCGGGCTCCAGGCTCACCTCGATGACCTCATGGGGCTCGATCCTGCCCGTGCGGCGCGGCATCACGTACTTCTTGTTGACTGCGGCCAGCTCGTCGCTGATGACCTTCTTGATGTTCTCCTCGCTGGAGAGGATCTCCTCAAGCTCGGCAATCTCACCCTCGAGCTTGGCGATGTCCTTGGTGCGGTTGAGGATGTACTCCTCGTTGATGTTGCGGAGCTTAAGCTCGGCAACAAACTCGGCCTGGGTCTCGTCGATGTCGAAACCCTTCATAAGGTTGGGCACGACCTCGGCTTCGAGCTTGGTGCCACGGATGATGGCAATCGCCTTGTCGATGTCGAGCAAGATCGCCTCAAGGCCGTG
The DNA here is from genome assembly GCF_023656745.1 of Collinsella sp. BG-O-102. Lineage (GTDB taxonomy): Bacteria > Actinomycetota > Coriobacteriia > Coriobacteriales > Coriobacteriaceae > Collinsella. Next base: position 13,851 of record NZ_JAMOKO010000003.1, read on the forward strand.
CAGCAGGTGCAGACGCTCGGACTTTTTGCCCAGGTCAAAGTTGATGCGGCGACGCGTTGACTCAATACGCCACTTGACCCATTCGTGCAGAATCTGGCGCACGCCCATAACGCGGGGATAGCCGTCGACGAGCACGTTGAAGTTGCACGAGAACGAATCCTGCAGCGTGGTCGAGCGATAGAGTTTGGCCATGAGCTTGTCGGGGTCGACACCGCGCTTAAGGTCGATGGCGATGCGCAGACCCGAAAGGTCTGTCTCGTCGCGGATGTCGGCGATCTCCTTGACCTTGCCCTCCTTGGAGAGCTTGACGATGCGCTCGATGATGACATCGGTCTTGGTGGTGTAGGGAATCTCGTACACCTCGATGATGCGCTCTTCGGGGATCCAGCGCCAGCGGGAGCGAATCTGGAAGCTGCCAAGGCCGGTCTCGACGATCTTCTCCATCTCCTCGCGGCGGTAGATAATTTCGCCGCCGGTCGAGAAGTCGGGCATGGGCATGTACTCGAGCAGGTCGCAGTCGGGGTCCTGCAGGTAGTGCATTGTGGCAGTGCAGACCTCGTTGAGGTTGAAGCCGCAGATGTCGGACGCCATGGCGACGCCGATGCCTTTGTTGGCCGAGACGAGGATGTTGGGGAACGTGGTGGGCAGCAGGCGCGGCTCCTTCATGGCGCCGTCGTAGCTGTCGACGAAGTCGACCGGGTCCTTGTCGATGTCCTTGAAGATCTCGGCGCTGATGGGGGAGAGCTTGGCCTCGGTATAACGCGAGGCGGCGTAGCTCAGGTCGCCCGAATAGTACTTGCCAAAGTTGCCCTTCGACTCTACGAAGGGGGCGAGCAGCGCCTCGTTGCCGGTGGCCAGACGCACCATCGTCTCGTAGATCGCGGCATCGCCGTGCGGGTTGAGCTTCATGGTCTGACCCACGATGTTGGCGCTCTTTTGGCGCTCGCCCTTGAGCAGACCCATCTTGTACATGGTGTAGAGCAGCTTGCGATGCGAGGGCTTAAAGCCGTCGATCTCGGGGAATGCACGCGAGACGTTGACGCTCATAGCGTAGGGCATGTAGTTGACCTCGAGCGTCTGCGTGATCGGCTGATCGGTGACCTCGGAGTGCAGGCCGATGACGTTTTCGGCGTTGACCTGCTTTTTCTTGGGCTGGTTCTTCGTCTTCTTCTTTGCCACGATTTCCTCTTGAACTTCTTATGGGCCGTCGTTATCGATTTGCTGCTATTGCAGGTCCAGCTGGTCCAGGTATTCCTTGCCGTGCTCCGAGATATGGCGCTTGCGGCCCGCCTCGTCGTTGCCCAGCAACAGGTTGAACATGGTTTCCATCTTGGTGACGTCCTCGGGCTCCACCTTGATCAGACGACGCGTCTCGGGGTTCATGGTGGTGAGCCACATCATGTCCGGGTCGTTCTCACCAAGACCCTTGGAGCGGTTGATGGAACACTTCTGGTCGCCGATCTCTTTGAGGATGCCGTTCTTCTCGAGCTCGGTGTAGGCAAAGTAGGTCTTCTCTTTGCAGTTGATCTCGTAGAGCGGCGACTCGGCGATATAGACGTAGCCCTCGTCGATAAGCGTGGGTACCAGGCGATAGAGCATGGTGAGCACGAGCGTGCGGATGTGATAACCGTCGACGTCGGCGTCCGTACAGATGATGACCTTGTTCCAGTTGAGGTTGTCCAGGTCAAAGGCGCCAAGGTTCTTGATGCGCTTGTCCTTGATCTCCACACCGCAGCCCAGCACGCGCATGAGGTCCATGATGATGTCGGACTTAAAGATGCGCGGGTAGTCCTCCTTTAGGCAGTTGAGGATCTTACCGCGGACGGGCATAACGCCCTGGAACTCGGCATCGCGCGAGGTGCGAATGGCGCCTGCTGCCGAGTCGCCCTCTACGATGTAGATCTCGCGACGGCTCTTGTCCTTGGAGCGGCAGTCGATGAATTTCTGCACGCGGTTGGCCATGTCGGTCTTCTGCTGCAGGTTGGTCTTGATGCTCTGGCGCGTCTTCTCGGCATTCTCGCGCGAGCGCTTGTTGATGAGCACCTGCTCCATGATCTTATTGGCGGCGTCCTTGTTCTCGATCAAGTAAGTCGAGAGGCGCTCCTTAAAGAAGGCCGTCATAGCCTGCTGGATAAAGCGGTTGTTGATGGCCTTCTTAGTCTGGTTCTCGTAGGACGTCTGGGTTGAGAAGCAGTTGGTCACCAGCACCAGACAGTCCTGGACGTCCTGCCATTTGATGCCGCTCTCGTTTTTGTTGTACTTGCCCTGTTGCTTGATGTAGGCATCGATGGCGCTGGTCAGAGCGCTGCGGGCAGCCTTCTCGGGCGAGCCGCCGTTCTCGAGCCACGATGAGTTGTGGTAGTACTCCTGCATCATGAAAGTGCGCGAGAAGCACATGCAAGCAGTGATTTTTACGTTGTAGTCGGGCAGGTCCTCGCGATCGCGACCGCGACGGTCGGCCTCGATAAAGAAGGGCTCGGTAAGGTAGTCGGTACCGACCTTCTCGAGCACGTAGTCCTCGATGCCCTTGGGATAGCAAAAATCCTCTTCGGAAAACTCGCCATCGTCGCCCTCGATGCGCAGGCGGAAGGTCACGTTGGCGTTGACCACGGCCTGGCGGCGCATGGTCTCGCGATACCACTCGTGGGGAATGCTAATCGAGGTAAAGACCTCAAGATCGGGGCGCCACTTGATAGTGGTGCCGGTGCGGTTCTCGTCGCTGGGCTCAATCTCGAGTGCCTTCTTCTTGGCGCCGACGACCTTGCCCTTTTTAAAGTGCAGAGAGTACTTGTTGCCGTCGCGCCAAACCGTGACGTCCATGTACTCGGAGGCGTACTGAGTCGCGCAGGAGCCCAGGCCGTTGGTGCCGAGCGAGAAGTCGTAGTCGCCGCCTTGGTTGTTGTTATATTTGCCGCCGGCGTAGAGCTCGCAAAAGACGAGCTCCCAGTTAAAGCGCTTCTCGGAAGGGTTCCAGTCGAGCGGGCAGCCACGGCCATTGTCCTCTACCTGGATAGAGCCATCGCGAAAGGCGGTAAGGGTGATGAGCTTGCCGTAACCCTGGCGCGCCTCGTCAACGGCGTTGGACAGGATCTCGAAGGCGGCATGCGCGCAACCGTCGAGTCCGTCCGAGCCAAAGATAACGGCGGGGCGCAGGCGTACGCGTTCCTCGTCCTTGAGCTGGCGGATACTGTCGTTACCATAGTTTGCGGTGTTTTTTGCCATACTCGCTCTCTCGGTGCTCCTTTGCTGCGTTTAAGTCATATAGATAGTCAAGGTAGCATAGCCGAGCCCGCAGACGATTCCACCCAACACGAAATCCATCGAACAATCGTTCGGATTAAAGGGGATAGTGTTTAGTGGTAGCGCGGCATTGTTAAACAAATTTGGATACAGATGAATTTTATTTAATAGGGACCTAGTTTTACTAAACAAAATCGAATGATGCTGATTGTGCGAGCGGGCACATCGATCGACTATCAATCACGTTTACTCGGAAAAAACCGAGTCGGTTTTGTCCGAGTAAGATTGAAGGCGATCGAATGCGTTCTGCTGCGTTTGCGGTTGGATGCGTTTATCAAAAACGTGCCATGCGGATTGTTGGCGAAAAAGCGCCGTGCCAAGCTCGAGGCAGAACTCAACTCCTCTGACGACATCTAATGCGTAATGGGCTGGCTCTGGGTATCCAGAACCAGCCCATTTTGATGGTCGATGAGCCGAGTCGGCGTCTCTCGCAAAGGTAACTGAGAGCTAGTGAGGCTTATCAGAATTGACCTCATCGGCGGCGTCGTTTTCGAGCGCCGTGCGGCGGGCGCTGTAGGCGACAAGGCCGGCACCAGCTGCGGCGAGTGCTGCTGCGGCTGCCGTAAGGGGAGCGTTGACATCGCCCGTGCCCGCAAGCGCGCCCGATTTTCCGGAGCGCTTGTTAGTGCCGTGGTCCTTGCCACTGCTGGAGCTGCTTCCGCCGGAGCCGCCGCCCTTGTCAGTACCGCCGCCACTCGAGTCGCCACCGCCGTCCGCCGTCATCGGTGCATCGTGAAGCCCCGTCGTATCCGCGCTGTCGCATACGCCGACCTGAACTTCTGAGCGTTCGCATGCCGCGTCGGGCACATGAAGCTCGTGCAGTACGGCGCCCAGCGCCGAGTTTGCGCCCGGTCGAATTTCCTCGAGCGTTACGGGATCGAGCGCCACCAGATTACGCGCTTTCGCATATAGCGTTACACGTTTGCCCACCTCGTCGCTCCAGCTCTCCGGGATAGCAAAGCTCATGCGGAACTGTGCCGTGCAACCCGGTGCCAGCACGGCGTTGCCGTTGTCGGCTACCAGCGGGTGCGTTGCAAAACATGTGCCCAGCGTCTCGAGCGCGTACTTCACGTGTGCCATGTCGTTGGCCGAAGCGCTCTCGGCAAGCTCTGGATCGTAGATCGATGCCATGCGTGCGTTCGCTCCGAACCCGATGGATGCGCTGGAGAACGGCTGGCTGGAGCTCTCTCGGTACAGATCGATCGTGCCGGCGGTCAGCAAGGTGTTGCCGTCGTTTCGCACCGTGACCATGAAGGATTCGCCTGCTGCTCCGGGCACCACAGCGCCCGAGGTGGCGACCGCGCCCGTCGGAGTGGCACACGCCACCAAGGGCACTTCGATGCCGTGCAGCTCTGCCTCGCTCTTCTCCGCGCTCGCAATGTGCGTGGCGAGTGCGGAGAGCATGCCTCCCGACGTCAAAAATGTCGTTATCTGATCGACGGGATGGTCCAGCTCGCACATCACGAACGGCTCCGTGAACAGATCGCCTGCCAAGGTGCTGGCGAAGATGCGGAAGTGCTTGCCCATCACTGCTACCGGGTTGCCTTCTTCGTCGTAGGTTTGCCCCACCTTGCCATCGGTGTTCTCTACATAGACCACGCACCTGCCGTTGTTGCTTACGCTAAACGATGCCGGGCCACAGCCTGCGGCACCCACGGGCTGCGTTGCAAATGCCGATGCGCCTCGCGTCCAAGTAATATGCTGCAGTTGCTCGTTGACGGTTGCCAAAAAGCCCGAATGTTGTGGCCACGGCACCGCGTGGGGTACTGTGGCATCTGGTGGCATAACGCCCCAACCCGCGATGGACTGGCCGATCACGGCATACGATGCGCAGCCACTACCGTTTGCAGTTTCGTATGCAACGGACACCACCATTTTGCCGTTGATATTCTCGGGTACGCCCAGCTCGATGCTCGATGGCGCTTGCGGAAAGCGGAGGACCTGACGGAACGTGAGGCTGTCGCCCGAAACGTCCGACCACAGGGTGAAGCACTCCAGCGCAACCTCTGCCTCATTGCCCAGCGCCTTTTCTGCGGTGGTTCCGCGGCGGTGGAGGTAAGCGCCCGACAGGCGCCCGTCGACCAGCGTCTTGCCCACCGTGATGCGTGGACACTGCAGACAATGGTGGCCATCCTCCTGAAGGCGGCCGCGCGAGATGCTGCGCCACGACGTATGAGACATCACGCGAACTTCGTCGTTGCTTATGCGCAGGCGCACAACGGACAGTATGCCGGCTGTGCTTGCCGTATCGAAAAGGGTGTTGTCGCCGTCGGGGCGCTCGCCCGAGACCAGCAGCACGTAAGCGTCCTGGTTTTCTCTTCCGTCCGTATATTCCACTACGTCGAAGTCGTAATCGAATATGCCGTCGCGCTCCACGTCGCCCTCGCCAAAGCCAAGGGGGAAGTCCACGGGCATGGGGGCAGACCACGTGCCGTTTGCCTTTGTGTGCACCACTAGGCGCGAGCGGCCATTGTCGCCGTAGCGCACCGAGGCGATACGGAACAGGCATTCTACGCCGGCGATCATTGCCAGCTTCATGTGAGCTTCGCTGAGCACGCCAGTAAACAGCACGTTGTCGCTCGAGGGCTTGATGCCGCCACGCTCGTCCTCCGATACACCAGCAGAATTGGCGTTGGGGTCCGCAACGGCGTCCTTCGCCTGCCCGATATGGGTGTACGCATACATCGGCGCGGCGTTTTCGTCGTTCTCTATCAGTGCATGGACGAAATGCTCGATCTGTCCCGTGTCGTCGCTTTCTGCATCCGCCTCGAGCTCAATGCGCGTGACCGCTTGATCCCAATCGCGCACGACAGGCGCGACGTTTACGGCGGTGGCCTTAACCTCGGCGCGTGCGAGTAGCTCGGCGTTGGTGACGATGGTGGCCGATGCGATAAATTGCGGCACGCCGCCCGCCTCGATGTTGCCGGGCGTGCCTAAGCGGGCATCCAGCGTGTAAGGCGTATCCCCACCCAATGCAAGCTCAGAGCGTTGGAGCACATACTGGTTGCCATTGTTCACCGACATATTCCACGAATCGAGGAGTGTGGGCCACGACCCCGACCAAGCCTTGGTGGTCCACTTGAACATTACGAACTGGAGTATCACATCGACATCGACGTCCGCACCCACGCGCAGTCGCGGAAGCTGGTGTCCATCTGCCTTCTCGTACCCAATGAACAGCGTGAGGGATGCGGCGCCGCGCACGGCAGACGAAGCGACGCCTGCAACGCCGGCGCCAAAGGTGACGGCAAGCCCGATTTGGATGGTGAATGAGCCTGAGGTGTTTGAATAGTCGAGCGAAATGTTTTTAAAAAACGCCGCGCCGCTACCGTGCGTGTGGGCGCCCACGGCGAGTGCCAGTTTTGCCAGCACCCAGGGGTTGACGTTTAGGAAAAATGGCACCGGTCCTAGGGTAAACTGCTCTGTCCAATTGAGATCGGTTCTTACCTGAAAGAGGGCCTTGATATTGCCGTATGCGGGGTCGTTGTTGTTGCCCCAGGTTTTGCCCACCCAATCGTAGGCGAGCGAGCCATACAGCTGTGTGGCGATATCCATCGTGAACAGCAGCGTGCAATGGTGGCGAAGGAGCTTGGTGTTTCTTGGATCGGTACCCGAACCGGCACTCATACTCTTATATTGATTCCACTTCCCCTCCATCTCGTCGAGGTAACGGTTTGCCTGCTTGGCACCCGACTCGCGCGGTGACTTCTTCCAGTACTCTGGATCAGGGTTACCCGAATCGTTCATGTAGCCGACCGGCTTGTATCCTCCGCCAAACAGTACGTACCCGGCAAACGAGAAATCGAACAGAATGGGGAACGAGGGCATCCAGCAGGTGAACTTGTTGCCGCCGATGCCGGGAAACGCCGCCGGAAAATCAAACGGAGTAATCTCTTGGTCCATGGTAGTGGGGACGATAGTGGTCGATCCGGATTCCGCCTTTGCGGCCGGCGCGGTGACAACGGCCATGGGGGATGAGAGCGTGTAGGTTTTGCCCTGATAGTCGAGGCCAAAGCGCAGCTTGCATCCTTCTTCCAGAAGGCTCGATGCCGCGTCGAGGAACTTGTCTTCGAGCGTGAACGTCGCCAGATTATCCGCGCCCGATGCACTGGCCTTGACTTGGCCAATCTGCGTGACGGTTTCGGATGAGCTGCCCGCAGCGGGCATCACTTTATTGATATGCAACGTTGCCTGCCCGCCCTGCGGCAGATGGGCCTGCACGGTAAAAGCGTGCGTGTCGGGCTGATCGTTTGCTGCTTCGTCCGCTGGCATTGCCATAAACGTGGCGTCGGCGTACTGGATGTCCCATTCGTCGAATGTGAGCTGGCGAAAGTACGGCTCGCCATCGGAGAGCGGACGTGTGGGTGCGGTAATGGCGGTGCCGCCTTGGACACGCGCGAGGGGAATCTCGACATCGCGGTAGCCCGCCATGCTAATGGAGATGCCGCCGTTAAAGTCATACGCGTCGAGAAGCGTCGCCTCGTCCACGTAGCCTTCTGAAAGCGGCGCGACCTCAAAGATGGCCGTGCCTTCGTCATCGGTAGCGGCGGTGAGCTGCTTGCCTGCGGCATAGCGCGATGTGAGTGTGACCTGGGCACCCGTGATGGGCGTATTCTTGTTGGCGACGTCGACCACGACCACACCAAACATGGTGCGCGAGAGAACGAGCACCCTGAAAGGGTCTTTTTCGTCGGCATAGGCTTCGGTGGGCGCGAACGGCAATATGAAGGCGTTTGCGCTTCCCGGCACGCGCGGCAACATAATGCTCGCCAGCGAGGACGCTCCGGCAACAAGTAACGAACGGCGATCAAGCATCTTTGGCTCCCATCCCGCAGGTATCGGTGGAAATAATCCAATTTTGCGAGAAGGCATCCTGTCACGGTAGTGCCGTCCGAGGGCCAAAATGTCCAATTTGAGCGAGTGAAGCGCCGGGGCTCCGGGGCGCACGTGCCGCGCTAGGCAGTCTGGCTGCTAACGCAGCATATGCGCGACCAGCTCAGTGCGCGTGCCGATGCCAAGCTTTGCATACACGTTGGACAGTCGATTTTTAACGGTACCTGGCGACACACCCATATGACGAGCGATTTCGGCGTTGGTCCATCCGCGGCAGGCGAGCATGGCCATGGTGAACTCTGTGGTCGTCAGGTCGTCAGCCACGTCCTCGCCCGAATCGGGGTTGTGGATGCGCCGCCAGCCGTAGCTGAATCGATACGTAATCTCGATGATGCGTGCGAAATCGTCAGGGTATTGCGATTTTAGGCATGCCTCGATGAGCCCCTGCAAAAGGCCGTGGTGCTCGCCAATGAGCTCGATAAGGCCGTCGGGGCGCGCAATGTTCCAAGCGGCTCCGAAGTGCGTTTTTGCGGCGTCGATGTCCTTGAGGCTCATGCATGCCATGGAAGCTGCCAGGTGCAGGAACAGTTCCGAGATCGGATAGCTCCCCTGTTTCATGATCAGGGCGTTTTCCGCCATGCCCAGACTGCGGCCATATTCGCCGCGCAGGTACAGGGCATGCGCCATCACGTAGCTGGCGAACAGGCGCAGGCCTTCGGGCAGATGCGCCGCAAGCGGATAAAACTCTTCGGCAGAATACGGGGAAGACAAGTGCAGCAGGACGCTTGCGGCCGAGGCGAACAGGATATGCGTGGCGTGGACGGCGGGTGATTCCTCGTCAGTTGGCGTATCGAGGATGCCCGCAAGACAACGGCGGGCGTCGGCGATACGGTTGAGCGACAGGCTGGCGTATCCGCAGATAAAGCATGCGGAATAGCGCAGTGCGGAATCGGTGGCGTCAAGATAGGGGCGCGCCGTCTTGGCAGCGAGGGCGGCCTGTCCGCGAAAGTACAGCGCTTCTGCCGTGGCGATGGTGCGTGAATCGGGGTCGGAAATGCCTGCAACCGCAGCGTCAATCTGCCCCGGCACAAAGGCAGTGCACATCAACGGCATGGGAACGCATGGGTAGCCATCGCAGTCCATCTTCCATCTCCCAACAGCTGGCAACAATAGCAGCAATTGTACTCCTGTTGCTCGGGACCCCTTTCGTTTTACTGCTCGGTTGACGCTGCGGATCGTTTTGGAAGGCTTACGAGCATGGTGGTCCCGTTCTCGGAACTTGTTTCGACCTCTACTGTGCCACCGTGAAGAGCTGCAATCTCCCAAACGAGCGCTAGTCCGAGTCCTGCGCCGCCGTATGCCCTGCTGCGGGATTTGTCTAGACGAATGAACGGCTGGAAGATGCTCTCTCGGTACTTCTTGGGTATCCCCGGGCCCTGGTCCTCGACTCGCAGGAACACGTGGCTGTCGTTGTCGCAGATGGAGACGGTAACGCTCGAGTCGGTGCGGCTATAGCGGATAGCGTTTTCGGCCAGGTTAAACACCAGCCGATAGAGGAGCGTGTCGCTCCCGATTACTAAAGCGTCTCCAGCACAATTGAGGGCTATGCCCCTTTTTTCGGCAAGTGGCGCAAGGTCGGTGAGGACCTCTTCGGACAAGGGGCCAAGCTCCACATCGTCCTCGCAAGGAACGCTGCGGAGCTCACTCATCTCGAGCAATACCTTGGCCATTCGAGACATGCGCTCGGTTTGTTCTTGTAGCAGGCCGAGTAGCTCGGCAGTTTCGGGTTGCAAACCGGAGTGCTCGGAGATGAATAGTTCAATCTGTGCTTGCATAAGGGCGAGCGGGGTGCGCAGCTCGTGTGCGGCGTTGCCGGTAAACTGACGCTGTGCAGAGAACCCTTCGCCAAGACGGGCGATCATGTCGTTGAAAGAGGCGCTGCATCGTTGTAGCTCGATGGGCACATCTTCACTGAGCCTGATTTCGCTTAGGTTGTCAGGCTGCACACGCTCGACCTGGGCCGCAAAAGCCCGTAGCGGTTTGAGTGCACGGCCGCTCACAAAGTATGCCAGCGCGCCGCCAAGGAGTGTGACTCCAGCCGTGATGTACCAGGCTGTCGTGCCAAAAGACTCCTGTGCGTCGTTTACGACGATCGTGACCTCGTCATCGAGGCTCTCCTTCGTTGGGTCAAACGCCTGAGGTGCATCTACGCCGGCTGCGCTAAGGGCCGAGATGTCGCTGCCGATAGCATCCATGTAGCGCATGCCCGTATAGCCGACCAGACAGTTCGTCAGCACGCATGCCGCACACGTCAGCAGTGCCGTCATAATCGTTATGCGCCATTGCAGCGAAAGCCTTTTCATTCGCTATCCTCCATAACGTAGCCCTCTCCAATCCGATTGCGAATCGGGTCGTATCCCAAAGCGCTGCGTAGCTTTTTGCGGAGTGACGAGATGTGAACGCGGGTTGCGTTGCTAAAGCTGTTCACGCTGCTATCCCAAACGTGCTCGATAAGCTCCTCTTGGCTTACCGGTCGCCCCTGATTAAGCATCAGGTATTCCAAGATTCCCGTTTCCTTGCGTGTAAGAGATAGAGCCTCACTGTCCACGGAAGCGATGCGCGCCTTGGTGTCAAAGCTGAGCTTTCCGCAGGCTAATACTATGTCGCTTTGTGCGAAGCGCCTGAGGGTAAGGCTGCGGATCCTTGCCGCAAGTTCGTCCAGATGAAACGGCTTGGTAAGGTAATCGTTGGCGCCGGCATCGAGTCCGGCGACTTTATCGGATACTTCGCCACGCGCGGACAGAATCAGTACCTTAGTCTCGCAATCGGTTTTCCTAAGTTCCCTGAGCACGGTCATGCCATCGATACGGGGAAGGTTGAGGTCGAGTACCACGAGGTCAAAGACTTCGACGCCCAGCAGGTCGAGCGCCTCCTGTCCGTCGTGGCAGCAGTCGACGCTGTACGCCAAGTTTCGCAAGCTGCGCGCGATTGCATCGCACAGTGCTCGCTCGTCTTCGACGATCAAAATACGCATAACAGTCTCCTTGCACATTCCAAATCGCGCTTAACACGGATTTTATAGTCGATATGGTCCAATGGTCGCGTAACGAAAGGAGTGGTTGGGTTGTTCAAAGCGGTAAAACCCGTGGTACAGGTCGCTTTGTTGATCGTCGGAATTGCCATGGTGTGCTTTGGTGTTATGCGTGGCGAGGCGGATGCCGTGCTGGCCAAAGCGATTAGGCTGTGCTTGGAGTGTATCGGAATTGGATAAAAGAGAAAACACTGCGTCGCATGTTTTGGCCCGATTTCGCGGATTCATTCAGGCGGCGGCGACGCTGGTCACCAATATTCACCTGCCAAACTTTGCCAAAGGAAGCATCTATCAGGGCGCGGGAAAAACAGTCTGCGTACCTGGACTTAACTGCTATTCGTGCCCCGCGGCATCGGGTGCGTGCCCCATCGGGTCGTTCCAGTCGGTGGTAGGTTCATCCAAGTTCAACTTTTCTTATTATGTTACCGGTACGCTCATTTTGCTCGGCGTGCTGCTGGGGCGCTTTGTATGCGGCTTTCTGTGCCCGTTTGGCTGGCTGCAGGAGCTGCTTCATAAGATTCCCGGCAAAAAGTTCTCCACGAAAAAGCTCAAGCCGCTCACATACATCAAGTACGTTGTGCTGCTGTTTGCCGTGGTGCTGCTGCCCGTCTTGGTGGTTAACGACGTGGGCATGGGCGACCCGTTCTTTTGTAAGTACATCTGTCCACAGGGTGTGCTCGAGGGCGCCATTCCACTGGCCATCGCCAATGCCGGCATTCGATCTGCGTTGGGACATCTCTTTACTTGGAAACTTGCCGTTCTCATTGCCGTGGTAGTGCTGAGCGTTTTGTTCTACCGCCCCTTCTGCAAATGGATTTGTCCACTCGGCGCATTCTATGCGCTCATGAATAGGGTGTCCCTACTGGGGATCCGGGTCGATACATGCAAATGTGTCTCGTGCGGCAAGTGCTCAAAGGTTTGTCAGATGGACGTTGATGTGGTCCGCGCGCCCAATCATGCCGAATGTATCCGGTGCGGAAAGTGCATCGGGGCCTGTCCCGTCGATGCCATCAGCTATCGCTATGGCCTGGATGTGTCGGCGGAAAAGCTCCCCTTGACCGCCGATAAAAAGTAAACAAGCTTCGACAAAACGGAGGAATGACCATGAAGCTTTCTAAGATTGCGGCCCTGTTTATGGTGCCGGTATTGGCCTTGTGCCTTGTGGCGTGCTCGGCACCCGGTGGCAATGCGAGTGAATCTGCGGGCTCCGATCCTAAGATCGCAGAACTCACTGCGCAGAAGCCGACCAATGCCGAGGAGGCCGCCGAGTTGTATGCAAAACTCATGCAGAAGGAGAACGAGATCTTTTCGAGTGATAACGCGCTGTGGGAAAAGGTATTCAACGCGGCAAATAAAGACTCGACAATGATTGAGGACGGCAGCAATTACGGCGATTTCCTGCTCAAGACCATCGACGGCGCCAAGGATGAGTTCACGGCGGATGAGCTTAAGACGCTCAAGGCCGGTGCGCAGCAGATCAAGGAGATCGAGGACAAGCTCGAGAGCCTGGAGAAGGAGTTCCCCGGCTGTGGAAGCACGCCGAGCTCAGGCGAGAGCGTCGACGCTTCGACCGCTGGCATGACGGCTGGTGCCAATGCTTCGAGCGAGGCGACGAAGTTCCCCAGCTTTACGGGCAAGGACCTGGATGGCAACGACGTGAGCAGCGACGAGCTATTCGCTAAGAACAAGGTCACCGTCATGAACTTCTGGTTCACCACTTGCAAGCCGTGCGTGGGCGAGCTGGGCGATCTTGAGAAACTGAATACGGAGCTTGCCGAGAAGGGCGGCCAGGTCGTGGGCGTCAATTCCTTTACGCTCGATGGCAACAAGGGTGAGATTGCAGATGCCAAGGACGTGCTGAGCAAGAAGGGCGTGACATATAAGAACATCTGGTTCAAGTCGGATAGCGAGGCCGGTAAGTTTACGTCAAATTTATTCTCGTTCCCGACAACGTATGTCATCGATCAGAATGGCAACATCGTAGGGGAGCCCATCGTGGGAGCCATCAGCTCCGCCGAGCAGCGCGCAGCACTCAACAAACTTATCGACCAGGCGATTGCGAATAGCGAGCAGTAAAAAACACGTAAAGCATCGCGATGATCGTGCGCCGCTGTACGAAGTAGTCCGCTACCTTTCAAGATAAGCTCCACCATATAGAGGTCCCACTCGGGACCTCTTCTTTTGGGCGCCGTCCCGTTCGTTTTTTGATGCGGTTCCCTACATTCCTCACTGGCGTCGGTGAAAAATGGGGATAGAGTAGGACAAACGCGTCGAATACGAACGGCGGGGGAGAGCGGGCGAGTGCGCCCGCGTGGGAGAGGTTGCCGTCCATGTTGGAGCTCAAAGGTATTTGCAAAAGGTACGTTACCCAGTCGTTTACGCAGGTGGCGCTGGACAGCGTGAGCCTGTCTTTTCGCGATAACGAGTTCGTGGCCATTCTGGGTCCCTCGGGCTCGGGTAAGACCACGATGCTCAATGTTATCGGCGGACTCGATCACTTCGACTCGGGTGACCTGCTGATCGACGGTATTTCGACCAAGGACTTTCGCGATCGCGATTGGGATGCCTATCGCAACAACCGCATCGGCTTTGTGTTCCAGAGCTATAACCTCATTCCGCATCAGACCATTTTGGAAAACGTGGAGCTGGCGCTCACGCTCACGGGCGTGGGGCATGCCGAGCGCCGCCAGCGTGCGCGCGAGGCGTTGGAGAAAGTCGGCTTGGGCGAGCACGTTAACAAGCGCCCGAGCCAGCTTTCGGGCGGGCAGATGCAGCGCGTGGCCATCGCCCGCGCCCTGATAAATGATCCTGAGATCGTTCTTGCCGACGAGCCGACCGGCGCTTTGGATTCAACGACATCCGTACAGGTCATGGACCTGCTCAAGGACGTGGCGCGCGACCGCCTGGTCATCATGGTCACGCACAATCCCGAGCTGGCGTACCAATATGCCACGCGCATCGTCAATCTGGCGGACGGCAAGATCACCGACGATTCCGATCCCTTCGATGCTGCCAAGGCCGCGCGCCGCGAGGCCAAGCCTACGCGCAAAACCTCGATGAGCTTTGTGACGGCGCTGGGGCTTTCTGCCCGAAACCTCATGACCAAAAAGGGTCGTACGGCCATGACGGCCTTTGCGGGGTCGATTGGCATTATCGGCATTGCGGCGATCCTGGCGCTCTCCAATGGCGTAAACGGCTACATCAAAAAGGTCGAGGAGGATACGCTCTCGAGCTATCCGCTCACCATTTCCAAGCAGGATTACGACCTGTCGTCCATGATGGGCGGGCAGGGAACTGCGGATGATGACTCGTCTGAAAACGTGGATTCGTCCGACGACAGTGCCGGCGGCAAGGCTCAGGGAACCGATAAGATTCCTGTGGTCACGGCCGTAAAGGATATGTTTGCGAGCGTTAAGTCTAACGACATGACAAGCTTTAAGGCATGGCTCGATGCCGGTGGCGACGGCATCGATAAAGAGGTCAACGCCATTCAGTACGGCTACGGTGTATCGCCGGTTGTCTATCGTGCCGGCAAGGGCGATGAGAAGCCTGTTCGGCTGGTGCCCAACGCTATGACCGAGGCCATGAGCGGAGGCGCGAGCTCGGCGGCAACGGTGAGCATGGAATCCATGGGAACCTCGGTCTTTAACGAGATGATCGACGACCAGAGCCTGCTCGACAGCCAGTATGATGTCGTGGCGGGGCATTGGCCTACGTCTGCTAACGAAGCCGTGATGGTGCTTTCGAGCCGTGGCACGGTGGGCGACTACACGCTCTACAGCATCGGTGCGCTGGATATCAATGAGCTCAACGATCTGGTAAACAGTGCTATGACGGCTGACGGTGGGGTCGAAACGCCCGAGACCGGCACCGAATTTACCTACGACGATGCGCTGTCCACGACGTTTAAGGTGCTGTCGCCGGCCGATGCGTATCGCAAAAACGAAGAGACCGGCATGTGGACTGACATGTCTGACGATGCCGACTTTATGACGGCCAAGGTTGCCGACGGTATTGACGTGCGCATTGTGGGCGTGGTGCGACCTAACGAGACGGCCAATGCGAGCGCATTGACCCCGGGCATTGCCTATACGCATGCACTAACTCGTCAGCTTATGGAGCGCGCCGCCGATTCGCAGATTGTGCAGGAGCAACTCGCCCGCCCCGAGACGGATGTCTTTACGGGCAAGTCTTTCGATGAACTGCAGGGCGAGGCCAAGCAAGGCGTGGATTTGGGCAGCATGTTCAGTGTGGACGAGGCGGCGCTCAAGAGCGCGTTCTCGTTCGATGCGTCTGCGCTCTCGGGTGCATCCGGCGGTATGGACCTTTCTGGTATCGATTTGTCCGGGCTGGACATTGACCTTTCGGGCGTTGGCAAGGACATCGACTTCAGCGACATCATGGCAAAAGCGCCAACCCCAGATTTCTCGGGTATCTTTGACGGTCTGGAACTCACGCCCGAGCAAATGCAGCAGGTGGGAACACTAGCCAACCAGCTGTTTGAGGGCTTTTTGCAGTCTGATCAGTTTAAGGCGCTGTCGCCCGATAATCTTAAGGACGCGTCAAAGCTCGCCGCCGCATTCTCGACGTATCTTGAGAATGATGCCACGGCCCAGCAAATCCTTGCCCAGCTAAAAGCGCTCGGCGGCGATGCCCTGGCCGAGCGCCTGCAGCAGGTGATGACCGACTATGTGCAAAAGCAGCTGGCTCCGTATCTGCAGCGGGCTATGGATCAGATGATGAAAACAATTAGCGAGCAGATAGCGTCGACGGTATCGTCCCAGCTCAAGGCGGGCGCAGCGGGGCTTATGGACCAGATGGCGACGCAGATGTCTTCGAGTTTTGCCAACTTGGCGAGCGCCATGCACGTGGATGCGAGCGCCTTTGCTCGTGCCATCCATTTCAACATGGACGCCGAGGATCTGAGTTCGCTCATGATGAGTTATGCCAAGGTATCGCAGCTTACCTATGACAACAACCTGACCACACTGGGTTATGCGGACGAGGCGGACCCCATCTCGGTCAAGATTTTCCCGCGTGACTTTGAGGCCAAGGAGCGCGTACTCGACCATATCGATGCGTACAACAAGCAGGTCAAAGCCGCCGGCCACGACGAGCAGGCAATCTCGTACACCGACTACATGGGCATCATCATGGGCTCGGTGACTGATATCGTGAATACCATCAGCTTGGTGCTCATCGCATTCGTGAGTATCAGCCTGGTGGTGAGCTCCATCATGATCGGCATCATCACGTACATCAGCGTGCTGGAGCGCAAAAAGGAGATTGGCATCCTGCGCGCGATTGGCGCGTCGAAGCGTAACGTGGCAAACGTGTTCAACGCCGAGACCTTTATCGAGGGCCTCATTGCCGGCGTCTTTGCCATTGTCGTCGTGGTGCTCGTGAGTTTCCCGGTCAATGCCTGGGCGCTTGCGGCCAAAAAGGTCCCCAACCTGATGAGTCTGCCCGTGCAGGATGCGCTGGTGCTCATTGCAATTTCGGTGCTGCTGACGGTTGTTGCCGGCCTGCTGCCGGCCCGTAGCGCATCCAAGAAGGACCCCGTCGAAGCCCTGCGCTCCGAATAATGTGACAAAGGGACAGTCCCTTTGTCACGTTCGTTGATATGAGAGAAGAGTAGATGATCCTTTCGCTGGCCCCTATGGAGGGGATTACCGGGCATGTGTTCCGTCGCGTGCATGCGGAGTGCTTCGGTGCGCTCGATTGCTATTACACGCCGTTTTTGCCGCCGCCGCGGGTGGGAAACCGCTTTGGCGGCAAGGCGTTTAAGGAGATCGATCCTGCCAATAACCAGGGGCTCAACGTGGTGCCTCAGCTGATGTCCAAGAACGCGGACGAGTTTGTGTGGGCGGCACAGGTGCTCGCCGACATGGGCTACCGCGAGGTCAATCTCAACCTGGGTTGCCCTTCGGGAACGGTTGTCGCCAAGGGCAAGGGCTCGGGTTTCTTGCGCAATCTCGACGAGCTCGAGGCGTTCTTAAGCGATGTGTGCGAGCGGTCGCCGTTGCCGGTGTCGGTAAAGACCAGGCTGGGGCTGGAGAATGACGACGAATACGAGCGCGTGCTCGATCTGTATTGCCGCATGCCGTTGGCAGAGCTGATCGTGCACCCGCGCGTGCAAAAGGACCGCTATACGGGATCGCCGCGCAAGGAGTTTTACGGCGAGACGCTGGGGCGTGCGCCGTTCCCCGTGGCCTATAACGGCGACATTTTCGATCTTGAGGATATGGATGCGCTGGTGGAGGCCTATCCCGGGACGCGCCATGTGATGCTGGGGCGTGGCTTGCTTGCGAACCCCGCTCTGGCTCGCATGGTCAAGGGCGGCCCTGCTGCAACGGCTGCTGAGCTGCAGCGCTTCCACGACACGCTGTTTGCGGCATATGCAGAAGAGATTGGCGGCAATGCGGTCTTCCGCATGAAGGAGTGGTGGTTCTACGCCAAGTGCGCTTTCGCTGATCCCGCTACCGTCCACAAGATCGTACGCAAGACCAAAAAGGTCGACGAATACCGCGCTGCCGTCGAGCGCGTCTTTCGCGAACAGCCGCTTGCACCCACAGCTCGCTTCAACGACTAGTTAGTCGTTGGGGACGTTCTTTAACGACTAGTCATTTAAGAACGTCCCCGATGACTACCCGCAAAAACTGTACACCAGCATCCAAAGATGTCGAAAAATGTCGACTTTGGATGCTGGTGTACATGTTTGGGCCGTATGGGCTGGGTCCCTGGACGGACAGAGTGTGCGCACTAGAGCAGATTCTCCTGCACCCATGCGATGATGTCGCTTGACTCGTAGAGCGGCTTGCCGTCGATGAGCAAGCAGGGAACCTGGCGTTTTCCGCCGACGGCGATGAGTGTCTGCTCGGCTTCGGTATCGGTCGAGATATTGCGTTCGGGAATGGTCACGCTGCTATCGGCCAAAAAGCGCTTGACCTTTATGCAATACGGGCAGCCGGTCATAACGTAGAGCACGAGCTCGTGATCAGTAGTCATAGGTCTCCAATCGGTTGCGGTTTTGATTGAAATACCCAAAGCCGCCGCGGTCTATGCGCACGTCAACGACGACTCGATGGCCTGGACCAGAAACGCCGTGGCTCCGGTGCCGCAGGGCTTGTCGTAGTAGTCAACAAAGCGCTGGTCGGCAAGATAGCCGTGGGCGAGGCCCAGGTACGCCTCGTCTTGGGGCTCGCATCCCCAGTTGAGAGCAATCCATCGACGGTGCATTGTAACCAGTTTTTGAGCTTCGTTGCTCTCTGGGTCGCCAATGCCCATGGCAATCGAGAGCTGGCCCAAAATGGCGCGTTCAAGTTCCTTCATGTCGTTCCATGTCTGAGGATCCATATCCAGTAACGTTTCGTTTGCTGCATCGATAGCCTCATTGCCATAGCGAGCTCGAGCCTCGGCGCCGTAGCATTCCTCGTTTTCCTGCACGGTGCGCCAGCGCTCCAGTTGCGGCAGGACGGCGCCCATGAGCGAGACGGCTTCGTCAAGCGACATGCCGGTGTTTTGCGCCAGGCGCGGGGCACAGTCCTCGATCATCGCCTCCATGGTGGTGGCGTAGGTGTACTTGCCGTGGTCGTAGCACCACTTGCAGTAATGGTCGGTCGTGGCGCCCGTGGCATCGGTGCCGCAGTCGTCGGGCGTGAGTATCATGCCGCAGCTCTGACAATAGTGCTCGGGCATTTCGAGCAGGTGAGACAGGGGCTCGCCGGTTACGGCGGCAATGAGCTTCATCATGTCGATGCCCGGTGTGACCTCGCCGCGCTCCCAACGGCTGATGGCCTGGCGTGTGACGAAGAGCTTAGCGGCAAGCTGCTCTTGGGTAAGGTGATGGGCGCGGCGGACAGCGATGAGCTTTTCTGCAAAGGCCATAGCGGCTCCTTTCTGCTGGTTGATGGCTTAAGCATACGCGGTGACAGGCGCCCTTCCAAGCAACCGTTGGTTGCACGACGGGGGACCGCGGCGAAGAATTGCGCGTAACGCCCCATGCCCCCATGCCGTACAATGACCGGCATGGAACCTATCGCACACATACATACCGACCTGCCGCAGAAGTTCGGCATCCCGCGCAACAGCTTTTTGGCGCCCCATCTGCAGGGACGCATCGTTTTTGAGCCGGAATTTGCCTCCAATGCAGCGGTTGAGGGTCTGGACTCCTTCTCTCACCTGTGGCTGCTGTGGCGCTTCGAAAACGGAACGCCCGGCGGCACGGCTAAGGATATTGCCGTCGACGCTAAAACGCAGGACAGGTCCGGCACCAACGTCAAGTGGTCGAAAACCGTGCGCCCGCCGCGCCTGGGTGGAGCCGAGCGCGTGGGCGTCTTTGCCACGCGCAGCCCGTTTCGCCCCAATCCTATCGGACTTACCTGCGTAAGGCTCGATCACGTTGAGCTCACCGACGATGGCCCCATCATCCATGTGCTGGGGGCCGATCTGCGCGACGGCACGCCCATCTACGACATTAAGCCCTACATTCCGTTTGCGGACTGTCACCCGGATGCGACCGGCGGCTG
Organism: Collinsella sp. BG-O-102; assembly: GCF_023656745.1. GTDB lineage: Bacteria > Actinomycetota > Coriobacteriia > Coriobacteriales > Coriobacteriaceae > Collinsella. Next base: position 33,603 of record NZ_JAMOKO010000003.1, read on the forward strand.
GATTGAGGATGCTCCGTGGCAAGAGCTCGACATCGAGTTCCCGCAGACGCTGCAGGATATGGTCCCGCCCACAAAGCTCCCCGGCCTGGTCGAGGTCCTGCGCCAAGACCCGCGCCGCGCAGGCAGCAAGCACGAGCCGAACCGCGTCTATCATCTGGCCTTCGCCGGGCTCGACATATCGTTTACGGTCGATGAAACCCAGCTAACCGTAGTTGCCGTCAACGACGCGCGAGACTAACCGGCCATTCGTCCGCACCCGTCAAATTAAGCGCCAAACCCCATGCCAAAACCGCCCACGCTGGTGGACAATAACGCCTATCGAAACAGTCTACTTTGCACGGGAGCTCAGCATGAAATACGACTTTAGCTCGCTAATCGATCGCCACGGCATGGACTCCATCGCCGTTGACTCCTGGGGCGAGATCCCCGGTATGGCTCCGAACGCACCCGACGAGGGCTTCGACCGCATTCCCATGTGGGTGGCCGACATGAATTTTGCCACGGTGCCCACGGTCCAGGAGCACATCATTCAGCGCGCTCAGCATCCCATGTTTGGCTACTTTAACCCGCGCTCCGAGTATTTCGACCGCATCATCGAATGGCAGAGCCGCCGCAATGGCGTCGAGGGTCTGCGCCCTGAACATATCGGCTACGAAAACGGCGTGCTGGGCGGTGTCGTGTCGACGCTGCGTGCGTATGTTCAGCCAGGCGATGCGGTGCTGGTCCACAGCCCTACCTACATCGGCTTTACCAAGTCCATCGAGGCCGCGGGCTATCGTATTGTCCACAGCCCGCTTAAGCTCGACGACCAGGGCGTGTGGCGTATGGACTTTGAGGACATGGAGCACAAGCTCGCCCAAAACCACATCCATGCCGCGGTGTTCTGCTCGCCGCACAATCCCTGCGGCCGCGTATGGGAGCGCGACGAGATTGAGCGCGCCATGGACATCTATTGCCAGCACGATTGCGTGGTGATTTCGGACGAGATTTGGTCCGATATCATCCTGCCGGGGCACAAGCACATCCCGACGCAGTCGGTGAGCGAGGATGCCCGCATGCGCACGGTTGCCCTCTATGCGCCGAGCAAGACGTTCAACCTGGCGGGCTTGGTCGGCAGCTACCACATCATCTATAACGAGACGCTGCGCGACCGCGTGTGCGCCGTGTCCAACAAGACCCACTACAACGAGATGAACGTCCTCTCCATGCACGCGCTTATCGGTGCCTACCAGCCGCAAGGCTACGAGTGGGTGGACGAGCTCAACCAGGTGCTTGCCGGCAATATCGAGTACTTCTGCGATTACGTGGACGAGCATTTTGAGGGCGTGTCCTATTCGCGTCCGCAGGGCACGTACATGGTGTTTCTGGACTGCACCGAGTGGTGCCGAGAGCATGGCCGCGATATTCAGTGGTTGCTCGATGAGGGGGCACGCGTGGGCGTGGGGTATCAGGACGGCCGCCCGTTCCACGGACCCTGCCACATTCGCGTGAATCTGGCGCTGCCGCTTTCGCGCGTAAGGGAGGCGTGCGACCGCCTGGACCGCTACGTTTTTAATGCACGGTAAGTGAGCACTGCATGTGGGGCCTTCTGCCAAGTCGGCTGGAAGGTCCCACACGGTAAAGCGCCTGTAACAATTGGGCACTCGTGTGGTTTTGTTTGCTATTATCTTTAACCATTTAAGTCTGTAAACAGGATCGTATGGAGCTCGATGAAAAGATCCCGTCGCTCGGTTGCCATTTCGTTGTTTGTTGCGCTTGCAGTGGCGAGCGTCTTTGTCGTAGCGATAGCTGGCTGTTCCGGGTCGAATGACGGAGCCTCGACATCTGCATTAGAAGGTCTGGACGCCTCGCAAGTCAAAGACGACGACCTTAAGACGCTCAACGTCGGAAGCGACCTCTATCCACCGTTTGTGTATACCGACGAGTACGGCGATATCGTTGGCCTGGATGTCGAGATATTGACCGAGGCTTTGGCTCGCATTGGTTACAAGCCAAAATACCAGCTGATTGACTGGGAAAAGAAGAAGGAGCTGCTGGCGAGCGGCGAACTCGATTGTGTCATGGGCAGCTTTAGTATGACGGGTCGCGAAAACGAATATCGTTGGGCCGGCCCGTACCTTGCGAGCCGCCAGGTGGTCGCGGTCGATCCCCAGAGCGATATCTACACGCTTGCCGATCTTGAGGATAAGATCGTGGCGGTTCAGTCCACCACCAAGCCCGAGGACATTTTGCTCAATCGCATAAATGAAAACGTTCCGCAGATCAAGGAACTCTACAGCTTTTCGGACGGTTCATACCTGAACCCGGCGCTCGTCGAGGGCCTGGTCGACGCCATCGCCGCGCATGAGTCCTCGCTGCTCACCTACGAAAAAGACTATGGTGTGACATATCGCATTTTGGATGAGCCGCTGCTAGAGGTCGGTTTGGGCACCGCTTTCGATATCAACGATACGCGTGGCATCGACGTCAAGCTCACTCATGCCTACCAAGAAATGCTTGCCGATGGCACCATGGAACGCCTGGTGTCAAAGTACTTCGATGACCCTTCGCCATTTTTGAATATGGAGGGCCTGTCATGATCGATGCGCCCGACCACGCTGCTCAGGAGCGGGGCAATCGTTCGGCAGGGGCATGGCTCCTTGTCGCTCTGCTGGGGATAGCGCTCTCGGTTGTTGCCGGCATGATGAGCTACGGTTACACGACGGCCCAAGCCGAGCAGCGCTTTGCCGACGTTGTCGATTACGTGGCGACGCAGAGCCTTTCCTACGATGCATTCAATAGCGCCTATACGACCAAAAACCTGATACGCGTTATGGAGATCGCCGGAGAGGCAGCGCGCGATATGGAGCGCGACGGTTCGGTGGATAACGCCATGCTGGAGCAATACGCCGACCAGTTCAACGTGAGCGCGCTGATCGTGACGGACGCATCGGGCAATTTGGTGTCCGAGTCCTCGACGGGCGATGTGGACTACGGGTCGCTCGCTACGTATCTCAAAGAATCACCCGTGCTGGAGGTGGCAACTCATCCGCTTAAGTCCTATACCGCCCGCATCACGCTTGCGGATGATTCGGTCGCAGACATTGGCTGCGTGACTCGGCAGGATGGCGAGGGCATCGTTATCGCGGTAAGGCATCAGAGCGCGAAAGCGGTTGCAAGCAATACACTCAAACTGCAGAGCTTGCTTGATGGCTATGAAACCATCGATAGCGGCAATATCGTGATCGAAAGCGACGGCAAGGTCGTTGCGACCAATGCCGTTGAACCCACCGTATTGGGCGTGTTCGATCTGCCTGCGACGGATGTCTTTATTGTCGACGGTATTAAGGATCGATGCCTGGCTGGTAAGGTCAGATTGGTTAACGCCGACGGCGAGTGGTATTTGGGCACATTTGGAAAAGCGCACAAATTCTATGTGTACACCTATGCCTCGGCGCAGCGCTACTTTGAGGTCGCCGCGGCTGTTGCCGCCGGCGTGCTGGTGCTCTACGGCGGTGTTATAGCCGTTGTTGTGACGGTGCGTCGCCGCGCTGATCGTCGACGTTTGACGGACTTGCTGCAGCAGGAGCGCGACTATGGCGACAAGCTGGCAAAGGCGGCGTGTGAGGCCTCGTCTGCCAACTCGGCAAAGACGGAGTTTTTGCGTCGCATGAGCCACGATCTGCGCACGCCCATCAACGGCATTCGCGGCATGGTCGAGGTTGGCGATGCCAATGCGGACGATCTGCAAAAGCAGACTGAGTGCCGCTCAAAGATCTGGACGGCATCGGGACTGCTGCTCGACCTTGCCAACGAGGCCCTGGATATGAGTCGCCTGGAGAGCGGGCAAATCGATCTGGAGCTTGTTCCCACAAACTTGGTGACCCTCAACCACGAGGTGCGCGATATTCTGGAGCGCCAGGCCGAGGAGCGTCTGGTGACAATTATCTGCGACCAGCAGACGCTTAATCATCCCTATGCGCGGGTGAGCGTGACGCACCTCAAGCGCTTGTTGCTCAATATTGCCGGCAATGCCGTCAAGTACAACCGCCAGGGCGGCTATGTTCGCCTGGTGTGCCGCGAGGTGGAGCCAGCGGATGGCGTCCCCGTCTATGAATACACGATCGCCGACAACGGTATTGGCATGAGCGAGGAGTTCCAACAGCGCCTCTACGAGCCGTTTTGCCGTGAGGGGCAACAGGTGGAAGGCGCTTCATCGGGAACTGGCCTGGGCGCGCCTATCGCAAAACAGTTGGTCGAGCTTATGGGCGGAACCATGAGTTTTACGAGCGTCTTGGGGCAGGGGACGACGTTTACCATCCGCCTGCCGTTCGAGAAATGCAAGCGCTCCGAGATTCCTCAGGCTGTGCGCGTGGACGCGGGAGACGGCGATGCACTCCAGGGCTTGCGCGTTTTGCTCGTAGAGGATAACGATCTGAATGCCGAGATCGCGCAGTTTACGCTCAGCCGTGCCGGTGCCGTCGTGACACACGCTAGGGATGGTGAGTCTGCCGTCGAGATGTTTGCCGCGAGCGTGCCGCACGAGTACGACGTGGTGTTGATGGACATCATGATGCCGGGCATCGATGGCCTTGAGGCCACACGTCAGATTCGAGCACTCGATCGCGAGGATGCCGCGACCACGCCGATTATCGCCGTGAGCGCCAACGCCTTTGCCGACGACCGCAGGCTTTCGCGTGAGGCGGGCATGAACGCGCACCTGAGTAAACCCGTGAGCTCGCAGGAGCTCATTGAGGCGCTTGCGCACATAGCCGCCGACGCTCTATAAGCATATGGCCTGGTTCCAAGGTGGGTTGGAACCAGGCCATATTGTTATTGATGAGGCCTGCTGAGGGGCTTACTTTTCCTGAATCTGCTTGCCGCAAAGATGCTCAATCGTAATCTCGTAGAGCTGGACGCCCTTAATGTCCTTGGCGATTTCCTCTTCGACTTCCTCGGCGGAAGGGTAGTACTTAAGGGCGAGCTGGCGGACTTTGTCTTCGATAAACGCGGGAGTGTCGTTCGCCAGGCGACAGCGGCCAAAGACCACGGTACTCATAACGTAGGGAGCCCAGTCACCGTCCTTGTGCCACTCGTTGCCGTAAACGGTAAAGCAGACCTTGTCATCGCGCTTGAGTGCGTCGACCTTGTGGCCGGCTTTGGCGCCATGGAAATAAATCTTGTCGTGCTCGGCGTCAAAGAAGTAGTTGACGGGAATGGCGTACGGGTAGCCATCGTCGCCGTTGACGGCAAAGACGCCGCGCTTGCAGGTAGCGAGCAGTTCGCGCGCTTCCTCGTCAGTGATGGCGCGTTTCTTTCGACGTAAGGGCCTAAACATCGTTGGCTTCCTTTCTGGTCGTGCGTGGTGGTTGAGCACAAACTATAGCGAAACGGATCCGTTTTTCTTGATGCGGGCGAGTATGTTTTTGAGCTTGTTAAAGTCGAGCGGTTTGGACAGATGGGCGTTCATGCCGGCGTCGTGTGCCGCCTTGGCGTCCTCGGCAAAGGCATTGGCGGTGAGCGCGATGATGGGGATATCGGCTGCATCGACCTTCTCGCTCAGGCGAATCGCGCGGGTTGCCTCGTAACCGTCCATGTCCGGCATCATAATGTCCATCAGGATCGCATCGAAGCTGCCGGCGGGATGAGACAGGTACAGATCGACGACTTCGTTGCCGTTGACGGCGCGGGTGACCACGACGCCCTCGGATTCTAGCAGCGTCTGGGCAATCTCGGCATTCAATTCGTTGTCTTCGGCGAGCAGCACGTTCATGTCGGCGAGCGAGCAGTCGAGCGCCCTCTCGACCGTATTCGCCCGCGCCCGGGGGTTCTTGTCGATATCGAGCGGAATTTCCACGTAGAACGTGGTGCCCGCATGGAGTTCGCTGGTGACTTCGATGGTGCCGCCCATCAGTTCAATAAGCGACTTGACGATTGGCATGCCCATGCCGGTTCCTTGGAACTTGCTGCGCGCATCGTCACCTTCTTGGGCAAACGGCTCATAGATATGCTTTAAAAACTCGGGAGCCATGCCAATGCCGGTATCCGAAACGCTAAAGCAAAAGAGCGCGCGCCCGTTATCGAGTGGCTTGGTCTTTGAGCTAAAGGTGACGGAGCCGCCGTGCCTGTTGTACTTAATGCTGTTGTCTAACAGGTTGATCATGATCTGTCGGATATGGATGGGACTGCCGACCATGTATGGCCCCGTGGCGTATGGCAGACTATTGTCCTGCATGGTGATGCCGTTATCGGATGCGCGGAGCTTGCACAGAACCAGCGTATTGTCACAGAGCTCTTTGAGGTTAAAAGGCGCATGCTCCAGTGTTAGCTTGCGGTCTTCGATTTTGCCCATCTCGAGGATGTCGTTGATCAGCGAGAGCAGGTGATTGGCGGCAACGCGCGCCTTGGCACGGCTCTCGCGGGCGACTTGCATATCGCCTTCCTTCAATTCCTCGATCTCGATAAGGCCCAGGATACCGTTGAGCGGCGTACGGATGTCGTGGCTCATGCGCGTGAGGAATGCCGTCTTAGCAGCGTTGGCAGCATCGGCTTTTTTGCGCTCGGTTCGAGCGCGCACGAGCGCCCAGATGAGCAGGACGATGCCGACCGACAACATACCGATGAGGGTAGCTGCAATGGCGGTGCGGTTGCGGTGGAGAAACTGGAACGTGTCCGATTCTTGCGCCGTGTACGACGTTGAGGAGTAATTGCTTGCGGAGAGCGATTCTCCGGCATTGATGATGCCCTTGTTGATGATTCCCGACAGCTCGGGTTTTCCGCGCGAAATCCAGCACGAGAGCTCACGGGTGTCAGGGAGTTCGGCCGTCTCGCAGTCCTCGAGATCATAACGGTCACCGATGGTTTTTACGCGTGAACTGGGAGCGACGATGCAGTGCGCCGTTCCCTTCCTGAGGGCGTCGAACGCTTCATCGTCGGATTGGTATTCGGTCACGGTCGCTGTGGGGAACAGACTTTCAAGTACATTTCGGTTGATAATCGATGATTTGGTGCAGGCGATGTTCTGAAGGTCTTTGTTCAGGTTGCTTCCGGTGTGGATGGCGGTGAGGGATATAGTCCCCAACGATACCGACTGCACAACGCCCGATTGCTCGGCAAACCAGTAATCTCGGTATATTGGCAGCGCAACGTCTATGCTTCCCTTTGACAGGGCCTTCGACATCATCTTGTAGCTATCAAAGGCGACGGTTTTGACCGTAATGCCAAATTGATCGTGCAGCGTCGTTGCAAGCGATGCGAGCGAGCCTTCCATTTCGCCGTCTTCGTCTTCGTTGCAGTAGGGGAGTTTGCCCGTAATGTAGCCGAGCGTGATGGTGTTGCCATTTGCTTTGAGCCAGGAGCGTTCGGGGATGTTGAGCGATGATGAACCGCTGTTTTGGGTCGAGTAGTTAGATTTGACTTCGTCGTTATAGCGTGGGTTGACGCGGGCGATTGCCGTCATGGCAGCATTGATGTCGTTCATCAGGTCGGAACGACTTTTGGGGACGGCAAGGTAGTAGTCGCTTGAACCAACGTAGAACATGGGCGACGCCTCGGGCGACGAAATGGTGTCGTTCATGATTGCGGCATCGACTTCGTCGTCTGCGAGCGCGTTAAAGAGATCGGATCCTCCGTCATACTCCCTGTATGCGCAGGCGATTCCTTCGTTGGCGAGCCATTGCTGGCCAACGAAGGTTTGCATAACGCCGGGGTTGCAGCCGATAGTGAGACCCTGGAGTGCTTGAGGGTCACCCTTTGCGAGGTCGTCGCGATCGGGCTTGGCGTAGATGTAGTAGCGCTCGGTGCCCTCGGGGTTCGAGGAAAAGAGCAGCTTTTGGGCGCGTTCCTCGGAGTAGGAGATGTTGGGCATGAGGTCGATTTCGCCTGCCTCGAGCATGTCCATAAGCTCGGTGAAGGTGCCGGAGACGTATTCGTACCGCCAGCCGGGCGTGTAGTACGACAGGGTCTGGAGGTACTCGTAGCCCCATCCCGAGAGGCGCTCGCCGGGGGTGCCGTCCTGGAAGCCCTCGTTGTTGACGAGCCAGCCGACGCGGACCGTCTTGACCTGTTGAACGGTGTTGGCGGCATAGACGGGGGCGGGCGCGGCGGCGCTCAGCACGGTAAGCGCGACAAGCACGATGACCAAGGCGCGAGATATAACTAAACGAAGGGCGACGGTAGCTCTCACGTGCAATCCTAACGAATCGAGACAATACCGCATAAGGATACCAGCTCAGCCTGCCTAGCCGGCGGCTGCACCGCTAAACGCTCCCGCCCGGCAGTTGGGGACAGCCCCTTTCTGCCGGCACAAAAGGAACGTCCCTAACTGCCGGTTGTGGGACAATACCGAGCAAACGTGATTGGACGTCTGGGAAAAGGGGTCGCGATGAACAAGTTGAGGACGCTTGCCGATGTGTTGCGACAGGCTGGCTTTGCGCGCATCACGGGCCTGTTTCTTATCTTCTATCTGCTGTGCTCGACGGCCGTCTGGCTGTCCGAGCCCACGACCCTTACGTTTGGCGATGGACTTTGGTTTAGCTTTGAGACGGTCTCGACGATCGGCTTTGGCGATATCCCCGCCGAAACGCCGGTTGCCCGCGGCATTACCGTTATCCTAAGCGTCATCAGTATCTTCTATATCGCCATGCTTACGGGCGTGGCGGTGAACTACTGCAATACGCTCATCAAGCTGCGCCAAAAGGACACCATGGCGCGCTTTATGGACGATCTTGAGCATTTGGAAGAGCTCGATCGTGACGAGCTCGCCGACCTGTCGCGCCGCGTGCGCGAATATCGCCGGCGCCAACGCTAGAACGGGCGCCGCGCGTCACGACGAGGGGGACTGAAATGAATATCACCGTGTATCTGGGTGCCAGCGTCGGTAATGACCCGGCGTTTCTGCCTGCGGTACAGGAGCTGGGCAACTGGATTGGCACCAACGGCCACGCGCTGGTATACGGCGGGTCCAAATCGGGCCTGATGGGCGCGCTCGCCGATAGCGTGCTCGATGCTGGCGGACATGTGACGGGCGTGGAGCCGAGCTTTTTTATCGAGGCCGAGTTTCAGCACGACGGAATCGACGACCTTATCGTGACGAGTGATATGGCCGAGCGAAAAGCCAAGATGATTGAGCTCGGCGATGCGTTCATCGCATTTCCGGGCGGCACGGGCACACTCGAGGAGATTGCCGAGGTTATGTCCGCGGTGTCGTTGGGGCACCTGAGTGCTCCGTGCATCCTGTATAACCTGGACGGTTACTACAACGACCTCAAGGCACTGCTCGGGCACATGATTGATAAAGGGCTTTCGAGCCTGAGGCGCCAGCAGGGCATCTACTTTGCCGACGATTTGCGCGAGATTGCCTCGATTATCAACGGATAAGTCTTGAGCCTTCCTCACTGTGAATCCCAATGGTGCCGTTTGCGGCGCAGATGGTTAGCTCGTTCGGCAACGCTCGCTCTACAATAAACGTATCTATGTCGACTTTGACCGCGGGAGGGCCCGATGGATAACCTTGCCAAACCCACAAACCGCGCGCTGTTTTTAGTTAGCGTTGCCGTGACCGGTGCGTTCGCAGGTGCCGCAGTCTGGCTGTTCTTCTTTGCGATGGAGCACGGCATTGATTATTTGTGGACCGAGGTCCCGCATATGCTGGGTGTCTCTTCGCCCGAACTCGCCAGCGGCCCGTTTGGCTTTTTGCCGTACCCGTTTTTCGTTTGCCTGTTGGGCGGCTTGGTGATTGGCCTGTACGAAAAGATGACGGGCATCAAGACCGATGACCTCAACCAGGTGATGGCAAAGGTTAAGCAAGACGGGCGCTACCCGTACGACAACCTGGGCAGGCTTTCGCTCGCGGCATTGCTGCCGCTGCTGTTTGGTGGAAGTATTGGACCGGAGGCCGGTCTGACCGGCGTTATCGCAGGTCTGTGCAGCTGGGTCGGCGATCGTATGCGTCGCTTTGGCGCCGAGTTTAGGGAGCTCACGCTGCTGGGCACCCAGGCTGCCCTGACGGCGCTCTTTACCGCGCCCGTCTTTGGCTTTGTGGCGCCGCTTGCCGGTAGCACCGACGGCCAGGGTGAAGACGCCGACGATGAGTCCGCGTCCGGCGAGATCACCATCAAGCTGCCCAAGGCGCAAAAGACGGTGGTCTACGGTATTGCGATTGCCGGCGGTCTGGGCACCTACCTGCTGCTTGGACAGCTTGTGGGCGGCGGCATGGGCATGCCCAGGTTCGAGTCCGCCGAGGTGGGCAACCTAGAGCTTACCTGGCTCGTCCCTCTGTCGTTGATCGGCACCGTCTGCGGCTGGCTGTACTTTGTCTCTGAGCATGCAAGCGAGGCACTGTCCCATGCAATAGGGGAGCGACCTGTCGTCAAGGCCATGCTGGCCGGTCTGGCACTCGCCATCTGTGGCACGGTCCTGCCCTATACCATGTTTGCCGGCGAGACCCAGGCCGACGTGCTCATGGAAACCTATCTGACCATTCCCGCTGGCGTGCTTATCGCGACCGGTCTTGTTAAGGCCATGCTGACGCCCGCCCTCATCAACCTTGGTTGGCGCGGCGGTCACTTCTTCCCGGTTATCTTCTCGGGCGTAAGCCTGGGCTATGGCCTTGCCATCCTCACCGGCGCAGATCCGGTCTTTTGCGTCGCCGTCTGCACGGCATCGACGATGGGTGCGGTCATGCGTCAGCCGGTCATGGTCGTGGGCCTGCTGCTCATGTGCTTCCCACTCAAGGGTATCGTCTGCATGATCATCGCGGCTGTCATCGCCGCCGGCATTCCACTGCCCAAGCCGCTGCGCAAGTAGTACAGTGGCGCACGCCGGGGACATGCCCTTTGCCACGGATTTGCGGGGAGGGGCGGCGATCGCGTCCTTCGCGGATTGAGACTCGTGTGGCTACAGATCGCGTACTCGATAAACCTTGGTGCTGACGGTGCAGCTGATTGCGCATAGTGCGAGCGCCAGTACGGCAATTCCTGCACACAGACAGCCAAGGACGGCAGGATTGGGATTCGCCCCGGCAATCGACATAAGCCAGTTGCTGATGGGGTTGGAGGAGCTCAGCGCTGCCATGGTAAGGCATCCGAGTAGGGCAAACAGGCCAACGGATAGGCGCAGTGCCTCCATGTGTCCAAATCGGAAGAACAGCGGCTGTGCCAAGAACACCATCATGAGGGAGATGAGCATCGATGCTGCCGAGGCAATTGCGATCTCAAAGATGGTTTGTCCTGTCGAGGCCACGCCCGCGCTGTTGAAGAACGGAAGGGCGATGATGTTCAAAAGCACGGCGGCGCATGCCATGACGGCCGAGAAAGCAATAATGCACAGGTAGCGTGCGCAGATGATGTCTTTGCGCGAGAACGGCAGCGTTGCCCGATAGCGCTCCCAGCCGTTTTGGTTATCGTAGCCAGCCAGTGAGTTCATGATTATGATGGGCGACATGGCGCTGACCGCGCAGGCGCCGGCGCTCATACCGGAATCGCCGTCCGATGCGATGGCAAGGGTTAGCACGACGAAGATGAACAGGCCGACGCCCGCAATGCTCGGGATGAGCGTGCGAGCGATGGCGAGCTCGGACATAAAGGCGCGTTTCATTTCGAAGCCCCTTTCAGCGTGAGGCGCAGATAGTCGTCAATGGTTGCCCGATCGCAGGGAATCTCGGGAAAGGCCTCGAGCGTTTCGCGACGGTTGGGCACGAGCACGTCCACGCTATAGGCGTGGCGGGCGGCATGGGCACCTTCGACGCAAGTCATAAGCTCGGCGGCCAGCGCTTGGGTGCAGTGGGCGATGCCGGCGCGGTCGGTAATGTCCTCGCGCGGCAGGTCAAACACAATCGAGCCGTTATCGATGCAGATGACGCGGTCGGCGGTGCGATCGAGGTCGGACGTAATGTGGCTCGAGAGCAGCACGCTGTGCTGGTCGTCGGCGACAAAGGCAAGCAGCTCATCAAGCAGTTCCTCGCGTGCCATGGGATCGAGGCCCGCGGTGGCTTCGTCCAAAACGAGCAGCTTGGCATTGTGGCTGAGTGCACAGGCAAGCTGCAGTTTCATGCCCATGCCGCGGGAGAGGTCCTTGACCTTTGTCTTGGGATCGAGGCCAAATCGGTTGATGAATCCGGCGAACGTTTCGCGGTCCCACGTGGGGTACGCCGGGCCTACGAGCGACTCGACCTGGCCCACCTTGAGCGTGGAGGGGAAGGGGCACGTGTCCAGGACAAGACCGACGCGGGAGCGTAGATGGCGTTGCGACCCATCGGGCGCGTCGGCGCCACAGCGCTGCCCAAACAGGTGCACCTCGCCGGCATCGAGCTTTATAAGCCCGAGCGCGGCGCGAATCGTCGTTGTTTTGCCGGCACCGTTTGCGCCTACAAAGCCGACGATCTGGCCAGGCTCCACGGCAAGCGTGACGTCGCGCAGCGAAAAGCGATCGCTCACATGGCGCGATGCACCTTTGATTTCTAGCAAATATTGCATGGTATAGCCTTTCTTGCAGATGGCTACTGCATGGTTTCGGGGGCTACCAGGTCGAGCATCTCGTGCAGCTTGTCGCGCGTGACACCCAGGGTTTCGGCTTGGCTCGCCGCTTTCGCAAGCAGCTCTTCGATATGGCAGAGCTGGTTTTCGCGCAAGAGCTCCTGGTTGCCCTCGGCGACAAAACAGCCCTTGCCCTGCACGGTGCAGATAAACCCGAGCTGCTCCAGGTCGGCGTAGGCGCGCTTTGTGGTGATGACGCTCACGCCAAGATCGCTCGCGAGTGCACGGATACTGGGGAGTTTGGCTCCCGCAGCGAGCGTGCCCGATAGGATCTGAGCTTTGACCTGCGAGGATATCTGTTCGTAGATGGGCTTATCGCTCGAATTGGATAGGATGATGTCCACAGCGGCTCCTTAGCTGATGGGCTACACGTGTATATAACCGGTAAGTACAGTATATATACACTATGCACAGTTCTGCAAGAGGCAAATGCGGATTGGACCGGCCGCCCAGGCCCCAACTGATGAATTTGTCCTGATAGGTGCCCTAGAGCGGGATTTCACGGCTACAATAATGCGGTTACAACGACGTAATGCACTCAATGCAAGAAAGGATCCGCATGGCAAGCCTGTCGGATGAAATCTCGTCGCGCCGCACATTCGCGATTATCAGCCACCCGGACGCCGGTAAGACCACGCTTACCGAGAAGCTGCTGCTCTATACCGGCAGCATCCAGACTGCCGGCTCGGTCAAGGGCAAGAGCTCGGCCAAGCATGCCGTCTCGGACTGGATGGACATCGAGAAGGAGCGCGGTATTTCCGTTACCTCCTCGGTGCTGCAGTTCACCTACAACGGCGCCTGCGTCAACATCCTCGATACCCCCGGCCACCAGGACTTCTCGGAGGATACCTACCGTACCCTTATGGCTGCCGACGCCGCTGTCATGGTTATCGACGGCGCCAAGGGCGTCGAGGCCCAGACCAAGAAGCTCTTTAAGGTCTGTACGCTGCGCCACATTCCCATCTTCACCTTTGTGAACAAGCTCGACCACGAGGCCCGCGATCCGTTTGAGCTCATGGAAGAGATCGAGAACGTTCTGGGCATCAATACGTATCCCATGAACTGGCCGATCGGCAGCGGCCGCAATTTCCGCGGCGTGTTCGATCGTCAGACCCGTCGCGTTATCGCCTTTGAGGGCGACGGCCACGCCAACGCCACCAAGAAGGTCGCCGAGGTCGAGGCCGAGCTGGGCGACCCCGCCATGGACGAGCTTATTGGCGAAGAGAACCATAAGAACCTGATGGACGACATCGAGCTGCTCGATGGCGCCGGCGACGAGCTCGACTTGGATGCCGTGGCCTGCGGCAAGCTGAGCCCGGCGTTCTTTGGCTCGGCGCTTACCAACTTTGGTGTGGAGCCCTTCCTCAAGGAGTTCCTGCGTCTGGCCCCGACGCCGCGCGCCTATACCGATACGCTCACCAGCGAACCGGTCGATCCCTGCCGCGACGACTTTAGCGGCTTTGTGTTTAAGATCCAGGCCAACATGGACAAGAATCACCGTGACCGCATCGCCTTTGTGCGCATTTGCTCGGGCAAGTTCGAGCGCGGCATGGACGCCTTCCACGTGCAGGGCAACCGCAAGCTTAAGCTTGCAACGGGCACGTCGATGATGGCCGATGACCGCGCCATCGTGGACGAGGCGTACGCGGGCGATATCGTGGGCCTGTTCGACCCGGGTATCTTTAGCATCGGCGACACCGTGTGCTCCGGCAAGCGCCACGTGCAGTATCCGCAGATCCCGACGTTTGCCCCCGAGATGTTCGCTCGCATTACGCAGGTCGACACGCTCAAGCGCAAGCAGTTCGTCAAGGGCATGGAGGAGCTTGCCCAGGAGGGTGCCATCCAGATCTTCCGCGAACTGGGTGCCGGCATGGAGAGCGTCATTGTGGGCGTGGTCGGCGTGCTGCAGTTTGAGGTGCTCGAGCGCCGCCTCAAGGCCGAGTACCGTGTTGAGGTTCGTCGCCAGCCACTGCCCTATACGGACATCCGCTGGATCCAAAACGACCCCGACACCATCGATATCCCGGGCCTTTCGCTCACGCGCGACACACTGCGCGTCGAGGACATGCGCGGCGGTAAGCTGCTGCTGTTCACGAGCCCGTGGAACGTGGATTGGGCAACTGACCACAACCCCGACCTTATCCTGTCGGAGTTTGGCAACGTGGCCTTTTAACGCATCGGCGCGGTGGCCCTGCGGGGCTGCCGCGCCGTTTGCTTGCCTTATGCCGTGTGAGCGGCTATTATACCCACCGTCGTCTCAAGACCGGGGCGTCCGAGCAGTTCGGGTCCGATATCCTGCTCGTTAAACCTAAAACCAAAGGAGTACATAATGATCAAGAAGGTCATGGAGGACTACAAGGTCCTGCTGCGGAGCATTCCCGCGGCAACGGTTTCGCTGTTTTTCGTGAGCGTCATCATGATGAACCTGCTGGCCAACAAAGAGCTTATCAGCCTGCCGTATCTGGCACTCGATTGCGGCTTTGTGGTGAGCTGGGTTTCGTTTTTGTGCCAGGACATGATCTGCAAGCGCTTTGGCGCCAAGGCATCCATCAAAATCTCTATCCTCGCGCTGCTGGTCAACCTGGCCGTGAGCCTGTGCTTTTGGGCATGCTCGCTCACGCCCGGTATGTGGGGCGCCTACTACGACACCGGCATGATCGAGGTCAACACCGCCCTTAACGCCACCATCGGCGGCACCTGGTACGTGGTGCTGGGCTCTTCGCTGGCAATGCTCGTTTCTGCCGTGGTTAACTCCACGCTCAACCAGTCGCTCGGCCGCATGCTCAAAAAGAATAACTTTGCGAGCTTCGCCTTCCGCTCCTATGTGTCCACGGGTGTTGGCCAGTTTATCGACAATCTGGTCTTTGCTATTGTGGTGAGCCACACGTTCTTCGGCTGGACCTGGGTGCAAGTCCTCATGTGCTCGCTGACGGGCGCTGTTGCCGAGCTGCTGTGCGAGGTCTTCCTGAGCCCCGTGGGCTACAAGGTCGTGCGCGGCTGGGAGCGCGAGAATGTGGGTTCCGAGTACCTCGAGCGCCACGCAACCGCCTAAGGAGCAAGTATGCGGGTTTTGATCACGGGCGCTTCGGGCGGTATCGGAGCCGCATGCGTGCAGCGCTTTTTGGACGAGGGCCACGAGGTTGTGGGCTTTGATCTGCTGCCGGCGGCGGTCGAACACGAGCGCTACCGCCATCTGATCGTTGATGTCCGCGAGCCGGGCTCGTTTCCAGGCGACCTTGAACCCCAGGTAATCGTGAACGTTGCCGGTACGCAGGATTCGGCCGATGACATCGCCGCCAACCTGTATGGCACCATCAACGTGACCGAGCGCTACGCCTTTGCGGGGGAGGGGCTTGCCGCCAAGCCGGCGCCCGCTATCAAATCCGTGGTCAATGTGGGGTCGGCGAGCGGGCATACGGGATCGGAGTTTCCTGCCTATGCTGCCAGCAAGGGCGGCGTTATCGCCTACACCAAGAACCTTGCAAACCGCCTGGCGCCGCAGGCCATCGCCAACAGTGTGGACCCGGGCGGCGTTATCACGCCGCTCAACCGTTGCGTGATGGAAGACGAGCGCCTGTGGAATCAGATTATGGAGCTCACGCCGCTTAAACGCTGGGCCACCGCCCAAGAGATCGCCGAGTGGATCTACTTTGTGGGCGTGACCAACCGGTTTATGACCGGACAGAGTCTGTTGATCGATGGCGGCGAGGCCGGCCGCACGCAATTTATTTGGCCCGAATAGGAAACGCGCCCGATGGAAAGCCGTCGGGCGCGTTTTTGATGTATCGATTTTTAGCCGAGGCAAGTCCAGTTGACGGGGGTCGAGCCGTGCTGTTCGAGTAGCCGATTGGCTGCCGAGAAGGGACGCGACCCCATAAAGGCGGGGAGTTCTGCCGTGGCACGATTGGCCGAAAGCGGCGAGGGGTGCGTGGAGGCCAGACAGAACTTGTCGGTTGCCTTGCCCGCGTCAGTTGCGACGAGCTTGCCCTCGACCATCTGCTGGGCAAAGCGGCCCCATGCCAAAAAGACAACCGGTTGAGGCAGCTGGCAGCAGCGTTCGATAACGTAGTCGGTGAGCGTGCTCCAGCCCAGCTTGGCGTGCGAGTTCGCGGCATGCTCGCGCACGGTGAGCGTAGTGTTGAGAAGCAGGACGCCCTGTTGTGCCCATGGCGTTAAATCTCCTGTGGCGGGAATGGGACAACCCAGATCGGCATTGAGTTCCTTGTAGATGTTGCGCAGGCTCGGCGGCAACTTGGTTTGCGTCGCGGGGACCGAGAACGACAGCCCCATGGCCTGGTTGGGTCCGTGATAGGGGTCTTGACCCAAGATGACAACCTTGACCTGGTCGGCCGGCGTGTAGGCGAGGGCATTGAGGATGTCGTCTTGTGCCGGGTAGATAGTCTGCTCGGCACGCAAAAGGGCGATGCGCTCGAGCAGCTGGTTCGTAGTGTCACGTACCGGCTGCGGTGCATCGCCCAACCAAGTTGCTATGTTGCGGTCGCGGGTCGCGGCGTCCATGGGGCTCCTTTACGTCAGATGCTCTGTTGGCATCTATTGTAAAGGCGCACCGGTTGCCTTTATGCCGCGGCTGTATGAAGAGTGGGGTCTACGAGGCTTGCTCGGGTGCTCCTGCCATGCGAGCCTGTCCATGTGCGCGGAGGCGCGGAAGCTCGACGGTTGCCACCATGACGCCGGTGAGGATGAGGGCGGCGCCAAAGAAGGCGATGGGGCTCAGGACCTCGCCGACCAGGAAGAACGAGAAGACGGCGGAGCAGACTGGCTCGAGCGAGAAGGCGAAGCCGGTGGTCTCGGCGGGCACGTGGGGCTGCACGAGCGTCTGGGTGATAAAACCGTAGGCAGAGCAGATGAGCGCGAGGGCAACGACGACCACGATCTCGCTGGGCGTACTGGGAAGTGTGAAACCGCCAAAGACGCATGCGGCAATGCCCGAGAACAGGCCGCCAAAGCTCAACTGCCAAACGCCCAGGGACAGCGGGTCGACATCTTCGACAAAGCGCTTGGCTACGATAATGTGGCCGGCATAGATAAAAGCGGAGAGCAGCATGATGAGCGCGCCCGGATTCAGGCTGGTGAAGTCGGTGCCCGAGAGCAGCAACATGCCGCAGGTGACGATGGCGGTGCCGATGAGCACTTTGCGCTCGGGGGCGCGGCGCAGCAGGGCGGCGTTGGCAAACGGCACGATCACGACCGTCAGGCTCTGCAAAAAGCCGGCAGTGGAGGCAGAGGTGAGGCTGGAGCCCAGGCACATGCAGGTGAGCTCGGTTGCCATGATGGCGCCGATGATGGCGGCGCGAACCATAAGGTCGCGGTTGATGCGGAACGCGCGCTTGTGGAAGAGCAGCAGGCAGACCACAAAGGCGATGATGCAGCGTAGCGCGACGATGCTCGTGGCGTTCATGCTGTCCATGCCGATCTTCATGAGAGGGTACGAAAAGCCCCATGCGACGGGAACGGAAAATGAGAGCGCGATTGCTTTTTTGCGATCCATGGGACTCCTTTTGTTACAGAACGGTTTCGTACAAAGGATTCTGCTCCCAGATGTGGATGTAGTAAAGCGAATGTATCTTCAGTATGATTAAGAAATGCTAAAGTAGGCGCGAAAAGCGCTGACAAAACGTTTTACGGCTGCATTGATGTGGAGGCACGATGACATCGCGGTATCAGATTGTTTGTATGGTGGTCGATCGCGGCAGTCTTAAGGGCGCGGCGGACGAGCTGGGCTATACGCAAAGTGCGGTGAGCCAGGCCGTCAAAGCGCTCGAGCGCGAGCTGGGTACCACGCTTATCGAGCGCGGAAAGCAGGGCGTTACGCTTACGCGCGACGGTAAACAATATCTGCCGTACCTGCGCCAGATCGTGACTGCCGAGGCCGAGCTCGAGGGCAAGCGCCAGGAGCTGCTGGGGCTTTCGTCGACCGATATTCGCATTGCGACGTTTACCAACGTGAGTCGAACCGTGTTGCCGCGCGTGATCCGCGACTTTGGGGCCCTGCATCCGGGCGTGCACTTTACCCTCAAGCAGGGCGATTACACGCGCAACGCCCAGTGGGTGCACGATGGCGTGGTTGACTTTTGCTTTACGGCACGCGGGTTTACCGCTGGTCTCGAGAAGCGCGTGGTCTATCACGACGAGTTGGTAGCATTATTGCCGGCCGCGCATCCACTGACGGCAAAGGAAAAGGTGACACTCGCCGACCTGGCGTCCGAGCCGTTTGTGCTGCTGGATGAGGGCGAACAGAGCCTGGTGCTCGATGCATTTGCTGCGCATGGCCTGTCGCCGTATGTGACGAGTGAGGTGACCGACGACTACACCATCATGGCGATGGTGGAGGAGGGCCTAGGCGTGAGCATGCTATATCGCCGTACCGTTGAGGGCATGCGAGCCGATATTCGCGTGCGGCCCATCGTGCACGCCCCCTCGCGCGACGTAGTGGCAGCCTGGCGCAGTTGGGACACCATGCCTATCGCCACGAGGCGCTTTATCGACTACATGAGCTCACATATTGTCAATTAATGACTGGCGTGGCGTTGAGTGCGGTGTTTAGCGGGCTGTCGCTTTGGCTTGGGTGGCGCGATAGGTGCGTGCCGGGTGGCAGAGCAATACCGCTACGACCATAAAGAACGCCGTGGTGCCCAGGCTGATGGGGTAGACCATCATGATGTTCGCAAAGGTGCGGAAGTGCGGGAACACGCAGAACACCCAGTAGAAGCGGATGCCGCAGACGCAGATCATGGTGATGAGGGCGGGCGTGAGCGAGATACCAAAGCCGCGCAGGTAGCCCGACATGTTTTCGTAGAACATGCTAAAGGCGTACGCCGGGAAGATTGAACATACGCGGATATAGCCGATCGAGACGATGTTGGGATCGCTGTTGAACAGCGACAAGATCTCGCGCCCCAGGCCAACAATAACGATAATCGTGGTGAGCGCGACGATACCGCCTTCGACTAGGCAGACCTTGAGCGTCTTGGTGCAACGGTCGATCTGGCGGGCACCGTGGTTTTGTCCCACAAAGGTGGTGCAAGCCTGACTAAAGCTGTTGAGCAGGTTGTAGCACACGTACTCCAGGCTCATGGCGGCGCTCGATGCCGCCATGACCTCGGTGCCCAGGCTGTTGATGGCGGACTGGATGATGATGTTGGCGACGGCAAAGACAGCGCTTTGGATGCCGGCGGGCAGGCCGATCTTAACGATGCGCTTGAGGGCGACGGGGTCGATAGCCAGGTCGCGCGGGGTGACGCGGACGACGGAGTCGGTCTTGAGCAGGCGAATAAAGAGCGTAGCGGCGCTGACGGTGTAGGCGATGGCGGTGGCGATGGCGACGCCCGCGACGCCCCAGTGGAGTACGGGGACAAAGATGAGGTCCAGGCCAATGTTGAGGACGGTGGACACGGCAAGCGCCTGCAGCGGCATGCGGGTGATGCCGACGGAGCGGAAAATCGCGGCCTCAAAGTTGTAGAGCAAAATCGAGGGCATGCTGAGCAAAAAGACACGTAGGTAGAGTGAAGCGAGCGGCATGGTCTCGGCGGGAACGTTGAGCGCGGCGAGCATGGGCTCGGCAAAGACCTCGCCCAGGGCGATGACGACAAAGCCCACGAGCGCCATTAAAATCGAGGTATGGACGGCGCGTTTGACCATGTTCTGATCGTTGCGGCCGATGGCGTTGGCGATGACCACGTTGGAGCCAAGCGACATGCCAATAAACAGGTTGAGCATAAGACTGGTAAGCGGAACATTGGAGCCGACCGCTGCCATGGCGAGGGTTCCCTGGTCGCCCGAGAAGTTACCGATGATGACCGTGGCGATGAGGTTCGACAGCTGCTCCAAGATGCTCGTGGCGGCCACGGGGAAGGCGAACAGGGGGATATTGCGCCACAGCGAGCCGGTGGTCATGTCAATGTGCTTAGATACGGTGTCAGCCATATGCTCTCAATCTCTAATATGCTCTTTCGTGCTTATTTGCGCAGATGATGATACTCCTAATGCAACCAGTCGGCACGTAGGGACGTTCCTTTTCTGCCGGCAGCTGGGGACACTCCTTATCTCTTCTAACTAGTCATTCAAGAACGTCCCCAATGACTAGGCGGGGAAGGCGTGCGACAATGGTGGGCGTTGTGTTGTTCGCGCTAAGGAGTTGCCATGTTGTTGTGTCCCGTTTGCCATGAGCCGTTGGTGGACGACGAGCGTGGTGCTGCATGTGCGGGCGGACACCGGTTTGACCGAGCTCGCGAGGGCTATCTATATCTACTACGTTCGTCCAAGAGCGGCGACTCCATGGGCGATCCCAAGTCGCAGGCACGCAGCCGTCGTGACTTTCTGAACCGTGGATACTATGCGCCGTTGCGCGATGCGATGGTTGAGCTGGTGCGCAAGCAGGTGTCTGGGCGCGCCGCGTCTACGAACGGCCCCATGACGTTGCTCGATATTTGCTGTGGCGAGGGCTACTACACCAGCGCCATGGGCGCGGTGCCGGGCGTGGATGCTTACGGTTTCGACTTGGGCAAAGAGATGGTTCGCCTGGCCGCCAAGCGCGGCGATGCAGCCTATTTCGTAGCCAACATGAAGGATATCCCCGTGGCCGATGGCGCCTTCGATATGGTGACCGAGCTCTTTGCTCCCTTTAACGAGCGCGAATTTGCCCGCGTGCTGGCGCCAGAGGGCTCGCTCTACACCGTGGTGCCGGGCGCCCGTCATCTCTTTGGGCTTAAGGAGGTGCTCTACGACACGCCGTACCTTAACGATGAGAAGCTGCCGAAGACCACCGAGCTCGAGTTAGTCGGAATGCAGCGGGTGTCTGCGAATATTACGCTTCAGACCCAGGCCGACATCGAGGCAGTGTTCCAGATGACGCCGTACTACTACCGTACGCGCCCTTCCGACAAAGAACGCCTGGCAAATTTGGACACCCTTCAAACCGACATCGACTTCATCATCGCCGAGTACCGCCACTAACCTACCAAAAAGGGACAGATTTATTTTGGCAGGTTTTATCTGGGAAAACGTAAAGGGTCGACCGCGGAGATGCGCGATCGGCCCTTTTTAGTTGCTTGGCTGAAACAGAGGTTATGAGAAGCGGGCGCTTACAGGCGGTCCTTGTTCTCGGCCTTAACGGCGTGTGCCTGCTGAACAAAGAACAGGTCGTACACCACGATGACAAAGGCGCCAAAGTTGATGGCGTCGCCGCCAAACGCGGGAAGCGTGAGCACCGCTTGGGCAAGCGTGGCGACCGCGGCAACAATACCGAGCTTAAACGCGCCGTCCACCTGCGAAGGCTTGTTGGCGCCCTTGATACCGGCGACGCCTGCGGCAAGGTCGACGAGACCCTTGGCGATAAGCACGACCGCTGCGAGCGTGGCGTACGAACCGTACGTGGAATCGAGACCGCCCGTGGCGATACCGACGCCGGCGGTGACGAGGCTGGCGATGCCCAAAACAAAGTAGATGAGAGCAAGGATTTTGAGAGTCTTGCGAGTGAAGCTCATGGCTGGTCCTTTCGATACGAGTACGCCAACTTGGCGCACCCAATGTACTGCACATATGGTGAAGCACATTGTAGTTCAACGCGGCGATGCATGCGTTTGAAAGCGTCTCTTGCCCGCACGGTCCAACCTTTCAAAAAAGAAAGCTGGGCGTAAGTCAAATCGATGGCAGCGTATGCGCGGCGCTGCGATGATGGGGCCATGGTAAGAGCTGGACCGAAGGAGAAGCCATGATGTACGGAGCAGGGCAAGTGCGTGAGCCGCGGTCGTTGGGAAGGCGCATGAGTGATTCCGTGATCGCTGCCGTGTGCACGGGATTGATGGCGGTGCTTTGCATTGGGATGCTGTGGACCATGTCGCATGTGGGACAATAGCGGACGGTTGGGTGCTGGCATAAACGGCGCTCACGTATTCGTTTTGCTTGTTAAGGAGTGTCCATGGGCGTCTTCGATCCCTTTTCTGCTGCTCGGGCCGCGGGGCTTGAGCTGACCGGGAAGCCCGAGGGCCTCACGCTTACCGACGGCACGATGGAGCTGCGCGCCGATTTCGGCCGCATGCTTCCGCGGCTCAAGCAGGGCCGTCTGCAGCAAGAGCTGTTGGTAAAGGCTGCGCGCGCAAAAGGCATCGAGTGTCCATGGGCGATTGATGCCACGGCAGGCTTTGGCGAGGATTCGCTGCTGTTGGCGGCCGCGGGCTTTACCGTCGATCTGTATGAACAGGATTGCGTGATCGCGGCGCTCCTCAAGGATGCCCTGGATCGCGCGGCAGATGATCCGGCGCTTGTGGCTGCCGTGTCGCGCATGCGCTTACATGCGGGCGAGGACAGCATTGCCGGCCTTCGCCATACGGCTGAGCTGATCGGGCGGGGCGAGCTTGCCGCCCCCGACGTGGTGTATCTGGACCCCATGTTTCCCGAGCGCACCAAGAGCGCGGCGGTGAAAAAGAAGTTCCAACTTTTGCATCATCTGGAACAGCCGTGTGCCGATGAGGAGACGCTGGTCGAAGCTGCGCTTGCGGTGCACCCGCGCAAGGTCGTTATCAAGCGGCCGGTGAAGGGGCCACTGCTTGCCGGCGTTAAGCCGAGCTATCAGCTTGCGGGCAAGGCCGTTCGCTACGATGTTTTGGTGCCGCCGCGCCCGTAGCTTGCGTGCGATGGTTGGCGCTCCGTCAGTGCCGTGCCGATGCGGGGCCTATTTCCAAGGGTGCGATGTCAGGTGCCAGCCACCGCAGTATTCGCATCTGTAGCAGGCCAGCCCGCGGCGTCCGCGGTTTTCGCAGTCAGCCATAACTGCCTCGGCCTCGGCGCGCGTGTCGTAACGGTTTTTGCGCTCACACGATTTGTAGCGCCAAGCCTCATCGCGCTCGGCGTCCAAGGCGTCGCGACGCTCGTCCTCGCGCGCAAACAGGTCGCTCATATCGCCGCCGGTGGCAGCGCCCAAAAACTCGCTTTTGGCCTTTGACCAGGCGGCTCGCTTTTTGCTTCCCATCTGCTTCGCGCCCCTCTTCAAACGCTGGTATCATTGCTCAATCAAAGTGATACCAATAAACGTGAGGCCGCCGCGTGATGATCAGAAAAACCCTCGATACCGACATTCCCGCCGTCATGGCTATCTACGACGCTGCCCGCGCCTTTATGCGCGCGCATGGCAACGCCACGCAATGGCCCGAGGGCACGCCTTCTGCCGAGCAGCTGGCTGCCGATATCGCCGCCGGTGGCAGCTATGTGTGCGAAGTCGACGGTCGCGTGGTAGCGACGTTTGCCTTTTTACCGGGCCCGGACGGGTGCTATGACGTAATTGAGGATGGTCAATGGCGCAGTGACACTCCGTACGCCGTGCTGCACCGTGTGGCGTCCGATGGCGCCGTACACGGTATCGCGGCTGCGATGTTTGCCTTTGCCAAAGAGCGTGCCGATCACCTGCGTATCGACACGCATCAGGACAACCTGCCCATGCAGGGAGCCATTGCCAAGGCCGGGTTTAAGCGCGCCGGTATCGTATATGTGTCGGACGGTACGCCGCGCGTCGCGTTTGATTGGCTGCGCGAGGCATAAGAGTGGGAACGCGTGTCAACAATTCACTCGAACGAAAATGGCCCCAGACGGGGCTATTTTCGATTACTGAGCTGTTTTGAAAGCCGGCTTTCGCAAGGCGCGAACCTACGAAAATCGCCGCGCGGCAACGCAGGGCGATGAGCTCGGTCGGGGGATAGGGCCCGCTTCGCCCGCCGGCCCGTAAATTGTATCATCCAGTGTGGAGCGTGAACGCCCGTTGCCGCGTGCGATGGGCTTGCAATAAGAGGAGAGCCATGTCGAAGCAAGCGGTCGTTGGAATCTTGGCGCACGTCGATGCCGGCAAGACCACGTTGGCCGAGGTCATGCTGTTCAACGCGGGTCGCATTCGCAAGCGCGGCCGCGTGGACGATGGCGATTCGCATCTGGACACGAACGCGATCGAGCGCGAGCGTGGCATCACGATTTTTTCGTCGCAGGCCGTGCTCGACCACGGTGATACCCACGTCATGCTCGTGGATGCGCCCGGCCACGTCGATTTTTCGGCCGAGGCGGAGCGCACGCTGCGCGCGCTTGACTATGCGATTTTGGTTGTGGGTGCCAACGACGGCGTGCAGGGACACACCGAAACCCTGTGGCGCCTGCTTGCACGTTATGACATCCCGACATTCATCTTCATCAACAAAATCGATTTGGAGAATCCCGGCCGCGATGTTTTGCTGGCACAGCTTGGGCAGCGTCTTTCCGAAGGCTGCCTGGATGCCAACGAACTGCTGGCGGGCGGCTCCGTTCAGGAGGACGCTGCTGCGTTGGACGAGGCGGCGCTCGAGGAGTTTCTTGAGGCGGATGAGCTTTCCGCCGCGACGCTGTCGCGCATGGTTGCCGAGCGCAAGCTCTTTCCTTGCTTTGCCGGATCGGCGCTCAAGGACCAAGGCGTGGACGAACTG
This sequence comes from Collinsella sp. BG-O-102, assembly GCF_023656745.1. Classification (GTDB taxonomy): domain Bacteria; phylum Actinomycetota; class Coriobacteriia; order Coriobacteriales; family Coriobacteriaceae; genus Collinsella. The sequence continues at coordinate 58,573 of NZ_JAMOKO010000003.1, forward strand.
CTGGATGGCATATGCGCGCTGATGCGCGAACAGGCATGGCACCCGGAGTTTGCCGCGCGCGTCTATCGTGTCAGCCGCGGGGATCGCGGTGAGCGCTTGGCATGGGTTAAAGTGACCGGCGGCACGCTGCATGCCAAGCAGATGATTGGCGGACGTTCCGGTGCCGAGGCATGGGAGCAGAAGGTCGATCAGGTACGCATCTATAACGGCGAGAAGTATGAGCTTGCCCAAGAAGTTGCTGCTGGCGGTATTTGTGCCGTGACGGGCCTTGCGCACGTTCGCCCGGGGGACGCCCTGGGCGCGGAGCCCGCGGGCGATGCACCTGTCATTGCGCCGGTTCTCACCTATACGGTGCTGCCGAACGAGCACGATGTCCATACGGTGTTCCAAGCGCTGGCCGAGCTTGCCGACGAGGATCCCATGCTCGGCGTAAGCTGGAATACGCATCTTGAACAAATACATCTGCAGCTCATGGGAGCGGTGCAGCTCGAGGTCGTGCAGCGCGTTCTTGCCGATCGTTTTGGCCTTGCGGTCGAGTTTGAGCCCGGCGGCATTCTCTATAAGGAGACTATTTCGCAGCCGGTCGAGGGCGTGGGCCACTTTGAGCCGCTGCGCCACTATGCCGAGGTACATCTGCGCCTGGAGCCGTTGCCAGCGGGTTCGGGCGTGCAGTTTGGCACCGTGACCTCGACCGACGAGCTCGATCTTAACTGGCAACGTCTGGCGCTCACCAACGCCATGGAGCGCGATCACCTGGGCGTGCTGACCGGCTCGCCCATCGCCGATGTGCGCATTACACTCACGGGCGGCCGTGCGCATGCCAAACACACCGAGGGCGGCGACTTTCGCCAGGCCACGTACCGCGCGATTCGCCAGGGTTTGATGCAGGCGCGTGACGCCGGCGCGGCGGTGCTGTTGGAGCCGTGGTATCGCTTTGAGCTCGAGGTGCCGGGGGAGTGCGTGGGCCGGGCACTCTCGGATGCCACGCGCATGGGTGCCGAGTACGAGCCGCCGACGATGGCGGGAGACCGGGCGAAGCTTGTGGGTCGCGTGCCGGCATCTGAGGTGCAGGATTACGCGCTGGAGGTGGCCGCCTATACGAGTGGTCGTGGGCATCTGTACCTAGAGTTCGCCGGCTATGCGGCTTGCCATGATGCCGAGCGCGTCATCGAGACGGCCGCCTATGAGCCCGAGGCCGATCTGCCCAACACGCCCGATTCGGTCTTTTGCTCCCACGGCGCCGGTTACACGGTCAAATGGTACGACGTCCCCGAGGCAGCCCACGTAAAGGTCGATCCCTCCACCTTCCGCCCCTGGCGAGCAGCAGACGCAGAGTTCTTCTGCCATAGGTGATAGAAGGGCGGCCTCTTTGTCACCTGCTGTTGGTATAACTCGGTATAAGTTGGTATAACTATAGGCAGCGTTTGCCAATCCGAGGAGGCCGACATGAATCCAAATCCCTTTAAGCCAACGGCAGGCAAGCGGCCTCCGATGCTCATTGGTCGCGAGTCGGTCATCGAAGATTTCGAGGAAGGGCTCGATAACGGCGCCGGAGCGCCGGGCAGGCTCATGCTCATTACGGGAAACCGCGGCTGCGGCAAGACAGTTCTCCTGCGGGAGCTGCAACGTCTGGCCAGCGAGCGCGGATGGGCGGTTGTCTCCGATTCCGCTTCGCTTGGCTTATGCGACCGCTTGGCCGACGCGCTTCGCTCGAATAGGCCCGTTGTGACGTCAATGGAATTCGGTTCGTCGTTTGGCCGGATGTCGGCCGAGGCGGCGCGAGCAAAGGGCGAAACGTTGCGAGGGCTGGTCAACGAGCGCCTCAAGAAGCTCGGTCCAGGCAAGGGCATACTGTTTGCGATTGACGAGGCGCAATCTGCGTCTATCGAGGAACTGGCGGCTCTTGCCGTTCTCTATCAGCAGGTGCTCGGAGATCAAGATGCCACGGGCTTGCCCGATAGCGACCAGCGCGGTCTTGCGCTGGCGTTCGCCGGCTTGCCCAGTATGGTTGATGACTTGCTCGAAGAGCCGAGCGTGACGTTTTTGCGGCGTGCCCAGCAGCGTACGTTGGGGGCGATATCTTTGCCCAAGGTGCGCGATTCGTATATCCAGACGGTCAAAGACGCTGGTCTTTACGTTGACGCGGAGACGGCGGACCTTGCGGCGCGCAAGAGCATGGGGCATCCCTACATGGTTCAGCTGGTGGGATATTACATGTGGCGGTCTGCTGTCCGGCGTGGCTCGCAGGTCATCGAAAGGCGCGATGTCGAGGATGGCCATGCGGATGCCGTCTCCGAGTTCTACGAAGCGGTTGACGCGCCCCTGTATTACGGGCTGCGCAGTCCACAGCGCCTTTTTATCGAGGCTATGGCGGTTGACGAGAACAAACCGACGCGCATGGCGGATATCATTGAGCGTTGTGATCGTACCCAGAGCTGGGCGAGTAAATATCGCGCAAGCCTGATTCGCGAGCGCGTCATCGAGGCTGCCGGATACGGCCTCGTCCGGTTTACCGTGCCCATGCTGGGCGCGTACGTTCGCGATCGAGTTTTATGGCATGAGTAGGGTGATAAAGGTGACGGAACAGAAGATGAGCCCGCAGGCTATCGAGGTGCGTGGCGCGCGCGTCCATAACCTCAAGGACATCGATATCGACATTCCGCTGGGAAAGCTCGTGGGCATTGCCGGCGTGTCGGGTTCGGGCAAGAGCTCGCTGGCGCTGGGGGTTCTTTATGCCGAGGGCTCGCGCCGCTACTTGGAGGCGCTCAGCACCTATACCCGCCGTCGCCTGACGCAGGCCGAGCACGCCCAAGTGGACGAGGTGCTGCACGTGCCGGCGGCGCTCGCATTGCATCAGCGCCCCAGCGTGCCGGGCGTGCGCTCGACCTTTGGTACCATGACCGAGCTCAACAATAGTCTGCGTCTGCTCTTTAGCCGTTGCGCCCATCATGTGTGCCCGCGCTGCGGGGCGCGTGTGGAGCCGAGCCTTAACGTTGCCGCAGGCCTGTCGCTCACGTGTCCGACATGCGGCCGCGAGTTCTACGCGCCGAGTGCCGAGGACCTTGCCTTTAACAGTGGCGGTGCGTGTCCCACCTGCGGCGGCACCGGTGTCATGCGCGAGGTGGACGAGGCGAGCTTGGTACCCGACGAGTCAAAGACTATCAACGAGGGCGCGGTGCTTCCTTGGGGCACGCTCATGTGGGATCTGATGAAGCAGGTGGCCGGCGAGATGGGCGTGCGCACCGACGTGCCGTTTAACCAGCTCACGCCTCAAGAGCGCGACATCGTGTTTCATGGTCCGGCGGTTAAGAAGCACATCCTCTACGTGCCCAAAAACGGCGAGGGCGCTACGCCACTCGACTTTACCTATTACAACGCCGTCTATACCGTCGAGAATGCGCTCGCCAAGGTCAAGGACGATAAGGGCTTAAAACGCGTTGCGCGCTTTTTGCGCGAGGGCCCATGCCGCGATTGCGGCGGCACGCGTCTCTCCGAGGCTGCGCGCCAGCCCCAGGTGCGCGGTATCAATCTGGCGCAGGCAGCGGCTATGACGCTGGGCGAGGCGATTGAGTGGGTGCGCGGGGTGCCCGCATTCTTGCCGCCCGAGATGCGGCCCATGGCGACGGATATCTGCGATTCGTTTTTGAGCGCGGCCCGTCGTCTGGTCGACTTGGGTCTCGATTACCTTTCACTCGACCGCGCCGGCGCCACGCTTTCCACGGGTGAGCGCCAACGCGTGCAGCTTGCTCGCGTGGTGCGTAACCGATCGACAGGCGTGCTTTATGTGCTGGACGAGCCTTCGATCGGCTTGCATCCTGCCAATGTCGACGGCCTGGTAGGCGTGATGCGAGATCTGGTGGATGACGGTAACACCGTGGTTGTTGTCGACCACGATACGCGCGTACTGGCGGATGCCGACTATCTGGTCGAGATGGGTCCCGTTGCCGGAGCAGGCGGCGGCAATGTGATCGCCGCTGGTACGGTAGACGAGGTCGAGCAATCGCAGGGCAGTCGCATCGCGCCGTTTTTGCGCTCAGAGTCCAAGCGCTTGCGTCCGCAGGTGACTGATGAGGAAATGTTCGACCAGGGCCATATCCGCATGGCGACCGATGCCATCCATACCGTCAAGCCGCTCGAAGTCGATATCCCGCGCGGTCGCTTGGTTGCGGTTACGGGTGTTTCGGGTTCGGGCAAGACGACGTTGGTGCTCGAGACGCTCATCCCGGCACTCAAGGCGCAGGCAGCTGGCGAGCGCCTGCCGGGGCACGTGCGTTGGGTCGATGCCGAGGGTATTGCCCGCGCAAACCTGATTGACGCTACGCCCATCGGCGCCAACGTGCGCTCGACGGTAGCGACTTATGCCGACATCCATGATGAGCTGCGCCGCGCCTTTGCCCGTACGCCCGAGGCCAAGGCAGCCGGCTACAAGGCGGGCGCCTTTAGCTACAACACCGGCGCCTTGCGCTGCCCTACGTGTGACGGCACGGGCTCGATATCGCTCGACGTGCAGTTTTTGCCCGACGTCGAGATCATCTGCCCAGCATGCCGTGGTTCGCGCTACGCCGAGGCCGCCTCGCATATCCATCGCGAGGGTAAGGACGGGAGCTTGCTGACGTTGCCGCAGCTCATGGACATGAGTGTGGACGAGGCTATCGACGCTACGGTGGGGCTCAAGAAAGTTCAGGCGCGCTTGCAGACCTTGCACGACCTGGGCCTGGGTTATCTCACGCTTGGCGAGCCCACACCGGCGCTTTCGGGCGGTGAGGCACAGCGTCTAAAGCTTGCGAGCGAGATGGGCCGCGTGCAGGATGATGCTGTATTCGTGTTCGACGAACCCACGATCGGCCTGCATCCGCTCGATGTTCAGGTGTTGCTGAGTGTGTTCGACGGCCTCGTTGCCAAGGGCGCCACAGTCGTCGTGATCGAGCACGACCTCGACCTTATCCGTAACGCCGATTATGTGATCGACATGGGTCCGGGCGGCGGCGATGCGGGCGGGCAAATCGTCTGCGCCGGCACGCCGGGCGACATCGCGGCCTGCGCCGCAAGCATCACCGGCCGCTATCTATAGACAATGAGGCAAAGGGACAGCCTCTTTGCCTCATTGATGCCTATTTCACGCATTGAGCCGCGAGATAGTCGCGGAAGAATGGCAATTCAAATGCGACGAGCCCTCGTCCTCGTTCTCCAATGATGCCGGCATCTATCATGCGGCGTCGGTAGCGGGAGACCTGCTGCGGCGAACGCTTAAGGCGCCCGACAAGGTCGGCGGTGGTGGACTCTTCCTCGTCATCGAGCATGGCGATGAGGAATCGCTTGTCCTCTGCAGTGAGTTCCCGATAGGTTGCCGCGAGGATTCGGTCGTCCATCTCGTCGCGCGCGATTTTGATTCCCAGGTCAAAGTCGCGTGACGAGATTTCCTTCGAATCGCTTGTGAGATCCCAGGCACGGTAGCCTACGAGTTGCAATAGGAAGGGAAAACCAGAGATCGAGCGAACGGCTCTATCGATTCCCTCGGCATCTGCTAGGCGATCGTTTTCCTGGATTGTGCGAATCAAGGCCTCGCGTACGTCATAGTCGGCAATGCGACCCAGATGATATTGTTGGGCGCGGCGAAGGAACGAGACCGTCTTGTGGTTCAGCAACGTCGAGACGTTGTTGGGAAGTCCCGCCATGAGCAGGGCGACGCGTTTCCCATCGGTCACAAAGTGCTGATACGTCGCTGCGAGCTGAATCATCTCGTCGAGTGTCGGGTCCACCTCGTCAACCGTGACGAGCAGACCGGTGCCCGCCTCGTTGAGCTGGTCGATGATGTCGCTCATGCGATAACGCCAGGTTGAGGCATCGTGGACACGATTGACCTCGATGCTGCCGAGCGGTGCAATTCCGAGGCCGGTGACTTCGAAGTGGTTGGACGGGTCGATGAGATGGGCTGCGGCGCGTTTCGCCCCGAACTCGAGTTCCTCAAGCATTCCCGGGAGCGCGGTCGTCTTTACGGCTATCCAGCCGTGGGATTCCGCCCTTGTCGCGAGCGACGACATGAGAGCGGTTTTACCGGTTCCACGCGCGCCTGAGAAGATCGAGGTCAATTCTGGGCGCCTGCGCTGGCTCAAGAAGGCACGGTCCAAATCCCGAATAATCTGTTGTCTGCCAGCGAGATGGGCGGGAACCTCACCAAAACTGGGGGTAAACGGGTTCTCGAGATATTCCACAAGGCTCTCCTTTCACACCGCCGTTTAACTTCATTTTACTTTAGTTAATTCTGATTAAAAGTGAGGCTCTTTATCTAGAGCATCAATTAGGCGTGTGCGCCATCGGCGCGGCGCTTGAATGTGACAAAGGGACAGTTCCTTTGTCACATTCCCGGAAAGCCTGTTTGGCGCAGGGCTTCGTAGAGGACGATGGCGGCGCTGTTGGAGAGGTTGAGTGCGCTGATGCGGTAGTCGTCCGGATTGACGAAGTTGCCGCAGATGTCCTGCCGAAGGATGGCTTCGTGGCCGTCCTCGGTATGCCCGAGCGATTCCTCGTGGGCTTCCCAGGCCTCGGCGTTATCGAGCGAGTCGCAATCGCGCAGCATAGGGATGCGCTCGCAGCGCTCGGGCGCCGCGGCGAGCAGCGGCTCGGGAATGCCCGAGCTCTCGCTGCCAAAGACCAAGTAGTCGCCGTCGCGGTAGGTGCTCTGCGCATAGGTGCGGCGTGCCTTTTTGGTCAGCAGATGCAGGCGTTCGTCGGCAGGGGAGAGGCCATTGCGCGCAAGGAAATCCTCCCAGCTGGCATAGGTGGTCACGTCCAAGTTTTGCCAGTAGCCCAGGCCGGCGCGACGTGCCGTTTTGTCGTCGAGCGAGAAGCCCAGCGGCTCCACCAGATGCAGGCGGGCGCCGGTAACCACGCAGGTGCGGCCGATATTGCCCGTATTGGCCGGAATCTCGGGCGCATACAGCACAATGTTGAACATGAATCTCCTTGGCTCAGAACGAAAAACCACCACGAAGGGGACAGGCACCTTCGTGGTGGTTTGGCGGTTACGTAGCGGAAAAATGTCCGCTTGGATAAACCTAGGCGCGGTGCCAGTCGGTCAGGCAGGCATCGAGGGAGGCGATGAGCGCATCCTTGTCCATGTGACGGCCGATGATGCACAGGCTCGTCATGCGGTCGCCCGTCTCGTCGTCCCAAATCTGCATGATCTCGGGGTTCTCGTCGATGATCTTCTGCTTCTCGCCCTCGGGCGCCGAGTCGACAAACAGGCCGTTCTCCATCAGGCGCATCTGGTGGCCGGCCTGCTCGAACATGTAGCACATGTCCGGATCGCCGGTCTGCCACAGCGGGCCCTTGACGCGAATGACCTCGTCGGGCCACTCCTGCTCAACAAAATCGGTGAACTTTTGCAGGTCAAACGGCTTGCGGCGCGAGTACACAAAGGTCTCGATGTCGTACTCGAGCACCTCGGGGTCGTCGTGCTCCTCGGGATGCTCCATGGCCTCGATCCAGGCGGCGGAGTTGTAGGCGCGCATAAAGTCGAAGCGGTCGGTGTCGAGCAGCTCCTCCATGGGGACCTCGCCGTTTTGGGCCTCGACGATCACGGCGTCTTTCTGCAGGCTGCGCACGATGGCCTTAAGCTCGGCGATCTGCTCAGGGCTCACGGTATCGGTCTTGTTGAGGATCAGCGTGGAGCAGAACTCGATCTGCTGGATGAGCAGACTCTCGATGTCGTCCTCGTCGATATCCTCTGCCAGCAGGTCGCGACCGCCGTTGAACTCGTCGTACATGCGGGCGCAGTCGACCACGGCCACGATGTTGTCGAGCGCGAGCTTGGGCTCGCCTCCCACCTTGGCCTCGTCGCAGAAGCTCGAGATGGTGTAGGCGATGGGGATGGGCTCGCAAATGCCCGAGGCCTCGATGATGATGTAATCGAAGTTGCCCGAATCGGCGATGCCCTGCAGCTGGTTGGCCAGGTCGTCCGAAAGCGTGCAGCAGATGCAGCCGTTGGTGAGCGGGATGAGGTCATCGGTCTCGGAAAGGCCGCCGTCGGCGATAAGGCTGGCGTCGACGTTGATCTCGCCGATATCGTTGACGATCACGGCGGCGCGGATGCCGCCGTCGTTAGCGAGGATGTGGTTGAGCAGCGTGGTCTTGCCGGCACCGAGGTATCCGGTAAGCATGATGATCTTCACGGGTTTGTTGGGCATGTGCCCTCCTTTGTTAGACATGGCTTACAGTTGAATCTTATGCCAAACGCCTGCTCTTATACCCACGCGCCGGCAAATAACACAAGCTACTCCCAGGCTCCCCATACATCGGGGCAATAACCGACGGTGGCCTTTTTGCCGTTGCGCACGATGGGCTCGGCTAGAACCTGCTGGTTCTCGAGCAGCTTGTCGAAGCGCTGACTGGGGGTGAGATGCTGAATGAGCGCGAGCGTCTCCTCGTCCTTGGCTTTGGGGTTGAGCAGCTTGTCGATACCGCCGACCGCCTGCATCACGCTCGTGAGCTCGCCCTTGCTCATCTCCTTTTCCTTAAGGTCGATAAACTGCACCTTAATGCGGCGCTCTTTAAAATAACGCTGTGCCTTCTTGGTATCGAAGGACTTCTTGGTGCCGAAGATTTGCACGTTCATAGTATGTTCCGCCGTTCTACCTGATGAAGTTGGTCGTTGCTCGATCTGCCTCGGGTGCGTTGATACCGGCGGCCTGTCCGGCCTCGATGCAACGTAGAAGCCAAGCCATGTTCTTACCGATGTTTCGCATGGTGGCAAGGCCCTCGGCATCCCCATCGGCGTCGCCGGGCACGCGGCCAAACACGTTGTTCCAGTAGGTGGAAGCAACTACGGGCATCTGCTTAATGGTGAAGTACTTGTTGAGCACATCGAAGGTGGTCGACGTGCCGCCGCGACGGGCGACGGCGACCGCGGCGCCGGGTTTGTGCTCAAAGGCATGCCCGCCGGCATAGAATGCGCGGTCGAGAGCCGAGAGGATGCGTCCGCTGGGATGCGCATAGTAGACGGGCGAGCCAAAGACAAAGCCGTCTGCCTGCTCGGCGGCAGCGATGAGCTCGTTCACCACGTCATCGTCAAAGGTGCAGCGACCGCCAAGCTTGCCGCACTGACCGCAGCCGATGCAGTCGCGAATGGGCTTGGCGCCCAGCTGAAACACCTCGGTATCAATGCCTTCCGCATTGAGTTGCTCGGCGATCTCGGCGAGTGCGCGGGCGGTGTTGCCGTTTGCCTTGGGGCTGCCATTGACCAAAAGAACCTTCATCATAAACTCCCTCTGCTTTTGGTGACTTCTGCTGAGAATTATCTCACGTTGCGTGCGATGACGTCGGCATGGTGCGGGCGATGTTTATCCCGTAACGTTCTTAAGGGCGTTCATGCCTAAGGCCATCTAGGGGCATTGCGGTACGGCATGGGGAATGCATTGGGAAACGTTTGATAAATGCTTATAAACACGTTTTTGACGGCATACGTTGACAGATATACTTGTTGAGTTCAAAAGCATGGGAACGGAGATGGTTGCATGACACAGCCGGAGACATCACACACGGTGGGGCTCGCGCTCGAGGGAGGCGGCTACCGCGGTATGTATACGGCGGGCGTGCTCGACGTATGGATGGAGCACGGCTTAACTTGCGACCATATGGTGGGTGTCTCGGCGGGCGCGGCGTTTGGCTACAACTTTAAATCGCGCCAGATCGGCCGCGCCATTCGCTATAACAAGGCCTATTGTGCCGACAAGCGCTATGCGGGCGTAGCAAGCTGGCTGCGGACCGGCGATATGTTCAATGCCGATTTTGCCTATCACGAGGTGCCTATCGAGCGCGATCCCATCGACTTGGAGGCGTACCGCGCCTGCCCCATGCGATTTACGTGCGTGTGTACCGATATCGAGACGGGCAAGGCCGTCTATCACGACCTGCCGTATGGCGATGAGCGCGATATCGAGTGGATCCGAGCGTCGTCTGCTATTCCTGTGGCGACGCGTCCCGTTGCTATTGACGGGCATAAGTATCTGGATGGTGGCGTGGCTGACTCTATTCCCAGCGCATGGCTGTTTGCGCAGGGGTATGACCGTAACATCGTGGTGCTGACGCAGCCGGCGGGCTTTGTGAAGCAGCCCAACAGCGTGATGCCCATGCTGCGGCGCGTGTTCCGTCACTACCCGGAGTTTGTCGCAGCGCTTGAGCATCGGCATGAGGTCTACAATGCCACGCTCGATGACCTGGCACGTCGCGAGGCTGCCGGCGAAATCTTTGTGGTGCGGCCAAGCGAATCGGTGAAGGTGCCGTCGCTGTGCCGCGAACCGGATGAGCTCGAGCGCATCTACCAAGTCGGCCGTCGCGATGCGGGGGCAACCTTGCCCGCGCTGGAAGCGTATCTGGCGGGATAAGGGCCGCATATGGAAAGCGCATCCCGGAATGGAGGTCCAAACTGGGATGCGCTTTCCGTTGCTGAAGATATGAGGCTGCGGAGCAGCTGCCCGGCATGCGTTTACGCCTGCTGCCAGGTGTCGACGAGCTCCTTTGCCGCGGCGTAGGGGTCGTCGGCGCTGCAGACGGCGCTTACCACAAAGAAGCCGTCGACGCCGGTGGCCTTGAGCTGCGGCAGGTCGGCCTTTTTGACGCCGCCGCCCACCACGATGGGCACAGGGCTGGCTACATGGAGCGCAGCCAGGTCCTCAAAACTCTTGGTGATGATGGAGCCGTCTGCCGCGCGTCCACAGTCGCGCTTGGTCTCGGTCTCATGGAGCGGGCCGATGCCTAGGTAGTCGACTAGGCTCATGTCGGCGGTCTTGACGTACTCGAGCATTTCCTCGCAACGGGCCGAAAGGCCCACGATGGCATCTGGCCCCAGAAGTTTGCGGCAGACTTCGACGGGAATATCGCTCTGACCCACGTGCACGCCGTCGACAGCGATACCCTGTTCGCGTGCGGCGAGTACGCAGTCCAGACGGTCGTCGATAAGCAGGGCGACCTTGCCGGTCTTGCCGGCGCGAGCGATAGCCTGCGCGGCATCGCCCGTCAGCGCGATGATCTCGCGGGCACTTGCCACCTTGGAGCGCACCTGGATGCAGGTAAAGCCGGCGTCGAGTGCCTGGGCCACCACATCGCCCACGGGACGCCCGAGCGTGTTTTCGGGGCCGAGTACCAGATAGGCCGAGATATCAAGGTTGTCGCGGATGCTCATCGTGCTTCCTCCTGCTTTTTGATCTGTGCTTCCATGCGCTCGAGCTTGCCGGTCATGGTGTCGGTAAATCCGGGCCGAATATCGGCTTTGAGCACGACTTCGGTGCGGATGCCCTTGCTCGCCAACACAAATGTCGCGTCGCGCACGACCTGCATGACCTCGTCCCAGTCGCCCTCGATCTCGGTGAACATCGAGGTGGTGCGGTTGGGAAGGCCGCTCTCGCGAATGACGCGCACGACCTCGGCGACCTCGGCGGACAGCTCGTCGCCGGTGCCGCACGGGGCGATGGCTACGGCGACGAGTGTGTTCATGCCGGTATTGGTTGCGGGTTCGGACATGGCCTATGCCTCCTCGAGCTCGAGTTTGTTATCGGCAATATCCTGGGCGGTTGCGCGGTAGAGTTCGTCGATAAAGGCGACCTTAAAGCTTGCCGGGGCGTCGGCGACAGTGGCGGCACGCGTGCCGGCCACGTTGTAGACAGCGGTGCCGCAGACGGCGGCCGTAAACGGGTCGGCGGCACAGGCGTACACGGCTAGCACGCCGCCCTGCGAGCAGCCGCAACCGGTGATCTTGGACATGAGCGGGCTGCCGCCGTGGGACTTGGCCACGGTCGTGCCGTCGGTAATCAGGTCGACTTCGCCCGAGACCACAACGGCGCCGCCGGTGTAGCGGGCGAGCGCCACGGCGGCATCGCGGGCGGCGTCGACCGTATCGGTGGTATCGACACCGCGCACGCGGCTCAGATCAGCCGCCTCGCCCTCAAGACCCCACAGGCCGGCGAGCGCGATAATCTCGGAGGCGTTGCCGCGCACGATGGCGGGCTTGTACTGCTTGAGCTCGTTTACCAGCTGGGTGCGCAGGCTACCGATACCCAGGCCCACCGGATCGAGCACCCAGGGCTTGCCGGCGTCGTGCGCCGCCTTGGCCGCGCGGGGAATCGTCTGTTCGTAGATGGGGAAGAGCGTGCCCATATTGAGGTAGATGGCGCCGCCGCCGGCAACGAGTGCCTCGCCCTCGTCGGGCAGATAGACCATGGCGGCCGATCCGCCCACGGCGAGCTGCGCGTTGGCGACAAAGTCGATCGTCACCGTGTTGGTGATGGAGCCGGCCATCGGATTGGTGGCACGAATCTCCTCCACGGCTTTGACCACATTTTGCTTAAGCTGTTCCGAATCAATCACTGCACATGCCTCCTTGGCATAGAAAAGGGGCGCTGTGCATAGACAGCGCCCCTGTAAAGGCGGCATGCTCCCTACGCCAGCATTAACTGACAGGTTCAAAGGATTGGGCCCATTGCCCTCTCAGCCTTGTGGTTTGCACCGCCGGCACTCCCGCATCGAATCTGTTGTTCCCTATACTAGCGCACCTGCCAAAAAGGGACAGGTTTATTTTGGCAGGTAACAACTGGGACTTTGCGTTTTCCCAGATGAAACCTGCCGAAATAAACCTGTCCCTTTTTGGCAGGTCGGTACAATAGATGGGATTAAGAATGACCGAGGGGACCTTATGATCAAACTTGTGCTGACCGATATGGACGATACGCTGATTCCAGCCGGGCATGACGGCGCCAGCGACTACGCCATTGAGGGTATTCATGCCATGCAGGCGGCGGGTTTGCACTTTGGGCCGGTTTCGGGTCGTCAGCCGTCCGCGATGGGCTGGATGTTCCGCAATCGCTCCGAGTGCTTCTCGACCGGTGCGTTTTGCAACGGCCAGGTGATGTTTGTCGATGGCGAAGTAGTCGCTTCGCGCGCAATCGATAACGATGTCCTTATGCGCTTAGCCGATTATTTTGAACAGGAGACCGACGATACGTATTTGAAGGTCTACCGTCTGGGTGATGACTTTTGGAATAACGATGCCTATTGCGTGACAAGCGATCCCGAGCGTGTGCGTCGCGCCATGAAGTCAGGCGGCAACGCGTGGCTCAAGGGCGAAGAGGCTCCCTGTCGTCCTGTCGTTGACGATGCCCCGGTATACAAGGCGAATATCTGGAGTGCCCGTTCGCGCGAGGAGCTCGCCGAGCTGCGCGAGCGTGTTGCCGCTGAGGTGCCGGAGCTCTCGCTCGTGTTTCCCAACAACCGCGTGCGCCTGTTCGACGTTCTTCCGACCGGCTGGGACAAGGGCTGCGCTGCGCTGGAGCTGGCGCGTGCTTTGGGCCTGATGCCCGACGAGGTGGCCGTATTCGGCGATTCCGATAACGATTTGCCCATGATCGATGCCGTTCCCAACTCCGTTGCAGTCGCCAATGCCAACGAGGCCGTCACGGCTGCCGCACGCTGGCATATCGGCGCTGCGGCAGATGATGCGGTTGCCGGGGCTCTGCATCAGATTGCCGCCTGCGCCGCGACGGGGGAGATGCCGTCGTTTATGAGCCAAATGGACACGGCGGGTTTCGACGTCACAAACGTCTAGGGAGACAGCCATGAAGCTCCAGCAGCTCAGATATGTCGTCAAAGTTGCCGAATGCGGCAGCATTACCGAGGCCTCGCGCCGTCTCTTTGTGTCGCAGCCTTCGATTACCGCGTCGATTCGCGATCTCGAAAACGAGATGGGTGTGCACATCTTTGAGCGCACCAACAAGGGCGTCATTGTGTCCGAGGAAGGCGAGACCTTCTTGGGCTATGCGCGCCAGGTACTCGACCAGGCCGACCTGCTCGAGGGCAAGTACAAGGGCGCATCCGAGCAGGTGCCGCACTTTAGTGTGAGCTGCCAGCATTATTCCTTTGCCGTCAACGCGTTTGTCGACGTGATCCGCGAGTTCGATGCCGCGCGTTACGACTTCACCCTGCGCGAGGAGCAGACTCACGAGATTATCGAGGATGTCGCGCATATGAAAAGCGAACTGGGCATCCTGTACTTATCCGAGCATAACCGCGAGGTCATCGAGCGCATGCTGGTGGCCAACGAGCTCGTGTTCGAAGGACTCTTCTGCGCCACGCCGCATGTCTTCGTCTGCGCCGACCATCCGCTGGCGGACCGCTCCAGCGTGACGCTCGAGGATCTGGAAGACTACCCGTTCCTGTCCTACGAGCAGGGCAGCTACAACTCGTTTTACTATTCCGAGGAGCTGACCTCGACGTTCGAGCGTCGCAAAAATATCCGCGTGCGCGACCGTGCGACGTTGTTCAATTTGGCCATGGGCCTCAACGGCTACACGGTATGCTCGGGCGTGATCAGCCACGAGCTCAACGGCCCCGGCATTATCTCGATTCCGCTCGACGTGGACGAGTACATGGAGATTGGCATCATCACGCGCAAGAACACGACGCTTACACGCTACGGTCGGGCCTATATCGACGCGATTCGTCAGCATATCTAGGCTGCTGTGCTCCGCACGGTTCAAGTCTCTTTATGACAGTCCAGACTGATATGGGAAACATCTATATCAAACTGTTATAAACGTATATTTTACGATGGTCATATGAGCGCTCATACTCTGTCCCAGTAAAGCAACCAATGCAAAGGGAGATATCTATGAGCACTTCGATTCAACCGAACGCGCCGTTTCGCGCCGATATCGTCGGCAGCTTTCTTCGTCCGCAGGCTGTAAAGGACGCCCGTGCCGCCTATGTCGCGGGTAAACTCGACGCTTCCGGCCTTAAGGCCGTCGAGGACGATGCCATTCGCGATTTGGTGGCCAAGCAGAAGGCCGCCGGCCTGCAGGTGATCACCGATGGCGAGTTCCGCCGCAGCTACTGGCACCTCGATTTTATGTGGGGCCTTAACGGCATTGAGCGCCGCACCTCACGCACGGGTTATATGTTCCATGACGAGGAGACGACAGCCGACACCGCCGTGGTTACCGGTCCCATTAGCGGCGAGAACCACCCGTTCGTCGAGCATTTTAAGTTCGTCAAGGCGCTTGAGGAGGAGGGCCAGGTCGCACGCCAGACCATTCCGGCGCCGATCCAGACGTTCTCTGAGGTCACGCTCGATCGCTGCGATGGCCAGCAGGAGAGCCTGCGCGCTGTCTATAAGACCGATGAGGAACTTGCCGACGCCATTGCAGCCGCTTATCGCACGGTGATCGCCGACCTGTACGCAGCAGGCTGCCGCAACATCCAGTTTGATGACTGCACCTGGGGCATCTACTGCGATACCGATTTTGTCGCCAAAACCGGCATGAGCCCGGTCGACCTGCAAAAGGTAAGCGAGCTGGGCGTGGCGCTCAACAACGCCGCCATCGAGGGCAAGCCCGACGATTTGGTCATCAACACGCACGTGTGCCGCGGCAACTACCACTCCACCTACGCTTTTGAAGGCGGCTACGACCCTATCGCTCCGTATCTGTTCGCACATGAGAATGTCGATGCGTTCTATCTGGAGTTCGACACGCCGCGCGCCGGCGGCTTTGAGCCGCTCAAGTACGTCGCTCCCGGCAAGAAGGTCGTGCTGGGCTTGGTAACCACCAAGGCGGCAGAGCTCGAGAACGAGGATGTTATCGTCGAGCGCATCCGCGAAGCCGCTAAGTACGTGCCGCTCGAGAATCTGTACCTGTCGCCCCAGTGCGGCTTTGCCAGCTGCGAGATTGGCAACAAGCTGACCGAGGACGAGCAATGGGCGAAGATCGCGCTGGTCAAGCGCGTTGCCAAGCGCGTTTGGAAATAGCGGTAACGTTCGCAGGTGACGGCGCGTGCGAGACATGGCGTATCGCGTACAATGGTTCAGATCGTATCGTTCGGGCAGGTTATCCGATATGCCCGATCGCCCTTCCATTCGAAAGGACATCCATGTCCCAATCCTCGACGCCCGCCGTCACCGATGCCATCTACGATGCATCGTCGCTTGGCCGCCCGCGCATGTTCCTGCTCGGTCTGCAGCACCTGTTTGCCATGTTTGGCGCCACCTTGCTGGTGCCCGTGCTCACCGGCCTCTCAGTATCGGCAACGCTTTTGTTTGCCGGCTTGGGCACGCTGCTGTTCCACTTCCTGTCGCGCGGTAAGGTGCCGGCATTTTTGGGCTCATCGTTTGCCTTTATTGCCGGTTATGCCGCCATCGCGCCCAACGGCGAGACCGAGCTTTTGCCCTACGCCTGCCTAGGCGTAGCTTGTGCCGGTCTGCTCTATCCGGTGCTGGCGGCGCTCTTCCGCGCGTTTGGCGCCAAGCGTGTCATGCGTTTCTTTCCGCCGGTGGTGACTGGCCCCATCGTCATTTCCATCGGCTTGATCCTGGCAAGCTCCGCTATTGCCAACTGCCAGACAAACTGGTTTGTTGCCGTTGTCGCCGTGGCTGTGATCGTGATCTGCAACATCTGGGGCCGTGGCATGGTCAAGATCGTGCCGATTTTGCTGGGCGTTGTGGTGAGCTATGCCGTTGCGGCTGCGCTCGGCGAGGTTGATTTCTCGGGCGTTGCCGCCGCTCCGTGGGTCGGTCTGCCCATCGTGTGGGACAACACCGTGTTTGCACTCTTTGGGCCGCAGTTCGATAGCGGTCTTGCCACGACGGCCATCATCACCATCATGCCGCTGGCCTTCGCGACCATGATCGAGCATATCGGCGATATCTCTGCTATCGGTTCGACTTGCGAGCGCAACTACATTGCCGATCCCGGTCTGCATCGCACGCTGCTCGGCGACGGCCTTGCCACGATTCTGGCTTCGCTCTTTGGCGCTCCGGCCAACACTACGTATGGTGAGAACACCGGCGTGCTCGCCCTGACGCGCGTGTTTGACCCGCGCGTGATTCGCATTGCCGCGTGCTGCGCTATCGTGCTTTCGTTCTGCCCCAAGTTCGCTGCCGTGATTGCCGCCATGCCGGCGTGTGTGATCGGCGGTGTGTCGCTCGTGCTCTACGGCATGATCAGCGCTGTGGGCGTCCGCAACCTCATCGAGAACCAGGTCGATTTCCAGAACAACCGCAACGTGCTGGTTGCCGCGCTGGTGCTCGTGCTTTCGCTCGGCATCGCGTACAGCACCGCCGGCGCCATCGTGTTGGAGCTGGGCGGCGTGACCATTTCGCTGTCCGGCATTGCCGTGGGCTCACTGGTGGGCATTGTGCTCAACGCCATCCTGCCGGGTAACGACTTTGAGTTTGATGTCTCCGAGCTTGAGGAGGCTGCTGAGTAGCAGCTGCGTTCAGCTAAAACAAGATATGGTGCCCATGCGTATATGCGTGTGGGCACCATTTTTAATGTGTCAGTATCCAGTGGATGCCGCGGGCCATGCGTAAGTCGGTTTGGGCAAAGTGATTGCCGGGGTTGAGCTCCAGCGTTGTTGGAATGCCTCGCTCGACGAGCAACGCTTCCATCGCGCGTGTGTCGTCGAGTACATGCCGCATCATGCGGTTGGGCGTCTTGGTTTCCTTTTTGCCGAGTGACAGGTAGACGGCTTGCGGGCTGCCGGCAAAAGGGGCCGTGCTGGCACGGTCGACAAAGTCGGGAAACCATAGCGACCCCGATGCGCTCGCGGCGCGGTCAAAGGCGTCGGTTTGCCAGAGGGACCAGAGTGCGAAGAGGCCCGCGAGCGAGTAACCGGCAATGCCGCGCCGGGTGGGCGGCTGAGGAAGCGACGACTCGACCTGGGGGATTATCTGATTCAGCAGCTCATCAAGAAAATCGGCAGCTTGGCCGCCGAAAGGCTCGGCATCGCGTACGGTCCCGTCGCATGCCCAGGGGCTCAGCTCGCGATTCCAATCGAGCCCGCCAATGGTGACGAGGGCGAATGGCGGACAGTCGAGCTCTCGGCAACACTTATAAACCTCGCTGCCGTCGCCCACGACCACAGGAAGGTAGATGACAGGCGCGCTTTCCGTATGATTCGAATAAACGGTTATCTGCTTTTGATGCGCTTCCATGACGGGCTTCTCTCAGTGTTGTGATATCGGCAGCCCCAATTGTCGCACGCCAGCGTATGCCGGTTGGGCTAGACCAAAGACAATCTCGTGCATCCCCTGCGGACGCATATGGAAAACGCCACCGCTGGAGGGGAGCTCGGCGGTGGCGTTGTTAAACGGTGCTGGGGCTCGGGGCCTTCGCGGGAGCTGCCATGTGCGCAGAGGCGTCTAAGAACGCTTACGGCTCGCCATGGTGCCTGCGGCGATAGCGGCTGTTCCCGCAAGGACGGTTGCCACGATGGCCGCACCCGAGGTGTCGCCGGTTGCCGCGAGCACGCCGGTAGTCTTGGCTTTCGTGGTTGAAGCCGCAACGGCCTTGGTCGGCTTTGAGCCCTCAGGCTTGGGGTTCTGCTTGGACTCCGCGGGCTTGCTTTCTGCGGGCTTGGTCTCGTCGGGCTTGGGGTCTTCCGGCTTGGCTACCTCGGGAGGTGCGATGGTCGTACTTTTGGCGACTGCTTTGATATAGAGGGAGTCGACCGTGGCGTCGCCCGTGCCGATGGCTTGGCCTGCCTCGTAGATGCCGTCACGGAGCTTGCGATAGTCAATGACCTTGCTGCCTTCGGGCGTCTGGATGGCGGCGTTCTCAATCTTGATGGTGCCGATTGTCTTGCCGTCAGCGCTCATGGCACGGGCAAAGATTGCCGCTGTATCTCCTTCGGCCGTTACCTTGCTGCGGATGATCGAGATGACTGCGGGTGTGACGCCCTCGCTGGTCTGGGCGATGATGCCGATGTTCTCGCCTTGGGGTTCGCGCCTCGTCTCGCCATCTTGGTTTTCGCTGTAGGGGATGGGGCCGTCGCCGTTCTCGACATAGCGGGCTATGGCCTTGACAACGGAGTCGCTGATGTAGATGTGGCCGCCCTTCTCGTTGGGTCGATCGTTTCTGGTGGAGAATGCAGCCGAAACCTCGCCTTCCGCAAACGCGTCCACGGTGGAGCCGTTCTTGACGACGATGTCGTCCTGGTAGGTGAAGAGGGCGTTGGCGCCACCGTATCTGCCTTTACTTGCACGGACCGTCACGTTTGCATGATCGAGGGTGATGCCCTTGTGGGCATAGACGCCATATTCAACACCGTTTACGTTGAGGGAGGCGTTTGTGGCTGCGAGGCTGCCCTTGGCCTCGACGGCAGCGTCTTTCTCGGAGCTTGCCTTGACCTGGCCGCCGTCCGAGATGTTGATATTGCCGCCGCTCCAAAGGGCCTCACCATCGGCTGAGCTTGCCTCGACCGTCCCGCCACCCTTGATGGTGAGGTTCTTGTCGGCTCCAATACCCTTGTCCTTGGTAGCCCTGGCGGTGACGGCTCCGCTGTCGTCAATCGTGATATTGCCGTTTGCCCTGATGCCATCCGATGCACCCGTGGCGTTGACGTTGCCCGAACCTTTGATAGCGAGATTACCTCCGGCATTGATGGCATCAAACCCAGTGCTCGTGGCGTTGACGGATCCGGCTCCGTCGATGTTGATATTACCCGTGGAGAGGATAGCGTCCTCAGTAGATGTCACGCTGAGCGTGCCGCCCTCGTCGCCTTGGATATTGAGCTCGGCATTCTCGTTAGTGCCATGAGAAACGTTGATGCTTTCGATCCATTCGGCAGTGACGATGTTGGTTCCCGAGTAATTCACGTTGAGCTTGCCTGCGGCCTGGATCTCGCCGCCGTTATAGTTGTTGAGCTTCAAGTCGTCGGCGCCGTCCCACGACCAGGTACCGGCCTCGTCGCTCGCCGCGGTGTTGTACTTGTTGCCGCCGACCTTGACCCATTCCGCTGCGAGCGAGACGCTCGGCATGAGCAGCGAGCTCACCGTGAGCGCGCACACGGCGCCCGCGACGATGCGGCGCGTCACGCGGCGCCAGCTGCCGTGCGCGAGTCCTATGCGACGGCGAACGTCGGGTTCGGCAACATGGGTTCCGGCGGTAGTGTCATTGCGTTTGGGGGTCGTGAACAAGGCTGCCATGGTTGCTCCCGTTCTCATAGGGCCTATACGACTAGATTCAGCGTATCTGCTGGATGTTGCCGGCGGTAGTGCCGTTTGGAGGGCAAAATGGCCAAAATGGGGGAGAAATAGGCCGCACGCCGGCGCAGGGACCGGCGCTAAAAGAAAAGCGCGGGGCCGCATGGCGACTCCGCGCTTTATTGTTCAGCTTTTGCAGCCTTGCCGCTACGCTACAAAGAAGTAGACGAGGAAGGCGAGGGCTGCGATCCACATGAGCGGCTTGATCTTGGAGGCCTCGCCCTTAAAGAGCGCGACGATCACGTAGGCGATAAAGCCCAGGCCAATGCCGGCAGAGATGGAGTAGGTGAAGGGCACGCCGGCGACAATCATGAACGCCGGGAAACCCTGCGACACGTCGGACCAGTCGATCTCGGAGGCCTCGCTCATCATGAGGTAGCCGACGTAGACCAGAGCACCGCAGGTGGCGGCGCTGGAAACGATGGTGACGATGGGGGAGAAGAACGCGGCGAGAATGAACAACACGCCGGTGGTGACGGAGGTGAGGCCCGTGCGGCCACCGTCGGCAGCGCCAGAGGTGGACTCGACGAAGGTGGTGATGGAGGAGACGCCCATGAAACCGCCCACAGCAGCGGCGGCGGAGTCGACGATCAGGATCTCCTTGATATCCTCGACGTTGCCGTCGTCGGTGAGGAACTCGCCCTGCTTGGCCACGGCCATCGCGGTGCCCATGGTGTCGAAGAAGTCACTCATGAGCAGCGAGAACGAGATGACGAGGAGCGTGGGGTCGGTAAGGACCTTGACGATGGCGGGCACGCCGCCGGCGTCGGCGATGGGGCCACCGATGCTCGAGAAGTCGAGCGGGGCGATGATACCGGTCGGAGCCTGGGTCACACCTAGGGGGATACCGGCGATGACGGCGACGACGATGCCGATGAGCAGCGAGCCGGGGACGTTGCGGCAGGCGAGGGCGACTGTCACTAGGATGGAGATGATGCCGACGATGAAGGTGGGGGAGGTGATGTCGCCCAGACCGACGAGTGTACCGGCGCCAGCGGTGATAATGCCGGCATCGCACAGGCCAATCATGGCGATGAACAGGCCCAGACCCACCGAGATGGCGTGACGCAGGACAACCGGGATGGCGTCCATGATGGCCTCGCGCAGGCCACAAAGCACGAGCAGCAAGATGACGATACCCTCGAGGAAGATGACGCTCATGGCCACGTGCCAGTCACCGCCGCAGACGGTGGTGGTGATTCCAGCGATCATCGCGTTGACGCCTAAGCCCGACGCGCAGGCGAGCGGGCGGTTAGCGAAGATGCCCATGCAGATGGTCATGATGCCGGCGCCCAGGCAGGTGGCGCAGGCGAGCGCTCCCGCATCGATGCCAGCGCCCGAGAGCACCGCGGGGTTGACGGCGATGATGTAGGCCATCGCCAGGAATGTTGTCAGTCCAGCGCGGAGTTCGGTCCCGATTGTGGACTTGCGCTCACTGACGTGAAATAGTTCGTCCATGCATACCCTTTCCTTGTTCGGCCCCGAGTTTAGGCCGATTGACACGAACTCACCCACTATATCGCCTTTGTGAAGTTGGTGTTCCTCGCATGTTGATGTTCGGCGGTTTGCAACGGACGGGCGGTATCTTTCGCATGAAATTGTGTAGGTACCGTATACTTAAGCGGTTACAACGACCCCTATGGAGGAACGTATGATTAAAGAGCTTTGCCACGACGAGGCTATCCTGTCCCAGCGTTGCGAGGTTGCGACCGTCGAGGACGAGTCGGTTGCTCAGGACCTGATCGATACCATCAAGTCGCTCGACGATGCCGGCTGCTTGGCCGCCAACCAGATTGGCGTTACCAAGAAGGTCTGCGTCTATCTGGACGACGCCGGCGAGCCCCACGTGCTCTACAACCCCCGTCTGGTGTTTGGCCTGGGCGCCAGCAAGATGGAGGAGAGCTGCCTGACGCACGAGGAGGTCACCAAGTCCACGCGCTATATCAAGTGCAAGGTCGCTTATGACGTGATCGTCGACGGCAAGATGCGCGAGCGCAAGCAGGACTTT
Organism: Collinsella sp. BG-O-102; assembly: GCF_023656745.1. Lineage (GTDB taxonomy): Bacteria > Actinomycetota > Coriobacteriia > Coriobacteriales > Coriobacteriaceae > Collinsella. The sequence goes on from NZ_JAMOKO010000003.1 coordinate 80,604, forward strand.
GTGGGCTTCGAGGCGCAGATGATTCAACACATGATTGACCACTGTCTAGGAAAGTTGGTCTAAGGGGACCAAAGCACCGCACTTCGTCTCTTTTGGTCCGGACGTGACATTGTTGTCATGTCCGGGCTTTTGTGTTTAGCGCCTTTTAGTTTGGTGACAATAACCTTAGCAGGAACGTAAAGCTAGGAGGCGCTATGTGTACGAGCATTCGATTTACCGATAATTCTGGTCACATGTATCTAGGCCGCAACCTAGACTGGAGCTTTGACTACGGCCAACAGGTTCGCGTGATGCCGCGCGGGTTCCACGTCCCGTATTCGTTTATCGACGATGCGTCGGCGGCGCACGCGGTAATCGGCATGTGCATCGATTACGAGAACTACCCTATGTTCTTCGACTGCGGCAACGATGCGGGCCTCGCCGTGGCGGGTCTCAATTTCCCGGGTTATGCCGAGTATGCCGAGGGCCCTGTCGACGGCAAGAACAATATCGCGGCCTATGAGTTTCCCCTGTGGGTGGCAGCGACGTTCTCGACGGTCGATGAGGTCGAGGCCGCGCTGCGCGACACGGTGATTGTCGCCAAATCTGCCGGAGAGGGGCTGGGCGTGTCGCTGCTCCATTGGATTATCGGCGACAGCCAGCGCAGCATCGTGGTCGAGATGATGGCTGACGGCCTGCATGTATACGACAATCCGGTCGACACCCTTGCCAATCAGCCGACTTTCCCGTGGCACATGGAAAACCTGCGCACCTATATCACGGCCACAAGCGATTTTCCGCAGACGGCGACATGGCGTGGCGCCGAGCTTAAGCCCTATGGAGCCGGTGCCGGCATGCGCGGCATTCCGGGCGATTGCTATTCGCCGAGCCGTTTTGTAAAGGCGGCGTACCTCAATGCCAATTACCCACAAAAGGAGAGCGAGACCGAAAACGTCGTTCGCATGTTCCGCTCGCTCGAGGGCGTGGTGATGATCGAGGGAGCGTCCAGGATGGGCGATGGCAAGTTCGAGAAGACTATCTACACCGGATGCTTTAGCGCGCGCACGGGCAATTATTACTACGCGATGTATGGGGATCCGTCGATTCGCTACGTGAGCCTGATGGATGCCGAGGGCGCGAGCCCCGATAGGCTCGTGGTTCCCGAGCCGCGCCGTTCGTAGCCGTTAGCTTTACTGCAATGCAAAGCGGCCCTGCGTCTCTCGTGAGGCGCAGGGCCGCTTGGTAGATCAGAAGTTGAAGGCAAACATGATGCCGATGACTTTGTCAAGATATATTAAACAAACGGTAGCTTCAATTCATCTTTGGAATAATAGCCGTTCAAAAGCGAATCGATTGACTCATTTAGATTATATAAAATTTCTTTAGTTTTACTTCCGAGCGGCGCGCCGGGCATCTGGCATCAACGGATTCCCTGTTTTGGCGCTTCGAAGGCACGGACTCCGTTTCGTTAATTTCTGATTAGAAATGCTGAAAATCCAGTCAGAAGCGGGCTGGGGAACGGGGCAATAAAAATGGCTTTCGAAATGAGTCGGCGAAGCTTTTTAACGGCCGGTGGGGCCACAATGCTGGCGGGCACCGCCTCTATGCTTGTTGGCTGCGCGTCTGGAAGCGAAAGCGGCGCGGGAAGCGTGGCTGCCGGCAAGGATGATGCACTGAAGGTTGATAGCGACGGCAAATCGGGTGGCACGGATAGCGACGTTAGCGAATTCTACGAGCACATTATCTCTGTTTCTGCACTTGCGAAAACATATGCAATCGGAGAGAAGATTGTCGGCGTGGCGATTGAATACGACGTGGATGTCGATGCGTCTTCGGTTGATCCCGGACATGGCGGCATCGGTCAACAGGCTCAGGAAAAGGGGCTGGGATCTTTCTCGGTTTTGGGACGCTCGATTGTCACTGCCTATGTAAACGACAAAGCCGAGCTGAGTGATGAAGGGGGCAAAAGCAAGGGAACGTACGTCATCGTCGAGCTCGATCCAGCAGATGCGGGCGCACAGACGTTGATGTTTCAGATGACGCGTGGGTGCGTAGGCTCAAACGGTCCCGTATCCCTTGATAGCGGTTGCGTCAAAATCGCCCAAATAAAGGATCTCAAGGATTCTGCAGGTAAAAAGCTTACAGGCGACGAGACATCCTCCCGATATCTCGTGGCTTCGACTGTTCTCAACTCCGAGGCAGACAAGTTTGTTGCAGGGACCTACGATGACCCCAAAACTGGATTCCATGCTTCGTTTGCCTTGGCACAGCCTGACGACTACGACAAGGCAAAGAAATACCCCATCACGCTCTTCCTGCCGGATGCGGGGGTAACCACCTGCGATGTGAGGGTGAATCTTCGTCAAGGTCTGGGAGCCCTTGCCTGGGCTGATGGGTCACAATTTGTGCTGACGATCGCTGGAACTTGTTGCGATATCGAGACTTGCCTGCATGTAATCGAGGACCTGATCGACCAGGGTTACTCAATCGATCCGGATCGCATTTACGGGACGGGCGAATCTGCCGGGTGCATGGCCCTCATCGAATATGCCTCCAAGCATCCCGATGACAATTCCTTTGCAGCGCTTATGCTCGTTGCCGGGCAAGGCAACATGACTCCGATTGCCAAGACGCCCATGGTGATATTCGTTTCTGAAGACGATTCCAATTCCTATGGCGGCATGACGGATCCCGAGAAGGGTGTCGCGAGTATCGGAATTCCTTATGTTGAGAAGCAGCTGAATTGCGCCTATAACTATGACGGCGAAGGACATACGAGTGGCCTGTGGATTGATTACGACGCAACGGGAGAGAAAAACCCTTCGGGTAACCAGGAAGGAGCCAAGGCGGCTAGCAGCCAGAAGACGCTCGATGAGCTTATGGTCGAGCTCTCGGATGTCTGCTCCTCGGCCTGTAAACAAGCGGTGACCGATGGGGCGCATGTCGTTTTCCTTCATGTAGAGAAGGGAACTCTCGATAGCACCGACAAGACGGTCCAGGGTGGAAACACTCATAACTTTACCTGGCAATACGCTTATGCGATCCCCGAACTCATCGAGTGGGTGAGAGACCAGTCTCTATAGCCTGCTTCTTTTTCGATGGCATTTCAATGTGGGCTAGGGTTATATGACCGATTGGGGCCAGGCGGTTGTCTAGCCCCGGAAATGCCGAATAGCAGTCTACGATTACGCCCGGGTAAAGCCTCAAAGGTGTTTTACCTGGCCAAAAACGTAGACAAAAGCGGCCCTGGCAGATCGTGAGGCGCAGGGCCGCTGTCGTTGATTTGTGACGTCGCTAGAAGTTGGCGTCGTTGAGTTGTTCGCTCTCGAGGCCGTCGAGCAGTTGCTGTTCGGGCGTATCGGCGACGCTCTCGAGCAACTCGGTGGGGTCGACGTTCATGTTCCTACCGGCTTCGTTGCCATTGACCAGGTCGTCCGAGAAGATATCGACTTCCATTTCCTCGGCCTCTTCGATCTGAACCTCGAGCGGCACCTGGGTGCGTACGAGCTTAACGGCCGGGCGCATGCGGGCAAACAGCGGCACGTACTCGATGATGATGGCCGAGTCCTCAAGACCGTACCAGCGTGCCGGGCTTCCGCAGGCGCGGCGGACGGCGTACTTGATGGCCATCACGCGGTGGTCATTGCGGTTGATGTCCGTTTCGGGGGCAAGCATCTTGCGCAGCATACAAAAGCGGAAGTCACCCACGTTGCCGCGCGTCTCGTAGATGGAGTAGGTGTGATGTTGCGGTGGCAGCTCACCCGATGCCATCAGGTCGCCAACGATCTGGCGCAGGTAGGCATTAACGCGCTGGTTGACCTTAAAGCCCAGGTCCAGGCGCACGCGGAAGAGGAAGTCCGTGCCAAAGGTCTCGACGGAATACTCGTGCGTATAGGGTTCGTCGGTAACGTGCACGTTAATGAACCAATATGCCTTGGCGCGCTTGGGATGCTTATCCAGGATGGAATAGAGCACGTCGCGGTCGAGCGTGAGCGGATCGGGGCTGTTGGTGAGGAACACCAGGTTGTCGGCGAGCACGGGATAGGTCTCGTCGTTGCGCAGGCGGTTGAGCTGATCGATGTACTTGGAGACGGGCAACAGAATCGTCTGCGTGCGCTCGATGGCGGTGCCACGGCGCCACACGTACATAAGGCCAAACAGCAGTGCGGCCAGGAAGATCATCACATAGCCGCCGTCAAAGAACATGGTGAGGCACGAGGCAAAGAAGCACAGCTCAATGGCACCGAAGAGCAGGGCGAAGACGCAGGCGCCCAGCTTGTGCTTGAGAATGCCGGCGATATAGCTCGTCAAAAGCGTCGTGGTCATGAGCATGGTCACGGTAATGGCGAGGCCGTAGGCGCTCTCCATGCGCTCGGAGTTTTGGAACAGCAGCACGATGAAGATGCAGCCGACCCACATGATGTTGTTGACGAGCGGAATATAGAGCTGGCCCTTGGTGTCGCTGGGGTAGTGGATGCGCAGATGCGGCATAAGGTTGAGGCGCGTGGCCTCGGATACCAGCGAGAACGAGCCGGTGATGAGCGCCTGCGAGGCGATGATGGCCGCTACGGCCGAAAGCACGATGGCAAAGGGGCGCAGGGGCTCGGGAAGCATCATATAAAACGGGTTGACGATATCCATCGCGAGCATCTGGGGGTTGGAGTTATTGGCGAGCAGCCAAGCTCCCTGACCCAGATAGTTGAGGATAAGGGCCGCCTTAACAAACGGCCAGGATGCATAGATGTTGGCCTTGCCAACGTGGCCCATGTCCGAGTAGAGGGCCTCGGCGCCGGTCGTCGACAGGAAGACAAAGCCGAGCACCATGATGCCCGAGTGGTTGATGGGCGAGAACAGGAACATGATGCCGCGGATGGGGTTGAGCGCGCGCAGGATGGATAGGTTGCCGAGCATGTTGAACAGGCCGGCGCCTGCCAGGAACAGGAACCACAGCGTCATGAGCGGGCCGAACAGCTTACCGATCGACGAGGTACCGGCGCGCTGCATGGCAAATAGGCCGCAGATAATGATGATGGTGATGATGATGACGTTGGTCTGGCCGTCGCCCAAAAGCGCGTGGCCCCACTCGATAGTGCGCAAGCCCTCGATGGCCGTGGTAACCGTGACGGCGGGGGTGAGGATGCCGTCGGCGAGCAGCGCCGCGCCGCCGATCATGGCGGGGAGAATCAGCCATGGCGCCACCTTGCGCACGAGACTGAACAGGGCGAAGATGCCGCCTTCGTTGTGGTTGTCGGCCTTCATGGCGATTACCACGTACTTGACCGTGGTCACGAGCGTCATGGTCCAGATGACGAGCGAAAGCGCGCCCAGGATCATGTCCTCGCTGACGGTACCGATGCCGCCGTTGTTGGCGACGATTGATTTCATGGTGTACATGGGGCTCGTGCCGATGTCGCCATAGACGACGCCGAGCGTTACGAGCAACATGCCAGCGGAGAGGGGAATGGCTCCGTGCCCGCCTTGACCACGCTGGTCTTGGGGGCTTGCCTCCAGTTCGTTTTGTGCCACGTGGACTCCCTTGGACATCCGGTTATCTATCTAGGACAGATAACCTTTATGCCGTCTTTATACATACAAGAGCAGTTTGGCACATTGGTTAGCTTTAGACAATAATCCCCAGATGGGGATTATTCATATACGCAGGCAGCATTTCAAAGCGGGGGCTATTAAGCACGTGCTGCTTGAGCGATACCGGCTTTGGCGTTTGCGCGTTTGCCGGCGAGTTCGCAAAAGAACGCGCCGCCGATGATAAGCGCGGCGCCCGTCAGACGGACCGGTGTTATGGCTTCGCCCAAAAGGACGGCCGAGAACACGACCGCCGAAAGCGGCTCGAGGTAGCCGACGACCGCGACGGTCTGGACGGGCAGCTTGGCGACAGCGCTAAAGTAGAGCAGGCAACCGATGCCGGTGTTGACGACGCCGAGCATGACGACGGCGCGCCAATCAATATTGGCGGCGACGCCGGCGGACAGGAATGAGGGGGCGCCCTGCGTGATGAGCGTGAGGACCAGCGCGGTCACAAAGGCTGCGCTCACCTGGAGCGCGGAGTTCTCAAGGCCTTCGATGTGTGGCGCACCCTTGCTGGCGATGACCATCAGCGCATAGCAAAATGCCGAGGCGATTCCGCAGGCGATACCAGCAATGGGCATATTGCCGCCTAGACCTTGCGCTGCAATGAGAAAAGCACCGCAAGCGACGGCGATAAAGCCGGCGATTTTGCCGCCGGTCAGCTTTTCGCCAAAGATGAGCGGGGAGAGCGCCATGACAATGATGGGGCCGCAGTAGTACAGCAGCGAGGATACGCCGACGCCGATCGTCTGGTAGGCGCGGAACAGAAAAATCCAGCTGGCGCCCAGCGCGGCTCCCGAGAGGAGGAGGGCTACGGCTTCGCGGGGGCGAGATGGCGCCTGCAGCTTATGGCGTTGGGTGATGACGAGGATGGTGACAAGCGAGAGTGCGCCCAAAAACGTGCGTAGTAGCACGATATCGGAGCTCGGCAGCGCGATGGCAGCGGCGATGATGCCGTTGGAGCCAAACAATAGCAATGCTGCTAAGTACGTAAGCAGTCCGTTGTTCATGCGCTGACATCCTCTCTATATCCGTGCATGTTCACTATGGGTGAACTGGCTATAGAAGAAAAGCGAATATAATGCATAGATAACATGACAAAAGCTCATGCATGGGTGGAGGGGTGCCGTGGAAACGAATGTTCAAAAGATGCAGGTGCTGCTGGAGACCGTGCGCGCCGGAAGCTTTACGCGCGCCGCCGAGCGGCTGAGCTATTCGCAGTCGGGCGTGAGCCGTATGGTGGCCGATCTTGAGGCCGACTGGGGCTTTAAAGTTCTCGATAGAAGCCGCGAGGGCGTAGTACTTTCTGCCGACGGGCGGCAAGTTATGCCGGCGGTCGAGGCGCTCTGTGAGGAATTCACTCGCTTGCAGCGACGGGTGGATGAGATGCGTGGGCTCATGCGCGGCAAAATCTGCATCGGTACGTTTTCGAGTGTGGCGACCCACGTGCTGCCGCCGGTGATTGCGCACTTTCGCGCCGATCACCCGGACGTCGATTACGAGTTGCTGATGGGTGATTACTCCGAGATTGAGCAATGGGTGGCGGAAGGCCGCTGCGACCTGGGCTTTATTCCGCGCGAACCACGCGGCGCCGGCATAGCGTCGCGGCCGTTGGTGCAAGACGAGCTGATGGCCGTGGTGCCAGCGGACTCCTCGCTTGCCACCGCGGAGGTCGTTTCCCTTGCCGATTTGGCCAACGAGCAGTTTATTCTGCTGGAACGCGGCACCGATGACGAGATTACGCCGCTGTTTCGTCGCGCGGGCCTGACGGTGCGTTCTAAGCTGTCGACCTGGGATGACTATGCGATTATGGCTATGGTCGAGGACGGCCTGGGCGTGAGCATTCTTCCGGCGCTCATCTTGCGCCGCTGCCAGTTCGATGTTGCCGTGCGCCCACTCGAGGGACATCCTCATCGGCAGATCAATGCGATATATCGCACGGCTGACGTTTCGCTTGCGGCGGCTCGTCTCCTTGAATATCTCTAAAGGCGCGTACCTGTTGTCCACTTTGGGACAATCCTCGGGGTTCGGTACATTTTCTTATGAAATTGAACTTTGGAATGAGGTGCCGCGTTATACTGCTGCCTAAATTGAACTCTGGTTCAATTCGTGTTCTATAAATTGAACTTTGCCAGCAAGGAGGTTCTAGTGGCCCAAGAGACGTTTAGCGATCGCCTGCGACAGACTATGTCCGATCGCGACGTTCGCCAGTCGGACGTAATCCGCGCATCGGAGATGCTCGGCAAAAAACTCGGCAAGAGTCAGATGAGCCAATATGTGAGCGGCAAGACGATTCCGCGGCGCGATGTGGCAGAGCTGCTCGCCCGCATTTTGGAGGTCGATGTTACCTGGCTGCTTGCCGGTGACGCCGATCAAGGCGAGGCATCATCGCCCCGTAACGTTTCCAAGCCCGAACCCCATCCCTCAGCTCAAATTCCAAGGAGCACCACCATGCGTACTTTTTCTAAATCCACCAAGCTCGATAATGTCCTGTATGACGTGCGCGGTCCCGTCGTCGACGAGGCTGCCCGCATGGAGGACGAGGGCGAGCGCATCCTCAAGCTCAATATCGGCAACCCGGCGCCCTTCGGTTTCCGCACGCCCGACGAGGTCATCAAGGACATGCGCCAGCAGCTGCCCGACTGCGAAGGCTATTCCAACTCGCGTGGCCTGTTCTCCGCGCGCAAGGCAATCATGCAGTACTCGCAGATCAAAGGCCTGCCCAACGTTCAGATGGAGCACATCTACACGGGCAACGGCGTGTCCGAGCTCATTCAACTTTCGATGAACGCGCTGCTCGACAACGGCGATGAGATCCTGATCCCCAGCCCCGACTACCCGCTCTGGACGGCGTGCGCGACCCTTGCCGGCGGCCATCCTGTGCACTACCTGTGCGACGAGCAGGCCGATTGGTATCCCGATCTGCAGGATATGGAGTCCAAGATCACGAGCGCGACCAAGGCCCTCGTCATCATCAACCCCAACAACCCCACGGGCTCCGTTTACCCGCGTGAGGTGCTCGAGGGCATCGTTGAGGTTGCGCGCAGGCACCAGCTCATGATTTTTGCAGACGAGATCTACGACCGCCTGTGCATGGACGGCTATGAGCACGTCTCGATTGCCTCGCTCGCTCCCGATCTGCCCTGTGTCACCTTTAGCGGCCTTTCCAAGTCGCACATGATCGCGGGCTATCGCATTGGCTGGATGGTGCTTTCGGGCAACCAGCGCTGCATGAGCGACTTCATCATGGGCATCAACATGCTCTCCAACATGCGCCTGTGCTCCAACGTGCCGGCCCAGTCAATCGTCCAGACGGCGCTCGGCGGCCATCAGTCGGTCAACGACTATATCCGTCCCGGCGGTCGTGTCTACGAGCAGCGCAACTTTGTGTATGAGGCGCTCAACAAGATCGACGGCATCTCGGTGGTCAAGCCGCGCGCGGCGTTCTACATCTTCCCCAAGATGGATGTTAAGAAGTTCAACATCACCGATGACGAGCAGTTCGCTCTCGACCTGCTGCACGAGAAGAAGATCCTGATCACGCGCGGCGGCGGCTTTAACTGGGCCGAGCCTGATCACTTCCGCATCGTGTACCTGCCGCGCATGGAAGTACTCAAAGAGTCCCTCGAAGACCTCGCCGACTTCTTTGACCATTACCGCCAATCGTAGGGGATTAGGTGCCTGCCGCCGCAAGAATCGAGGCGTCGCAGGATAGACATACGACAGCGAGCGAGCCGCATTTGCGCCAAGGTGACGTGAAATGAGAGGGCGCTGACCTTCTGGTCGCGCCCTCGAAATTGAACGTCAGATTGGCGTGAATGCGGCTCGCGCAGCGTCAAGTGGTCCGCCGTTCGGTAGAACGGCGGAACTAAATAACAATTCCGTTGCAGTGGTCGATTTCGTGTTGGATGATCTCGGCGGTGTAGCCCGAGAAGTTTTTGATGCGGTGGATAAAGTTCTCGTCCAAATACTCAACCTTAATGCGGCGATAGCGGGTACAGGGACGCTCGCCGATTAGCGAGAGGCATCCTTCGCTTGTCTGATAGGCATTGACCTGCTCAAGAATTTGAGGGTTGTACATCAGGAGCGTCTTGTTGCCGTCTTTTACGCAGATGATGCGTTTGCGCACGCCGATCATGTTGGCGGCGAGACCGACACACTCGTGCTCGTGTTCGTGAAGCGTGTCCAAAAGGTCCTGTCCGGTAGCGGCGTCTTCGGGGTCGGCATCCTCGGAGGGCAGGCGTAAAAAGAACTCGGACTTCATGATGGGTTTGATCATGGCGGGCTCCTCATGTCTTATGCTTTCGTGGACTTTTAATAATAGCGCGGAAGGAAAGCTGCGCGTCCGCGTTACAATCTTTCGACGTTGGACCATGTTGCCAGATTCGTCGTGTACGGCGTCTGGTGTAAGTCTAGGGCTCATTTTCGCCCTGGACTGTTCCTCTGGGGCGATGCGATTGTCGTTCTAAGAGGAAGGAATTTCATGGGGACCAAATCCCAAAAGCAAACTCAATCACCGTCGACAGCCTCGGCGATTCTCGTCGTAATGTATGTTGCAGCCTTTGTTGCCGCGTTTAACGAGAACATCATTAACGTGGCGCTGCACGACATTATGGCGGCCTTTTCGGTGAGTGCCACCACGGCGCAGTGGCTCGTTTCGGGCTACATGATCGTGACGTCGATCTTTACGGCTATCATGGCCTTCCTGTCCGGTCGTTTCTCGACGCGCAAGCTGCTGTTTTTCGCATGCGGATGCATGGTCGCCGGCGAAGTCCTGTGCCTGGTCGCTCCGTCGTTTAGCGTTTTGCTGCCAAGCCGTATTTTGCAGGCTGCGGGATCGGGCATCTTGTTTCCGCTCATGATGAATGTGGTGCTGTCTTGTGCCCCGCGCGAGAAGCTCGGTCTGTACCTGAGCCTGGGCGGTGCCTGCATTACGCTGGGGCCGGCGTTTGGACCCGTGATCAGCGGTCTAATGTGCACGTTGTTTGGCTGGAGGGCGGTGTTCGTAGTGCCGCTGGTGGGCGGCATTGTGGTCGCTGCGGCGGGCGTAAAGCATGTTCAGAATGTCGGAGAGCGCTCGAACACCACGCTTGATATTCTGTCGGTTGTTTTGCTCGCTGCCGGTATAACAGCATTTGTGTATTCCGTAGGCGAGTTCTCGACCAATCTGGTTGGCGGTACCGTGACGCTCTTAGCCGCCATTGTGCTGCTCGGCCTGTTTGCGGCCCGTCAGCTCAAGCTTGAGCATCCGTTGCTTAACGTGCGTCCCATGGCGAGTGTTCGTTTTTGGCCTGCGTGTCTGCTTGTGGTGGTATCGATGATGACGACGTTCTCGATGAGCGTTTTGTTGCCGCTCTATTTTGAGGGCGCATACGGCATGACCGCACTTGTTGCGGGCTTGCTCATTTTGCCAGCAATTGCCTGCAACGCCGTGACCTCGATTGTGGGCGGACGCGTGATGGACGCCCGTGGCGCATGGCCGCTGCTGCCGGTCGGCTTTGCCCTGATTGCCGTGGGGCAGACTGCCATCTCGGTGACGGCGGTAAGCATGAACATCGGCGTCGTCGTGGCGCTGACCGTTGTGGTGTATGCCGGAGTCGGTTTGGTGCTGAGCCCCTCGCAAACGGCCGGCTTGGAGACGCTGCCTGGCGCTGAGCATCCTCACGGAACGGCATTGCTCAACACGTGGAACATGATTGCCGCATCGTTTGGCCCGTCGCTGTTTATCGGCCTGCTCTCGAGTTCTGCGGCGACTGCCGGCGCCGCTGGCGTTGCGACCGACGTTGCCCAGGCGATTGGATTTGCGGCGGCCGTGCGTGTGGCGGCTGTAATTGCCGTGGTCGGGTTCGTGGCGTCGCTGGTGTACGCTCGTCGCGAGTCGCACATGTCGCATTAATGTGTGCACATAGATTCTGCAGCTAGATTAGCGGGCGACACCATAAACTAATGGACGTTTTGCCGAGAGGCATGAATGTTTAAAGCGCAAAGAGTGCGCGACGGGCCCCGCGAATGGGGCGATGATGCCCGAGAGGGCCAAGAAGGAGTCTCATGTCTGAGAACGAAGAGATCATGAACGAGACCGAGAACGAGACCATGGCTGCCGAGGTCGAGGCAGTCGAGACCGTGGAGACCGAAGCTGCTGAGGTTGAGGCTGCTGACGAGGTTTCCGCCGAGGAGGAGGCCGAGGTTGTCGAGGCCGCCGCTGATTACGATGACGAAGAGCTGATGGATAAGATGCAGAAGGCCGCCCGCCTGCTGCGTAGCCGTCGCTTTGCTATTTCCAAGGAGGAGGAGGCCAAGGCCGAGCGCATGGCGAACATCGAGCGCGCCATCAAGCTTCTTGACCTCAAGCCCAAGATGGAGCAGAAGGAAATGTCCGACCTGCTGGGCATGCGCCTCCGTGAGCTCGATGGCCTGATGGCCGAGGCCGAGGCTGCCGATCTGGTCGGCCGCATCGACGACGCCGAGGGCGATATGCGCAAGATCGTCGTCTTCGCTGCCGAGGATGCCGCTGAGGGCCTGGTCGAGCTTGCCAACAAGAAGGAGAAGCTCCTGCCCGAGCTTTCTTACGAGGAGGCCACCGAGCTGATGGCTGCTCTCGATAAGGTTATCGCTCCGCTCGTCGCCATGGGCCTGGACGAGGACCGCGGTCCTCGCGGCGGCCGTGACGATCGCGGTGGCCGTGGCGGCGACCGTGGCGGTCGCGGCGGCTTTGGCGATCGCGGTGGCCGTGGCGGCGACCGTGGCGGTCGCGGTGGCGATCGCGGTGGCCGTGGCGGCTTTGGTGACCGTGGCGGCGACCGTGGCGGTCGCGGCGGCTTTGGCGGCAACCGTGGCGGCTATGGCGACCGCGGTGGCAACCGTGGCGGTTTTGGCGGCAACCGCGGTAACGACCGCGGCGGTCGCGGCGGCGACCGTGGCGGCCGCAACGGTGGCGGCTTCCGCGGCAACCGTTTTTAGTTACGGCGTTTTACCAAACCGCGTAACTAGTTGACGCTGCAAACCCGCCAGAGCGGCAATCTGCCTTTCAGCTTCGATGGCATGACCAGAAGGTCAATGCCGCCTCGCTTCAAGGCACCTTGCTCGCTCTGGCGGGTTTTCGCTGTCGGTACCAAAACATCGGCGTTGTCCTGATCAAAGCCTGCCAAAAAGGGACAGGTTTATTTTGGTGGTCGTTGGGGACGTTCTTGTTTGACTAGTCGTTTAAGAACACCCAACGACTACATAGCATGAGAGTGGATAATCTCCCGGTTTGAGCCTGCATCCAAGCTTAAAGTGGGAGATTATCCACTCTCATTTCGTTTGTTGATTTCGATGCCTACATTTGTAGGAACAGTTCGTGGAGGCGGGTGTCTTCGTCGAGTTCGGGGTGGAAGGTTACGCCGAGCTGGTTGTCTTGGCGGGCGGCGACGATGCGGCCATCGACTTCGGCCAGGGCCTCGGCATCGCCGTGCACCTCAACGATGCGGGGCGCGCGGATAAACGTCAGCGGCACTTCACCGTCGATGCCGGCTACCTGCCCCTTGGTTCGAAAGCTGCCGAGCTGCCTGCCGTAGGCATTGCGCTCGACGAGCACATCCATGGTTGCCAGGCGCGGCGTCCCCTTATCGTCGTGGGCGGCAAGGTCGCGCGCCAGCAGAATCAAGCCGGCGCAGGTGCCCAGGACGGGCATGCCTTCAGCGATACGGGCACGAAGCTCCTCGAGCATGCCGAGCTCGGCAAGCAGCTTCCCTTGAACGGTGGACTCGCCGCCGGGAAGTACCAGACGGTCAAAGTCCTGCTTCAAATCAGCCGCCTGCCTCAGCTCAATACAGTGTGCGCCAAGCCCGGATAGTCTTGCCTCGTGCTCGGCAAAAGCGCCTTGGACCGCCAGCACGGCGACCGTTTGGTCTGCATAATCGCTCATGTGCGATCCTTTCTGCCGGACTAGCGTCCGCGCTCCTCCATGATGATTTCGATCTCGTCGGCGTTGATGCCCACCATGGCCTCGCCCAGGTCTTCCGAAAGCTCGGCGATGAGCTTGGCATCGGTGAAGTTTGCCACGGCCTTGACGATGGCGGCGGCGCGCTTGGCGGGGTCGCCGCTCTTAAAGATGCCCGAGCCGACAAAGACGCCCTCGGCGCCCAGCTGCATCATCAGCGCGGCGTCGGCGGGGGTCGCTACGCCGCCGGCGGCAAAGTTCACGACGGGAAGCTTGCCCGTGGCATGGACCTCGCGCACCAGCTCGACCGGAACCCGTAGTTGCTTGGCTGCCTCAAAGAGCTCATCATCGCGTAAAGCAACAACGTCGCGGATCTGCTTTTGGATCTTGCGCATGTGGCGCACAGCCTGGACGACGTCGCCCGTGCCCGGCTCGCCCTTGGTGCGAATCATCGTGGCGCCCTCGGCAACACGGCGCAGCGCCTCGCCCAGATCGCGGGCACCGCAGACAAACGGCACGTCAAACTGGGTCTTGTCGATATGGTAGACATCGTCGGCGGGGGAGAGAACCTCGGACTCATCGATGTAATCGATCTCGATGGCCTGCAGGACCTGCGCCTCGACAATGTGACCGATGCGGCACTTGGCCATAACGGGGATGGAGACGGCCTCCTGGATGCCCTTGATCATCTTGGGGTCGCTCATGCGCGAGACGCCGCCTGCGGCACGGATGTCGGCCGGGATGCGCTCGAGTGCCATGACGGCGCAGGCGCCTGCCTCTTCGGCGATGCGCGCCTGCTCGGGCGTGGTGACGTCCATGATGACGCCGCCCTTGAGCATCTGCGCGAGCTCGCGATTGAGTTTGACGCGATCGGCCTTGCTGGTCTGTTCTGCCATGGTTGCTCCCTTGGTTGGCATGTGCATTGCTTGACGGAACATCCTATCGGGGAGCTGGGTATGGCAAAATACTCAGTTTTCGAGATAATAATAAGGTCAGCTTAATACCAGATTGAACAGCTCGATAAGGTCAGGTGGCAAACTCATGCTTGACTACAATTTGGAAAAACGTGGCGAGGCATCGCTTTATGAGTATGTTTACCAGCAAATTCGAGATGATATTGTTGCTGGACGTATTGCGGCGGGGGAGCATCTTCCGTCTAAGCGCGCCTTTGCCAGTCATCTGGGAATCAGTGTCATTACCATCGAGAATGCATATAGCCAGTTACTTGCCGAGGGCTATATTTGCTCAATGCCGCGTCGTGGCTACTACGCTTGCGAGCTTCCGGATGCACCGGTTTTGGCTTCGGCTGCGGAGGGCATCGACCGAGATGCCGCCTCTGCTGGTCCCAGCGCGCATGATGTCAACGGACAGGTTGAGCTGTTCGATGCACTTTCTCCTTCCGCTTTGGAGGCGGCGCGGCTTTGGCAAAGCGCACTGCGGGCGACGCTGACATCCGAAGACGAGCGCGAGATCTTTTCGCCCGCACCGGCACAGGGCACCGTTCGGCTACGATGCGCAATTGCTCATCATCTGCGCGGGACGAGGGGTATGAATGTCGACCCCAATAACATTGTTATCGGCGCGGGCGCTCAGCTGCTCGATACCATGTTGGTTCAGTTGCTTGGCGCTGACAAGGTGTATGCCGTTGAGGACCCGGGCTATTTACGTCTGACGCGCATCTATCAGGCTATGGGCTGCAAAGTTCGACATATCCCGTTGGATGATGAGGGCGTGGACTTGAGCGCTCTGCAGAAAACCGGGACCGATGTACTTCATCTGATGCCGTCCCATCAGTATCCGACCGGCCTTGTGACGAGCATTGCGCGGCGCTATGCGCTTCTGAGCTGGGCCGCCGAGCGACCAGGTCGGTATCTCATCGAAGATGACTTTGATTGTGAGTTTCGCCTTGCCGGGAAGCCGATTCCCGCGCTCGCGTCGATCGATGCCGCCCAGTCGGTTATCTACACCAACACGTTTTCGAAGAGCCTTTCATCGGCGTTGCGTTTGGCGTACATGGTGTTGCCCGATGAGTTAATGGAGCGGTTTAGGCGCAACCTTGGTTTCTACGCCTCGTCGGTGAGCTCTGTTGATCAGGTCGCTTTGGCGCGTTTGCTGGAATCGGGTGATTACGAGCGACATGCGAACCGCGTGCGCGTTCGTGCTCGCGAGGCGCGTGATGGCCTGATGGCGCTTGTGCGGAAGGTATTTCCGGCAGGAGAGGTCTCGATCGAGCATGCAGACGCGGGCCTTTACTGTATCGTGGTTGCGGAGCGTGGAGCGGGCGGAAGCTCTTTTGTGCGGGCCCTCACGCGCTCGAGTATCCCTTTTGTCGATATCAGTGACTGTTATTGGTGTGCCGATGGCGCATCTGTCCCTGAAAACTCAAGTCAAATTCTTGTTCAGTATGACGATTTGAGTCCAAAAGCGCTAAATACCTTGGAATCGCAGCTAATGGGAGCACTCTGCAACCTAAGTGAGTAGGCTTTTGGAACTTTGGCGACCAGGCAGTTTTGTAACAAGCTATCTACCTGCGGTTTTGAAAAGCAGGATGACCGGGCTGCTCGGGATGTTCAAAAAAGTCTACTCACTTGTCGCGCAAAGCTTCTGCATGAGAAAAAAATGGGGTTTTCAACAGAACTTCGTCCAGCTCTCGGCAAGCTTTTGGCCAGTTGGGGAGGGCTGTTGAAAACTTGGCAGTCCGTTCGGCACCATTTTTGGTGCGTTCGCGCCAATGCGTGACTGACTGGGTTGAAATTCGTGTTTTCCTGTGCCTATGAAGGATTTACTTTGTGACATATCGGCTTTTAGGTACTGGCGTTTGCCTCCTCAAGTCCGCGCTTTGTGTCCGCCGCTTCCACGACCGGAAGAAGACCGGCAGCGATATGATCTCGCCCGCAACCCGACGGCTGCGGTCGCGCTCGGTTTTCCGTTGTATACATTGGTTCGGACGAGAAACAAACGGACTTGTCCAGCCAGCATTAGGCAGCGGCTGTTTCTTGGTGAGCTTCCCAGGGAATCCGTGCTGGAAACGGAGCATGGGTTTTTGATTACGTCTCCTCTACTGACGGCATTCATCATGTCGCGGCACCTGACGGATCTCCAGCTTCTTTTGGTATTGGCGGAGATGTATGGCTTGTTTGCGGTGTGCGCTCTGCCGGCGGCACTTGAGGCGGAGCTTTCGCGTGCAATTGATTCGGGCGCGATTTCGACAACGTTCGGTTGGGTGCGCTGCCCGTCCGAGGACGGCACCGCCTCAAATTTATGGCGTCGAGACGCTTTGGTTTTGGGCGGAGACCTTGACCGTTTTTGTTCAGATGTTTGCGGGGTGCGTTACGGCAATAGATTTATGGCGGTATCGCAACTCGTTCCATTGGGTGCCGCGTCGCCTTTTGAGGTCGAGGCGTATTTGCTACTTGCACTGCCGCGATCCCTGGGAGGCGAAGGTTTTTGCGACATAGAGCTTAATGTTGAAGTGATGCTAGGCACAAGTGCTCGAGCGATTGTGGGAAAGTCCCGTGTATATATCGACCTACTTCTTTCTTCACCGGACGGTAGGCGACAGGTGGCCATTGAATGTCAGGGAAAGGCCTCGCACGGACGCGCAGGGGATGGCTTGCGTGACGCTGACCGCATGACGGCCCTTCAGGCCATGGGCTACGATGTGCTTCTCCTGACACACAGACAGATATCGGATGAGGATAGATTCCGCGCGATCGTTAAGGCCATATGCAGGATGCTCGATGCTGAATATCGTGATAAAAGCTCGGATGAGCAAAGGGCTGAGATATTACTCCGGTCTGAACTATTCATTGACTGGACAAAATTGGGAGTAATCGACGGAAAGATGCCCGTTAGACACAAAATGGCTCGATCGTGGACGGCTGCGAATCTAAGTGAGTAGACTTTTGTCACTTTGGCGACTAGGTCGTTTTGCAACAAGGCATTTACCTGCGGCTTTATAAAGTGATATGGATGGTCTGCTCGGCAAGTTCCAAAAAGTCTACTCACTTAGTTTTTGACGAGAAGCCGATGCCGAAGACGGTCCTATTTCAGGGCGTTAACAAGTTCGTGAGGCACGAAAAAGGCCCGGACCAATACGGTCCGGGCCTCATCGAGCTAGAGGTTATGTCTCAAGCGGTTGGCTTAGCCAAAGTAGCGCTTAAGCAGGCCGGCAAAAGCTTTGCCGTGGCGGGCCTCGTCACGAGCCATCTCGTGCACGGTGTCGTGGATGGCATCGAGGCCAGCGGCCTTGGCGCGCTTAGCAAGATCGGTCTTGCCGGCGGTGGCGCCGTTCTCGGCCTCAACGCGCATCTCGAGGTTCTTCTTGGTAGAGTCGGTCACGACCTCGCCCAGGAGCTCAGCGAACTTGGCGGCGTGCTCGGCCTCCTCGTGGGCAGCCTTCTCCCAGTACAGGCCGATCTCGGGATAGCCCTCGCGATGAGCGACGCGAGCCATGGCCAGGTACATACCGACCTCGGAGCACTCGCCCTCAAAGTTGGCGCGCAGGTCGGCAACGATGTCCTCAGAGACGCCCTCCATCTTGGCGACGCCCACGACGTGCTCGGCAGCCCACTCGAGCTGGCCCTCCTCCTGCTTCAGGAAACGAGAACCGGGAACGCCGCACTGGGGGCACTTGAAGTCCTCGGGCAGCTGATCGCCGTCGAACTCTTCCACATAACCGCAAACGGGGCAAACAAACTTCATGATTCGATCCTTTCGATCGATGGCGATTGTGCGCTCGTCCGGTCCCGTAAGGGCCCTCTCCGGACGTGCGTCTTGACGAGTTCTATTATCCATAAATGCAACCAAATGTGAAGCCTATTAGGAATGATTTTTAATAAAACAATTTTGAGATATGAAGATGTTGATTGATTAACGGTTTGCAAGTCATATACGGACGCCGCTGAGTACAATCGGTCGAACAAATGTTGATCTATCAACAAATGAAGGAGTTTCCTTTATGCATCTAGCCCGTCGTGCCTGGTGCCGAACATATCAGACGGTTTTTCGCATTGCATTGCCGATCCTGCCCTATACCGAGCCGCGCATTTTAGAGCATGCCGAGGATGTGCCCGCGGTGCTTCAAAAGCGCTCGATCCAGAAGGTCCTTATCGTGACGGATCCCGGCATTGCCCGTCTGGGGCTCACGGCACCGCTTGAGACGGCGCTCGCATCCAGGGGGATTGGCGTTACGGTCTATGCCGAAACGCGTGCAAACCCCACGGTTTCAAACGTGGAAGAAGCGGCGTCCCTGTATCGAGAGAGCGCCTGCCAGGCCATTATCGGCTTTGGCGGTGGCTCGGCCATGGACTGTGCCAAGGGTGTGGGCGCACGCATTGCGCAGCCAAACAAGCCCATCAACAAGATGCGCGGCCTGCTGCGGATTCATCGTCGCCTGCCGCTGCTCATCGCCGTTCCCACTACCGCCGGTACGGGAAGCGAAGTCACGCTTGCGGCGGTAATTACCGATGACGAGACGCACTACAAATACCCCATTAACGACTTTGTGCTCATCCCGCGTTTTGCAGTCCACGACCCCGAGTTTACGTGCGGCTTGCCCGCTTCCATTACGGGGCAGACGGGCATGGACGCCCTGACGCATGCCGTTGAGGCCTTTATCGGGCGAAGCACCACGCCCTATACGCGTAAGATGGCGCGACAGGCGGTGCAGCTTATCCACGACAATTTGCTCGAGGCCTATGAGCATGGTGACGACATGCGCGCTCGTCGCAATATGCTTTCGGCGGCGTATAAGGCGGGCGTTGCGTTTACCCGCTCCTATGTCGGATATGTGCATGCCATCGCGCACAGTCTGGGCGGGCGTTACGGGATTCCGCACGGCTTGGCCAACGCCATCATCCTGCCGCACATGCTTCGCGCCTATGGCGAAGCTGCTGCTCCTAAGCTCGCTGATCTCGCCCGCATGGCCGGCATCGTGCCGGTTAACGCGCAGGACAGCCTGGCGGCCGAGGCCTTTATCGATTGGATCGATTGCATGAACGAGATCCTGGGAATCCCCAAATATGTCTCGGGCATTCGCCGCTCCGACATTCCCGAGATGGCGGCGCATGCCGATGCCGAGGCCAATCCGCTGTACCCCGTTCCGCTTTTGATGGACCGCTTGGAGCTCGAGCGTATGTACGAGGTCGTCGCGGGTGGTATGTTTGAGGACGAGAACTAGGAGGGTGCCATGAACACCGAGGAAATTGCGCGCATCGTCGGCGATCAGCGCACTTACTTTAAAACGCACGCTACGTTTGATGTCGATGCCCGACGTCGCGCGCTCGTGAGTTTACGCGATGCGGTACGGGCGCACGAGGCCGATATTGCCCATGCACTCAAGACCGATTTGGGAAAGTCGCATGACGAGGCATATATGTGCGAGATCGGTACGTCGCTTTCCGAGATTCGTCATCAGATCGCTCACGTGGCTCGATGGAGTCGTCCGCGCCTGCGTCCGTGTGACCTTGCCAACGCCGTGAGTGTGTGTAAAACGCAAGCCGTGCCCTATGGCGTCACGCTCATCATGGCCCCGTGGAACTACCCATTTTTGCTAACACTCGAGCCGCTCGCCGGCGCCCTTGCCGCGGGCAATACTGTGGCCATCAAGCCGAGCGCCTATGCTCCGGCATCGAGTGCGGTGCTCAAGCAAATCTGTGAAGAGGCATTTGATCCGCGCCTGGTGACGGTTGTCGAGGGCGGGCGCGCCGAGAACGAAGCGCTGCTCGATGAGTGCTGGGACAAGATCTTCTTTACCGGTAGCGTTCCGGTCGGCAAACTCGTCATGGAGCGCGCAAGTAAAAACCTTACGCCCGTGACGCTTGAGCTGGGCGGAAAGAGCCCCTGTATCGTGGATGCGACGGCAAACTTGAAGGTTGCGGCGCGGCGTATCGCCTTTGGTAAATGGCTCAACGTGGGGCAGACCTGCGTGGCGCCCGACTACCTGCTGGTCGATGCGCGCGTGCATGACGAGCTGCTGGACCTCATCAGGGAAGAGGCCCGCCGTATGTTTGGCGAGCATCCGCTCGATAACGAGGATTACGGGCATATCGTCAACGCCAAGCATTTTGCGCGCGTGCGTGAGCTGATCGATCCCGATAAGGTTGTGCTTGGAGGCACGGCGCGCGAGTCATCGCTCAAGATTGAGCCGACGATCCTAGACGGCGTGACCCCCGATGACGCCGTGATGCAGGAGGAGATTTTCGGCCCCATCTTGCCGGTGCTGACGTTTGAGAGCCTAGACGAGGCCGAGACGTTTATTACGGATCGTCCGACGCCGCTGGCTCTGTATATCTTTAGCCAGGATCGCGCAGTTCAGCAGCGCTTTGTGCGTTACGTGCCCTTTGGCGGCGGCTGCGTCAACGACACGATTATGCACTTGGCTACGAGCCATATGGGCTTTGGTGGCATGGGTGCGAGCGGTATGGGGCAGTACCATGGACGCGAGAGCTTCGATACGTTTAGCCACAAGAAGAGCATCGTGAACAAGGCAACGTGGCTGGACGTGCCATTCCGCTATGCTCCTTACGCAAGCTGGAAGCACAAGTTCGTGCGCATGTTTATGCATTAGAAAAGGGTGCAGGTAATACGAACAAGTGTTCCTATTACCTGCATTTTGCGTTAGACTACTGTTATGGAGCACGGATGGGCCAACTCCCTTTAGAAGGGATTTGGTATGAACGTAAGCGATGTTATTTCGTTATTGGCGTTGTTGATTGCGGCTATCGAACTCGGTCTGTTTATCGGCCGAATGAAGTGGCCGCCCCCGCGTAAGCGAAGACGGCCACTTCTCACGATGAAAACGTGTATCGGAGTTGGCAAGACCCGCGGCAACGGGTGCCATCCGTGTTCCTATCTTATCTGCAAGCGTTCTGTCGCGCAAGCGTTGAGGCAAACGATTGAAGGACGCAGACAGGATGTATTTGTGTCCGCACGGGACCGTAGACTTCTCAATAAGGTTACACACCGGTTTATCCGGCCGTTAGAGGAGCTGCTATGTACGAGCCTTCGCGTGTTCTTCTGTCATTTCACATTGCAGGATTTCAGTATGCCGATGGCGCCTTGGTCTTGGGCGATCTTAAAGTGGGCGATAAGCTGACGCTGTGTGCCGAGCGCGATAATCCCCATGACCCTGAGGCGGTTGAGATTTATTACGGCAACACCAAGCTTGGCTATGTTCCGGGAAACGAGGTCGGCCCACTGTCCTTGATGATGTATTACGGCCACGAGGACGTATTTGAGGCTCGCGTGCAACAGGTTGCTCCCGAGCGCAGCCCGTGGCACCAGGTGCGCGTTGGCCTCTATGTGGTGGATGCTCGCTAGTCGGCAAGGGAGGCGGCCATGTTTGATGACGACGACCTATTCAATCTGACAGACGATTCGTTTGAGTGGGATCTGCTACTCGATGACGATGAGTTGGAGCAGGATCGTAGGAAACGGCAGGGCAAGAAAACTCAGGGTGACGCTTCGAAAAAGTAAGACAAACGCCGCCGCGGCCTGTTCGGCGGGCTCTTTGGCTAACCGCCGTATCGCTGTGTCTGTATACTTAGCACGAGTTTGACGCGTTGCGAAATGAGGGCATAGACGATGATGTGGTTTACCGCCGACCTACACCTGGGCGATACGAATATCTTGCACGACATGGATCGGCCGTTTGATTCGGTCGAGGAGATGAACCGCAAGGTCATCGATGCCATCAATGAGTGCGTGGCTGCGGACGACCGCCTCTATATCTTGGGAGACTTTACGTATCGCTTGCCCATGGCGGAGGCGGTGCGCCTGCGCGAGCGTATCGAATGCAAGAATGTGACGCTCATCTGCGGTAACCATGACGGCGACTGGGAAGATCCCGACGCCCCGCAAATTTGGGAAGACGTGCGCGATTACCTGGAGGTTGCTCCCGGCTATGCCAAGGGCCATCGTCTGGTGATGAGCCATTACCCCATGCTCAGCTGGAATGGTAAGGCGCGTGGCGCCATCATGCTACACGGGCATATCCACAGCAGAGGAGACCGCACCAACGCACGCAACCGCGATCGCGAGCGCCCCATTTACCGCTACGATGTGGGCCTCGACGCCAACGAGTACAAGCCCGTAAGCCGCGACCAGATTCTTAGCTTCTTTGGGCTATAGGGCGCCAGAACCACCACAAAGGGGACAGGCACCTTTGTGGTGGCTCTGGCGCCGTTGACATTATGGCGGCGGCGCCTTTTTTGTCCGTGCGGCGCGGTAGAGTGTAGGCGGTTGAAATTTGCGTCCATCGAGGAGCTGCTATGAATGAGATCAAGTGCCCGCATTGTGGCGAAGTCTTTAAGGTCGATGCATCCGGCTATGCGGATATCGTCAAGCAGGTGCGCGATGCCGAGTTTTCGCGCGACTTGGATGAGCGTGTGAAGGCAGTCCAGCGCGAGGGCGAGCAGGCGCTGGAGCTTGAGCGCTCGCGTTCGACGGCTGCTTTGCAGGAGGCAGAGTCTCAGCGCAACGCTCAGCTCGTTGAGCAGAAGAACGCTGCGGCTCAGCAACTGGCACAAGAGGTTGCCAAGCGCGATGCTGAGCTTGCCGAGCTGCGCGCTAAGCTCGAGGGCGCTGCCGCAGAGCGCGAGAGTGCAAGCCAGCGCGCGGCGGTAGAGGCACGAGCCAATGCTCAAAAGGAAAATGCCGAACTCCAGCGTGAGATTGATAGCCTGCGTGCGCAGCTTGGGCGCAAAGATGACGAAGCAAAGCTTGCCGAGTCGGCGGCGCGCAACGCTGCTCAAAACGATTTAGCTGCGCGCGACGCTCAGATTGCTGAGCTGCAGGCCAGGCTCGCCGCGGCGGACAAAGCCCAGGAGATGGCGCTTGCCGCTGCCGCGGCAGAGTCGCAGCGTGAGCTCGATGCCGCTCGCAGCGAGGCCGAGCGCGCGCTTACTGACTATCGCGCGAAGGCGCAGGAGAAGTTTTCCGCCGCAAAGGCTCAGTCCGAGCAAGAGGCCGAGGGCCTGCGTGCCCAGCTGCGCGAGCAGGAACTGATGGCAAAAATGAACCTGTCAGAGGCGGTCGCCGCGGCGGAGCGAGAGCGCGATGAGGCACGTGCCAAACTGACGAGCGAGCTGGCGGTGCGCGATTCTCGCGAGGAACAGGCCAAGGCGGCACACGAGCTCGAGCTTGCGCAGGCCAAGCGTGCGAGCGATGACCTGATTCGCTACAAGGATGAAGAGATCGAGCGCCTTAAGGACATGAAGGTCCGCCTGTCCACCAAGATGGTGGGCGAGTCGCTCGAGCAGCACTGCGAGACCGAGTTTAACCGTCTGCGCATGACGGCGTTTCCTAACGCGTACTTCGAGAAGGATAACGATGCGTCCGAGGGCACCAAGGGCGACTTTATCTTCCGCGAGTGCGACGCAAGCGGTAACGAGGTCATTTCGATTATGTTCGAGATGAAAAACGAGAACGACGAGACCGCGACCAAACATAAAAACGAGGACTTCTTTAAGAAACTCGATCACGATCGTCGCCAGAAAGGCTGTGAGTACGCGGTGCTCTGCACGTTGCTCGAACCCGAGAGCGAGCTTTACAACGCCGGCATCGTGGACGTGAGCTATCGCTACGAGAAGATGTACGTGATTCGCCCACAGTTCTTTATTCCCATGATCACGCTTCTTCGCAACGCCGCCATGGGTTCGCTGCGCTATAAGCAGGAGCTGGCGGAGTACAAACAGCAGAATATCGACGTCACGAACTTCGAAGCCAAGATGGAAAAGTTCAAGAATGATTTCGGTCGCAACTACGAGATCGCGAGCCGAAAGTTCCAAACGGCGATTGATGAGATCGACAAGACGATTAGCCATCTGCAGAAAACCAAGGAGGCGTTGCTGTCCTCCGAGAACAATCTGCGCCTAGCCAACAAGAAGGCCGACGATCTTACCATTCGCAAGCTCACGTGGGGCAACAAGACCATGAAAGCAGCGTTTGACGAGGTACGCGGGGCTGCGACAGAGACAAACGATGAGCCAGCCGAGGCGGATTCGTATGAGGTCGAGGATGCCGAGTAAGGCATAGCGTATAGTGCAAAAGTGGGGCCGCTGGCGATATTGCCAGCGGCCCCGTTTCGTTCCGGTAAGTTCGGCTAGACTTCGAGCAGGTCCTCGATAAAGCCGACACGGTAGTTTTTGAAGATGACCTCGCCGCCGTCTTGCGTGGCGTCCAGGTCGACATCGCCCATGATGCCAAAGTCGTGGTCGCCATCCTCGTCGGCAAAGATCTGGTGCACGTGCCATACGTGCGCGGTCTTCTCGTCGGACTCGTCAATGGAAAACATCGCGGCGCTGCGGGCATCTCCGTCGGTGAGGATCTCCTCGTGCTGCTCATGGTAGGCATCGAGCGCCTTTTGCCAGCGGATTTCGCTCATGCCCCAGTCGTCGTCGAGCTCGCCCAGGTCGCGAACGTGCTCGCGAGCGGCAAGGGTCACGCGGCGGAAGAGCGCGTTGCGCACCAACAGCGTGCAGCCGCGGCGGTCCGCCACGACCTCGTCGATGCCCTGCGGCGGCGCGGCGTCGAGGGCTGCCGGGTTGCCGGCGTTCTCCCACTCGTCCACCAGGCTCGAGTCCACCGAGCGCACCACAAAGCCCAGCCACGAGATAATGTCGCGCAGGCGCTCGTCGCGCTTCTCGATGGGCACGGTGCGGTCGAGTGAACGGTAGGCCTCGGCTAGGTAGCGCAGCAGAATGCCCTCGGAGCGGGCGATGCCGAGCTTTTGAATGTAGCCCTTAAAATCGCTCGCGCCTTCCAGCATATCGCGCAGGACGCTCTTGGGAGAGAGCTGATAGTCGTTTGCCCAGGGCACTTCCTGGCAGTACTTGTCAAAGGCGCCGTCGAGCAAATTCTCGAGCGGCTTTTCGTACGTGACGTCTTGAATGCGCTCCAAGCGCTCCTCATACTCGACGCCGTCAGCCTTCATTTCGGCCATCGCGCGGTCGCGCGCGGCGCGCTCCTGTGCGCGCAGCACCTGCTTGGGGTCCTCGAGCGTTGCCTCGACCATCGAGATTAGATCCATGGTATAGGTCTCGCTCTCGGGATCGAGCAGCTCCAACGCGGCAAGCAAGAACGGCGAGAGTGGCTGATCGAGCGCGAAGTCCTCGGGCAGATCGACCGTCAGCGCATAGTCGATGTCCGGTGCGGCGTCAGCCGGGGCGTCGGGTGCGGGCGGCACCTCGGTGCGAACGACGATGCCGGAATCGATGAGCGTGGCGAAGATTTCGTCGGCGCGAACCTCGAGCTTGGCCTTTTCTTCGGGGGTCTGCAGGCTCGTCTCGATGAGGTCGTGTACGCGGGCGCGGGCATCGCCGCCCTGTTCGACCACGCTAATCACCATGGAGTGCGTGATGCGCAGGCGCGGCTTAAGCGTCTCGGGCTGCGTCTCAATCAGGCGCTCAAAGGTCTGCTTGTTCCAGGTGACAAAACCCTCGGGGGCTTTTTTCTTTTTAATCTTACGGAGTTTTTTGGGGTCGTCGCCCGCCTTGGCCATGAGCTTGGCGTTCTCGATCTCGTGCTCCGGGGCCTCGGCGATTACCATGCCCTCGGTATCGAAGCCCGAGCGGCCGGCGCGACCGGCAATCTGATGGAACTCACGGGCGCGCAGGCGACGCATCTTGTAGCCGTCGAACTTGGTGAGCGCGGTGAGCACCACGGTGTGGATGGGTACGTTGATGCCGACGCCGAGCGTATCGGTGCCGCAGATGACGGGCAGCAGGCCCTGCTGCGCCAAGCGTTCGACCAGGAGGCGATAGCGCGGCAACATGCCAGCATGGTGCACGCCGACGCCGCATCCAAGCAGGCGTTTGAGAATCTTACCAAAGGCCGTCGAGAAGCTCGTTCCCTTTGCTGCTTCTTTGATGGCCTCGCGTTGCTCCTTGCTGGCGATGCCAAAATTGGCGAGCGACTGTGCCGTCGCAAGGGCGGCATCCTGGCTAAAGTGCACGATATAGAGCGGGGCCTCGCCGCGGCGCATGGCGAGCTCGACGGTGCCCTCGAGGGAGGTCGTCACGTAGTCGTAGCTCAGCGGCACGGGGCGTGGGGCATCGACGACCAAGTCGCAGGTAGCGCCGGTGTGTTCCTCGAGTGAGGCGGCGATGGCAGTGACATCGCCGAGCGTGGCGCTCATGAGCATGAATTGCGTGTGAGGCAGGGTGAGCAGTGGCACCTGCCAGGCCCAGCCGCGGTCGGGGTCGGCAAAATAGTGGAACTCGTCCATGGCGACGCAGCCCACGTCGGCGCCCTCGCCCTCGCGCAGTGCATCGTTGGCAAGGATTTCTGCCGTGCAGCAGATGACGGGCGCCTTGGTGTTGATATGCGTGTCGCCGGTGATCATGCCGACGTTATCGCGGCCGAGCACCTGCACAAGGTCGAAAAACTTTTCGCTGACCAGAGCCTTGATGGGGGCCGTGTAATAACAGCGCTTGCCCTGCGCCATGCCCATAAAGAGCATGCCCAGCGCGACGAGCGATTTACCCGATCCGGTCGGTGTTCCCAAAATGACGTGGTCGCCGGCAGCCAGGTCCATGAGGGCCTCTTCTTGGTGGTCCCACAGCTCAATGCCACGGTCGCTCGTCCATTCAAAGAAGCGTTCGAAGGCCTGATCGGGCGTGAGCCATGGTTCGGGCTCGCTGCCGTCCTCGGGCTCCCACCAGGTGGGGGAGAGCGCGCCGAGTGAGCCGAACTCGGCTTCGGTTCCCGTGCCGCCCGAGAACGAGCTGGCGGCCCCGGCGCCGGAGACGGTGCTGGCAGCGGTATCTGTCGTGGTCTGTGCCATGTGGTTGCTTTCTCTCGCGATTGTCCGCCAACTATTATGGCGTAGCGGCGGCGCGGGGTGCCAGTGCGCGAGAAAATGCAGGAAATGGGCGTTCTGCCCAGCCGTTTGGTGCGGTTGCCAGCTAAGTGAGTAGGCTTTTTGCAATATCGCGAGCACATGGCTTTTGCGCAAGGGCTCTACCTGCGGTTTTATGTTTCGCTATGCGGGCTGTGCTTGGCTATTGCAAAAAAGTCTACTCACTTAGGCTTGAGGGCCGTTCGCTAGCGCCTATTTGCGTATGTTTGCCGACGCCGCGACCATCAGAAGCCCCTAGGACTCTTGCGGCAGGCGCTTCTTACCCTTGCGGGCACGGTTTCTGAAGTTCTCGACGGCCTCTTCCATGCCGAGAGGCACGTAGGTGAGCTCATCGAGGTTTTCGGGCAGGTAGCAGGCAAGGCTTTGCTCCTGCGCGCGGCCCGCCGCGAGCTGTTCATCGCTGGGCTGCGCGCAGGGTGTGGCGCAAATACCATATACAGCGGCACCCATCTCGCGCGTGCGGCATTCATATTCGGTCTCGGGATGCTCGGGATGGTCGCGGCGCACGTCATCGCTTACCCAAAGTGTGTCGTAGCCCGCCGCGGCAAACTGCCCCAGGGCGTAGTCGCGCAACGGCTTGCTGTCGGTGCGCAGCGTGACGGTAGCGCCGGCTGCAAAGAGCGGGCGGTACAGCATTAGGTGGTCGACATGGACGAGTCGTTTTTTGGCGTACTTGGCCTTGGGCTGTGGCGTGGGAAAGTTAATGGTGATGGCATCGAGCTCGCCTGCGGCAAACAGCTGCGGCAGCGATTTGGCGCCTCGGGGCAGGACGAGTGCGTTGGACAGCTCCTGCTCGCAGATTTTCTGTGCGGCATAGGCGATGCAGATGGGCTCCTGGTCCATACCGATAAAGAGCGTGTTTGGCTCGTGGGCCGCGCGCTCTATAAGGTACGTTCCCTTGCCACAGCCAAGATCCAGGTGAAGGTGTTCGAAGGACTTGCCGCCTGCGGGCGCACAGGCCTCGCGCCAATCTCCGGCATAGACCTCGGGGTTCGTCTCAATCGCATCGGCGTAGCGTTCCAGGCGCTCTTCGAGCACAAAGTTCTTAGGCGTGCGAACGTGGACGGCTCCCATGAGGCTCCTTGGTCATAAGTATGGAACGCATGGCCGCGCGTTCCGCCAATGGGTTGAAAAAGGGTGGGCATAGCTTGCCCGAAAGATGCGATGCGGCTTGGCGGCGAGTCGCCGATGCCTACAGGCGCTTGAGGATCACATAGCGGTTGAGATCGCCGCTGCGACCGTCGGCATGGAAGCGCTCGAGCTCGCGCACGGGGACCTCGCCGCTCTTGTAGAACGTACGGACGCCGCGCACCAGGTCGGTGATCTGCTGATCGTCAAAGTGATGGCAATAGCGGTAGGCGTGGCGGTCGTTTTGCCAGCCAATGAGGTGGTCACCGGCTTCAAACTGCGCGGAATCGTAACCCTCAAACGGCGGGGTGAGCTCGGCGCGGGCCTCGGCTCGAACGGCCTTGCGCGCCATGCGCTCGTCGTTCATAAACTCCCAAAAGCTGATGGCGATGATGCCGCCTGGGCGCGTCTGGCGCACCAGAGCGTCGAGCACGCGTACACGGTACTCGCACGACGGCACATGGTGCATAAAGCCAAAGCAGACCGAGATGTCGGCGAGCGGGGCGTCGAAAAGCACGTCGGGCGTCTCGGCGGGGTTGAGCTTCATAAGGGCGTCGAGCGCGTCGAGTTCCTGGAAGTGCAGGTTGGGAATGCGCAGCGCGTGGCCATGTGCATCGATGGCCAGGTCTTGACACGAGTCGACACCATAGAACTCAAACGGGCAACTGGCATCTGCCGAGGGGTTTGCGCCGTCGACGCCCTTGGCGGCAAGTGCGCCGCCGGCGGCAAAGTTCTCGAATCGCATATTGCCGCAGGCAAGATCGAAGACGCGGACGGGATGCTCGATCGTGGCGACGTCGAGCTGCCCGAGCGCGATGTCCATGGTGCGCACCCAGCCGGGCCACGGGGCCTGGCGCGTATCGGAAAAGGAAGCGGAGTGCTCGCGATAGAACGTGTTGTTGAGCTGGATGAGCGATGAGGCGAAATCGCGGTTCACGGCGCGGGACTCCCTCCGTTGGCGGTGCGGAATAAACAGTACGACCATACTACCGTTAACGCCGCAACGGGGACAACCGAGCCGTGGGTCATTGCTTTGTTTGGACACATTTCCGCAGCTCATATGTGCCCGCAACCGCCGGTTGTCAAAAATCTCACTAGAATAGGTGGCATGCTTTTGGCGGTGGCGGATAGATTTTTAACTGTGCAAGGCGCCTT
This sequence comes from Collinsella sp. BG-O-102, assembly GCF_023656745.1. Taxonomy (GTDB): domain Bacteria; phylum Actinomycetota; class Coriobacteriia; order Coriobacteriales; family Coriobacteriaceae; genus Collinsella. The sequence continues at coordinate 110,234 of NZ_JAMOKO010000003.1, forward strand.
AAGAACAAAAACGGTCCGGCGGCACGGCTGGCATCACATAGGAGGAACCATGAATGTAGAAACTGCGCAGCGGCTCGCCGACCTTCGTCGCAGCAAGGGTTTTAGCCAAGAAGGGCTGGCGCGAAAGCTGGGGCTGTCGCGCCAGGCAGTCAGTAAATGGGAGCGCGCGGAGAGCTCGCCCGATACCGAGAACCTGATCTCACTCGCCAAACTCTATGGCGTGAGCCTAGACGAGCTGCTCAATCCGAGCGACGAGATCGAGGACGATATCGAGTTTGAGAACGAGGACCGCGCCCGTCAGCGTGAGGCCGAGGCGGCAGAGCGTGCTCGCACCCATGAGGCGGCGGCGCGCGCTACCGAGGCGGCAACGCAGGCGAGTGATGCTGCGGCCAAGGCGGCGCAAGCGGCAAGCTGGAGTGCGCAGGCCGCCAATGCCGCTACGGCGCAGGCGACGAGTGGCACTGCGGTTGGCTCGACTCCGGTGAAGGGCCCGTTCCAGTCGTTCCCGTATTGGGCCGTGTGTTGGCTACTGTTCTTTTTACTGATGTTCCTGGTTGGTGCCAGCCCCTTTCCCGCACTGATCTTCTTTACGATTCCTATCTATCACTGGGTGGCACGTGCGCTTGATGGCGATTGGGCACGTGGGGATATCCAGGTTGGTCCGGTGCCGGCGGTCGCTAGGACTAAGGGGGAGGACGTTTCCACTGCGGTTGACGCTGGCATGGCTGCCGCGGCCACCGCTGAGCCGAGTGCCAAAGAGGGTGATGAATGATGAAGCTTTCGCATGAATCCAAGGTACGCTTGGGCGTTGGCATCGGAGCGTTCGTGCTCATCATCGGACTTGTCTTTGGCATTTCGCGGACATTGATTCATTTTGATGGTCCGTGGGATCTCGACGATGTTGTATCCGGCTTGTCTGGTATGGACGATGCGCTTGACGAGGACGATCTTTTGGATAGCGGTAACTATTCCGCTCGGCCTCAACAGCTTTCGAGCGAAACGTTTGATGCCGACGCGTTCACATCGCTTGATTTGGACGTGACGTCGGGCACGGTCGAGGTCAAACACGTCTCCGGCGGGCCAGTGCGCGTAATTGAAAGCGGTCGCGTGGCAACGGGGACCGTTGCCTTCGATGCGGCAACCCAGAACCTGGCCGAAATCAAGGGTTCTACGCTCAAGATTCGCCAGTTCGATTGCGATGACGAGCGCGCCATTGACCGCACGGTTACCGTCGAACTGCCGCGCGATGTTGCCGATAACATGGTGGGCATCACAGCGAATGTGGGATCGGGTGATCTGACGGTCGCGGGCATTGCGTGTCATGACCTCAACCTGACTTTGGACTCGGGAGACGTCGAGTTTACGGGTACCGTGACCGATACCCTGAATGCCGAGGTCGGTTCGGGCGATGTGACGTTCGAGCTCTACCAGGCCCCCGCGAAGTCGATGGACGTGAGCGTGGGCTCGGGCGATGTGGAGATGACGGTTCCGAACTCGACGGGCTTTAAGGCGAGCCTCACCTTGGGCAGCGGCGACTTCGAGAGCGATTTCCTTCCGCTTGGCTACGACGGCGAGACCGTTTTGAATCTTGAATTCGATAACGGCGATAAGTCTGCCACGTATCGTTTTGAGGTCGGTTCGGGCGACATGTCGTTTGATCCGGAGTGACATGAGGTTTTCGGAGATCGGTACATAGACGCGCTGTTTGATGAAGGCGCCGAAGCTGAGATTGGCTCCGGCGCCTTTGCCTTTACAATGGGGTCATGGAACAGATTATCTTGAACATACTCGAGGCTCTGCGTCGCGGCGAGACCGTGGACGACAAGGCACTCGTCAAACTGATACATGCCGAGGCGCGCCGCGAGGGTGCCGACAAGCGCGATTTGGCCAAGCGCCGTCTGCTGCCGTTCTACCAGCGGGTTAAACGTGAGGAGCCGGCTCGGTGGGCTGCGTGGAATGTCAATTCCGATCTGGAACGTCAACTGCTGCAGGTGCTGCGTATGAAGCCGCGCCGCACGGCTTCGGGCGTGGCGACCATTACCGTCATCACCAAGCCCTGGCCGTGCTCGGGCGATTGCCTGTTTTGCCCCAACGACCTGCGCATGCCCAAGAGCTATCTGCACGCCGAGCCGGCATGCGCCCGTGCGGAGCAAAATTGCTTTGACCCGTATCTGCAGGTAAGCGCTCGTCTGACCGCGCTTTCGCAGATGGGGCATGCGACCGACAAGATAGAGCTCATTGTGCTCGGTGGCACCTGGAGCGACTATCCGGAAGGCTATCAGACATGGTTTATGTCAGAGCTTTTCCGTGCGCTCAATGACGATGCCGTCGCCGGCGTGGCTGCCAACCCCATGTTGGCGCGTCCGGGCATCAGCCGTGCCGAGGCAGGGCGTCTACTCGATGACGCTCCTGCCGATGCCTTGCCGCCGGTGGTAACAGAACGCCGTGAGCGCTATCGGGCTGCCGGTATTGCGACCGACGAGGCCGAGCTTGCGAGCGGTGTTGCCGACGAGCAGGGGCGTGTGGATGCTGCCGTGGGTGGCTATAACCGCGCGGTGCGTCGTCTGTACGGTCCCGGTACGCCGTGGGGCGAGGTCGCCGAGTGGCAGACGACCACGATGGAGGAGCTTGAACGTCAGCAGCGCATCAACGAGACGGCGAAGCATCGCGTGGTGGGGCTCGTTATCGAGACGCGCCCCGATGCCGTGACGCCACAGGCGCTCACGCTCATTCGTCGCCTGGGCTGCACCAAGATTCAGATGGGCATCCAAAGCCTTGACCAGCACCTGCTCGATATCAACGAGCGTCGCATTTCGGTGGCGCAGATCGAGCGGGCGTTTTCGCTTGCGCGTCTGTTTGGCTTTAAGATCCACGCGCATTTTATGCTCAACTTGCTGGGCGCCACACCCGAGGGGGACAAGCGCGACTACGAGCACTTTATGACTGAGGGGGCCTTTATGCCCGACGAGGTCAAGGTCTACCCGTGTGCGCTCATCGAGGGCTCGCGTCTGGTGGGCTGCTACGAGCGCGGCGAGTGGCGCCCCTATACCGAGGAAGAACTGCTCGACGTGCTGGCCGACGACATCGTGGTGACGCCGGCGTTCTGCCGTATCAGTCGCATGATCCGCGACTTTAGTTCCGACGACATCATGGTGGGCAACAAGAAGCCCAACCTGCGTCAGCTCGTTGAGAACCGCCTGGCTGCTCGGGGTGACGGTGCGACGGTGCGCGAGATTCGCTATCGCGAGATCAGTACGGCGGGTGCCGACTTGGGTGAGCTATCTCTTGATGAGGAAGCGGCGTACGAGACGCCGGTGACTTACGAGCGCTTTTTGCAGTGGGTGACGCCGCAGGGCAAGATCGCGGGCTTTTTGCGCCTGTCGCTGCCCGACCATTCATTTGTTGCCGCGCATGCGGACGAGTTGCCGACGACGCCGGACGAGGCGATGATTCGCGAGGTGCACGTGTATGGCATGGCGGCACGCGTGGGTGACCAGGGCCAGGCGGCGCAGCATCACGGGTTGGGGCGTTTGCTCGTGGAGCGTGCGTGCGAGATTGCCCGAGATGCGGGCTATGCGCGCATCAACGTGATTAGCGCGATTGGCACACGCGAGTACTATCGCCATCTTGGATTTTATGACCATGGCCTTTATCTGCAAAAGGAGCTCTAGATGAACAAGCCGAGTGTTTCTGCCGGCGTCGTTGCCGGCGTTGCTCTGGGAGCCGCGGCGCTTGGTGCGGCCGCTGTCGCTGTTCGTGCTGCCTGTCTGCAGGTTGCGCGAACCCGCAATGGGTTGGCGCGCGTGAAACGCGTGCACGATGAGGGCGGCGATGAGATTCGCGTGCTCGTGCAGGGCGGCGTCTACCAAAGCGCAAGCTATGTTGGCGATCGTTGGGCAGAGCCCGTCTTTGCGTATTATCGTGCATTTGACGATGTGTTTGAGGCCGAGGACGCAATGCGTGACGCTTATGGTCACGGTATCGACCGTACGCTTATGCTGGGCGGCGGTGGGTTTGCCTATCCCAAGTTCGCGCTGATGTCGCACGAGAGCTTGCGCATGGACGTCATTGAGTACGATGCCGAGATTACGCGCCTGGCGCGCCGTTGGTTCTACCTGGACGAGCTGGAGCGCGTGGTGGGCGACCGCTTGCGGGTGATTACCGCTGAGGCTCGCTCATATCTGGGCGTGACGAGTGTGGGCCATCGTCGCTACGACGTGGTCGTGAGCGATTGCTTTGGCGGTGCCGAGCCCGTACGCGAGCTGGCGACGGTTGAGGCGTTGCGTTTGGTGCGGGGCAGCCTAAATGTCGGTGGCGTCTACGTTGCCAATATCGTGAGTGCAAACGAGGGGAGCGATGTGGCGTTCCTGCGCGATTGCGTTGCCACGGCACTCGAGGTGTTCGCTCGCGCCTGGATGGTGCCTTGTGGCGATACGGAGTTCGGCGGCGAGGAGAATTATCTACTCATCGCCAGCGACGGCGACTACGCCTTTGCCGAAGCTGTGCCCTTCGACACCGACTTCCTCGGCACCGTCCTTCACGACAAGTAAGTCTCTCCGTCCCAAAAAGACTGGTCTTAGGCGTGGTCGCGCCAGCTGCGGACACGCTGCTTCATGCCTTCGATGTCGAGCACACCTTCGGCGAAGCCTTTGCGCACGAGCTCTTCGGGAACAAACTCGTCGTACCGATCAAAGTAAGGTACCTCGCCGGGATAGACGAGCTCGATGGGGTCGAAGTCCTTTTCGGCCTCGGCTGCGAGCACCTCAAAGAACGTCTCCTTGTCGGCCTTCATCTTGAACTGCATAAAGTATGGACGCGACGAATCGAGCCCGCGAAGGCCCAGCTTTGCGGCGCATTTAATCTTAAGCAAGCGCTCGAGCGCCAAAAAGGCGTAGCTGCCCAGCCAGGGGAAGAGCACCCAGGTGTCGCCGCCCAGGTTAATGAGCGGCTTGGCCCCCGCGCCCGAAATCTCGGCCGTATGGCGAGCCTGTGCAAGACGTGCCCGTGCGTTGCCCATGAGATACGGATATGCCGCATGCTCGTTGAGCGCTTTGCGCATGCGCTCGAGTACATGCGTATTGATGTCTCCGGGGCAGTCGCCAAAGTAGGCCGGCACCCGGCCCTTGACCTGCGTGGCAAAGACAGTGTGGCGCTTCCAGTCCACTTCCTCGACAATCCAGCAGTGTCCGGCGATGGCGATGCGCTCACCGGGCGGGGGCGGATTGACGATCGTGCCCAGCTCGGCCGACTCGCTGCGAACGGTGAACTCCTCGTTTTCCTGGAACACGGCGTAGAACTTAAAGTTGTTGATGATGCGCTCGCCCGCGAGACCCACGATCAGCCCGCCGCCCTCGGTGACCTGGATGTGGTCGATCTTGATGAGGTGGCGCAGCAGTACGCGATAGTCATCGGCTGAGACGCGGTGGAAATAACTGAGCGTGAGCACGCGTTGGGCAAGTTCGGCCGGCGTGAGCTCGCCGGTGCTGGCGAGGGTCGACATAGTCTGGTGATAGAGCAGGCTGTAGGGGAGTCGATCGAGCTCGGGCGGCTCGACCCACTTTTCCTCGCGATAGAGTTGTACGAGCGCGATACCCTGCAGGAGCTTCCAGGGAATGGTTTCGGGCATCATCGTGCGCGGCTCGGGTTCTTCCTCGCGCATGACAAACCACATCTCGGGCGGAAGGTCGCGGCGTCCCGTGCGCCCCATGCGCTGCAAAAAGGAGCTGACGGTAAACGGCGCGTCAATCTGGAAGGCGCGCTCCAGGCGGCCGATATCGATACCGAGCTCCAGCGTAGAGGTGGTGACGGTTGTCTGCGTCTGCTCCTCGTCGCGCATGAGCTCCTCGGCCGTCTCGCGCAGCGATGCCGAAAGGTTGCCGTGATGGATTAGAAAGCGGTCGGGCTCGTGTCGACTTTCGCAGTAGCTGCGCAGCATGGAGCACACGGCCTCTGCCTCCTCGCGCGAGTTGGCAAAGACCAGGCACTTGCGGCCGCGCGTATGCTCAAAGATATAGCCCATACCGGGGTCGGCGTTGTCGGGCGCCGTGTCGGTGGGGTTGAGAAGCGCCTGCTCGGTCGCTCGTGGGATGTCGACTTCGCCCTCGGGGGCCGAGGAAGTGCGACGGTCTTTGGGAGCGGCCTTGCCCCGTGCCCGCTCACGACGTTGACGGCGCTCCTCTTGTGTGAGCTGCCCGCTGTGACGCATGTCTTGGGCGCCGGCGGGCAGTGCCGTGGGCGCCACCGCCTCGATGCGCTCGCATGCGAGCACTTCGGCTTCCTGCGGACCTGTACTCGCGAATCCTCGCTGCTGCGCCTGGGGACCCGAGTTGTAGAAGTGCTCCATGGAGATGCGCCACACGCGGCGCGGCTCCTCAAAACGTGGGATGACGCAGTTGCGTCCCGTCCCCTGCGACAGGAAGGCGCCCGTGCGCTCGGGGTCGCCGATGGTTGCTGACAGACCGATGCGGCGGGGCTGCACGCCTGCCATGCGCGAGAGCCGCTCGATAAGGCAGAGCGTCTGCCCGCCGCGGTCGCCGCGCATGAGCGAATGGACTTCGTCGATAACCACATAGCGCAGGTCGCAGAACATACGAGGGATTGCCATGTGCTTATGGATCAGGAGCGCCTCGAGTGACTCGGGCGTAATCTGCAAGATGCCGCTCGGTTTTTTGATGAGCTTAGCCTTGTGCGACTGCGAGACATCGCCATGCCAGTGCCAGACAGGGATATCGGCTTCTTCGCACAGGTCGTTGAGGCGGACGAATTGGTCATTGATGAGCGCCTTGAGGGGGCCAATGTAGAGGGCGCCCACGCTTGCGGGCGGTCTCTCCCAAAACTCGGTCAGGATGGGAAAAAAGGCTGCCTCGGTTTTGCCGGAAGCCGTGGATGCCGTCAGGAGCACATTGTCTTGCGTGTTAAAGATGGCATCTGCCGCCGCAACCTGGATAGAGCGCAAGCTCTCCCAATCGTGGGAGTAGATGAAGTCTTGGATAAACGGGGCGTAGCGGTCAAAGGCGTTCACGGGGCCTCCTCTCAAAAACGAATCTCTCAACGCGGCTGGCAACGGCTTGCTGCATTACAGTCTCAACGTTCGCCCAGATAAAACCTGCCAAAATAAACCTGTCCCTTTTTGGCAGGTTAGATGGTGAATTCGGCGAAGTTACGGTCGCCGCCTGCGGTGCCGGTGTCGCCTGTTGCTGCTGCCGGCACCAGCGCGTCGCCGCCGACGCTTTGCAGCAGCTCGGCTACGTTGGCGTCGGGGTTCTGGCATAGGATGTCGAGCAGCTCGATAAAGTCGCGAATGACTTCACGCGGCGTCAGATGTGTGTCGGCTCCCACACGACCGAACTCGATCTTGAGGAAGTCCACCAAGTCGTTCTCGGTAAGCGTGGGCGTCCAGCCAAAGTAGCCGGCGTGAATTTGCATGAGTTTTTCGATCAGCACCAGCAGCTCCTCGTAGGTGAGTGGCTGCAGACGGATGATGGGCGCGAGCATGTCCTTAAGGTCCTCGCGTGCAAAGCGGCCTTGAGCGAGTCGGCTGCGCAGGGCCTCGTAGGAGAACACGCCGCGGCGGCGGTCTTCGATGGAGGTTGGCGTGCCGCCCATGATCATGCCCAGGTACTGCGCCTTGCCCTGGAGTGTGTCGTTGTACATGGTCAGGATCTTCTCGTAGTTGTACTGGCGCGTGATCGCGTTGGGAATCTTATACAGATTCACGAGCTCGTCGATGAGCACCAGCATGCCCTTGTATCCGCTGCAGACCAAAAAGCGTGCAATGAGCTTAACGTAGTCGTACCAGTCGTCATCGCTGATGATGGTCGAGGAGCCCAGCTCAGCGCGTGCCTCGCTCTTGGTGCGGTACTCGCCGCGAATCCATTTGGTCACGCGGCTCATGGCTTCTTCGTCGCCCTCGGATACGGCCGTGCGATAGCGGCGGAGCATGCGGGTGAAGTCGAAGCCGTGGACCATTTCCTCGAGCGGGGCCAGTTGGGCATTGACGACCGACTCGTCGACGTCGGCGTACGAGGCGACCCAGCGATCAAGAATAAGGTTGAGCGCACCGCCCTCGGGGCGCGTCTTGGTCGATATATTGCGTATGAGCTCGCGGTAGGTGGCAAGGCCCTGCCCCTGCCCGCCCTGCAGACGGCGCTCGGGGGATAAGTCTGCATCGGCGACGACGAATCCCTCACCCATGGCGTGCGTGCGGATGGTCTGGAGCAAAAAGCTCTTGCCGGCGCCGTAACGACCGACCAGAAAGCGGAAGCTCGCACCACCGTCGGCGATGAGACTCAGATCGGTGAGCAGGGCGCGGATCTCGACCTCGCGCCCTACGGTAATGTAGGGAAGGCCGATGCGCGGGACCACGCCGCCCTTGAGCGAGTTGAGAATGACGGCAGCGACGCGCTTGGGCACGCGGGGTGCTGCGGATGCGGTATCACTCATGGTCTAGGTATCCTCTCACGTCTGCTTCGTAGTCCTCAATAATCTGCGGCCCTGCCGCGCTAAATTCAATTACGGTGTCGCCCACCAGGTCAAAGAGCGCCTCGTTGATGGTATCGACGAGCATGTCCTCGCTCTGTCCCGATTGCACTACCGCCGATTCCGCCTGTACTGCGTTGTGCTCGAGCAGCGCGCGGAGATAGGCGTCTGCGGCAGGCGTGAGTTCGTTCGTGGCGTCAGCGGGCGCAACAGCTGCGAACGCGGGCGTCGGCGCGAGAAGCGGTGCCACGACACCAAACTGTTCGGTGGATATGGTTGGCTCGTCGGTCTCGTCCTGCCGAATGGGTGCCGCGACCGCCTCGACAATCGCGTCGGCTACGGGCTCGGCTTCCGGTTGCCCTGAGTCCGCTGCCTCGGCTTCCACAGGTGCGCCGTCCTCGCGCTCTTCGTCGATTAAAAGTGCTTCGCGCGTTTGCGCAGCGGCGCTCCGAATGTGCCCCAGCTGACTCAGATCGATATCGATCTTGACGGGCTGGTGTGCGGCGTCCCACGAAAGCCATGCCATGATCTCGTCATCGATAATCTTGGCCAGATATTTGGGGACCTTTTCTTCCTTAAGGGGATGGGCGGGGTCCAGCGCCAGGCGCAGGCGTTGGTCGCAGGCGCGCATCATTTCACCGAGCTTGCTGCTCTTTTGCCTACTACCATGGATACGCATACATTCCCAAAAGCCGTTTTGGCAACGGTAGATGTGGATGGGATCCAGGCGGTATTCGCAGTCCTCGTGGCGCTCGGGCGCAAAGAATACGGCCGAGGCAAACATGGTGTAGGGCATGGCCGTCTCCTCCCCAAACAAGCTCGCTACGATGCCGGTCTTTCGGTGCGTGTCATAGTAGCGCGCCATGCGGACATACACGGCGCATGCCACGTGGCGCAGATCGCGGTGGTGGCTGCGGTCGAGCCGCGAGTTACTTAGGTTGTACGTGGAGAGGGCGTTGATGGCGGCCATGAGTCGCTCCTCGCGCACCTCATCGGGCGGAAGGGGGAGCGTGGGCTCGGAGGTTTTGCGACGTTTGGGGGTCTGGTCGGACGGTGCCGGTGCCGGTACAAGGTCTCGTGCCGCGCGCCGCAGCTCGATAAGGGCGTTATCGAACATGACGGTTTTAGAGTCGCGGAGCAGCTTGGGGTCGAGCCCATGGAATACGGCGTAATCCTGCAACCACACGCGTGCAAACCGATCAATGCCGGGCTCGAAGGCGCGATAGACATCCCAAAAGGCCTTGATCTTGTTAAAACCGTCGAGCGGGTCATCTACGCCAATGCCGCAAATCAGCTCATAGAGATACAGAAAGGCAAAGGACGTAGACGTTTCCTCGACGGTTCCGCGGCGCACTTGGGCACGCCAGGTAAAGTAGCCGCGCAGCTGCCGGTCGCTCATGGCGTTGTAGGTGGGAAAGTACGACTTAAAGGTGCCGTTGTAGGGACAGTCGTCCTCAAAGTCGGCCATCAGCAGGCCCTGGCGGTAAAAAAGCTCGGCTTCCGAAAGCCAGCGGCCCGCACCGCCCTTGGGGTCATCCTGCCAGCGCGATATCTCGCGCATTTTACGGTACTGGTCGGGGAGGAAATTCTGCATCTGTCGGCCGGTTTTGAGAATCGGCTCGTCTGCGTAGACTTCATGTGAGAAGCGGGCAGACTGATGGGTCCGGGCCTCGGCCATAATGCGCTCGATGAGCATCTTGATGTCCTGGTCGGCCACCGCTCCTCCTCTCGAACGCAGCTACGGTGACCTCATATCATAGCACAGCATCAAACAGGTGTTCGAGATACCGCTGCGTTGATAGATTTAGAACAGGAGGGCGTAGATGACGGCGATGACGACGGAGGGGAGCATATTGGCCGTGCGGAAGGTCTGAGGACGGATGAGGTTGACGCCGACGCAGAAGATGAGCATGGAGCCTACGAGCGAAAGGCTGTTGAGGGCTGCTGTGGTCATGATGGGGGAGAGCGCGCCGGCAAACAACGTGATCGTCCCCTGGAACACGGCTACGGGCAGGGCCGAGAAGATGCAGCCGCGTCCGAGCGACGCCGTCATGGTGCAGACGATGATGCAGTCCAGTGCGCCTTTCAGGGCAAGCGTTGACCAGTCGCCGAGCAGGCCGTCCTGGATCGATCCCACAATTGCCATGGCGCCGATACACACGGTGAGTGAAGTCGAGACAAAAGCGTTGGTGAACTCGTTATCGCCCTCACTGCCGGTCTTGCGCTTGAGCCATTCGCCAAGGTTCTCGATGGCGGCTTCCAAGTTGACGGCCTCGCCGATGAGCGAACCGAGCGCAAATGAGACGATGAGCATGGTGGTGCCGGTGGTCGCTAGCGCCTTCCCATCGATAAGGAGCATCTTTTGCATGGTGCCGCCAAGGCCGATAAACAGGACGCACAGCCCCGATGCTTTCATGAGTGTGTCTTGGATGCGCGGTGTGATGAAGCGGCCGCCCGCTAATCCCAAAAGACCGCCCGCAACTAAAAGCACAACGTTGATGATTGTTCCCAAGCCCGGCATGAGCCCTCCTGTATTGATGCCAACGTGGCAATCGTAGCAGAACGAAATGCGAGGCACATCGCGACTCATCTAATACGTTATATAAGTGGTGTTAGGAATGATGTGCAGCATTTAAGCCTCAGGTGGTTGTCGGGACATAGGGATAGTATTCAAAGCGCAGTGTCATAAGCCGCTGCGGGGATTCAATAGCCGCGGCGATGATATTGGCATCGCGGGCACGATCAAACCCTTCGAGTTCGATCTGATACGAGACGTCTTGCATAATGTCCAGACGTCGCCAGGCTAGGAGTGTGTCACCATCGAATTCCAAGGTCTTGCCTCCGTCTGGAGCAACGGCGTATAGACGCAGCTTGGCGGTGGTTGCAGGGTCGACAACCGTGACCTTTTTAATTTCGTTTCGAGTATTCTTGGCGCCCAACAAGGTGAGCAGTGTTGGGGCCACGACCTCGCCCGATGGCAAAAAGACGACTTCGATGGATTCGGGAAATGCGATGATAGCCGACTTGCGGACGGGCTGATTGGCGGCGGCAACTTCGATGTTCGCAGCGTCGATGACCTCTGTGTGGTCGAGTGCGGCAAGCACGCAACAGTTACCTTCATCGATCTCTTGAGGATCAGCAAGCCCCAGACTGTCCGCGAGCTCGGGATCGTTTGGATCGGCAGCGGGCTCATTCGGTGCTTCGAAAGAAGCTGGGGCGCTGTTTGTCGGCGACGGCGTGTCGCCCGCACCTGCTTCTTTATCCGCGCTCTCTTCTTGTATGGTTGCGTTGATGGGTTCGTCGTTTGAGGGGAGCGTCTTGGCGTCAAGCGCGGAGGGGAGAATTCCGATGGCTCCGGATCCGTTCCACTCCATTTCGAGAAGCGCCGGGTCGGCAAGAATGCGTTGCCTGCTTTGCGCGTGGGCATCGATTTCAATAGGGCCTGCCTCTATCCCTCGTGTAAGACTGAGTGATCCGGCTGGCTTCTCGAAATGAGCGTTTGTGTCTTTGGCGCTGACGGCGTAGAACAGCAGGGACGCTTCTCCCGCCGCGATGGCATCGGTGCCGGCTTTGGTCAGTCGCAACGATGCCGTGAATGAGAGGGTGGGCTGCGCATCGTCTGCATTCGCGGCGGCGCAGCCCAGACATATACCGCCTCCTTTCTCGAAAAACGTACCGTCGAAGGCGACCTTCGCTCCGTTCGCCGAGTCATCGACCGAAGCGATGTCGATGCGCAGCTCTAAATTGCATGGATCGCCATCCGCATCGAGCACAACCGAGCGCCACATGCAGACGGCGCACCCCGCCTGGGAGCCGTTTGCCTTGTTCGAACGATTGATATCCACGACTATCGAGCCGTCCGTATTACGACGAAGGCATCCCGAGGTTGAGATTGCGGCTTGTGCGATCGAAAAACGCTTACACGCAATGGCACTCGACGGATTTGGTGCGGAGCTTAGGGCTGCTGGTAAGGAGTCTGCCATGACGGGAGTCGCCCAAGCGGCGACGGGCGTTCCGGTTGCGAGCGCGCCGCAGAGTGCGACGACGGGCAAAAGGTTCTTTGATGCCATGGGGTCTCCTTAGCTAATTTAGTGCGGCCTGTCCGTGTTTTGTTTCTGGCTGCGTTTGATGTGCAGACCGAGGCCGGCGGTCCCCGCGCCTGCTGCTGCGGCGCCTGCTGCCAAGAGCCATCGTCTGTCGCCTGTCTGCGCCAACGGTTCCTCGCGGTCGCCGCGGTCGAGCTCCGAGAGGTCGACCGTCACTTGCGTGGCGGCCTGCGCCTGTTCTTGCTGGGCAAAGGCCATGGCTGGCCCAAACGCTAGGATGCTGACGGCGACGGCCAGGGCGACAGCCTTATGCCGTGTGCGCACCGGGCTCGACCGTCCAGGTGATCGTTGCAACCTGATCGCCTTCGCCGGTTACGCGGAAGATGTCGCGCGTGACGCGGGCGACGTTTCCGCTTGTCTTGAGCTTAATTTTGTCCTTGCCGCCGGCAATGCCCTGGTAGCCCATGTCGAAGGCTGCATTCTTGGAAAGATCGAGGCCCGTCCCCTGCGTTGCGGCGCTGGCGTTCTGGAGTGCGCCGTCGGGGCCGACCTTAAAGTCGATGGAGTTCTGTGCGGTTCCGGCTTTGGCGTCGGCAGCAATGGTCCAGGTGTTCATGGCGTCGATCTTCATGTTGGTGACATGGATGCCGTAGGCCGAATGATTGTCGATGGTGGTCGCGTCTTCTGAGGGGCCCTGAAGCGTGCCGTCGGCCTTGGCGACGAAGGGAATAACCGTCGGAACTTTGAACTCAACGTTGTCGATCTCGGTCCTGACCATTACTTTCGTGGTTCCAACGCGCCCGGCTGCCATAGCTGGCGTCGGGGCGGCGCCCATTGCGAGCGCGAGCGCGAGCCCTGCGCCCACGACGAGCGCTCTGGCTCCGTTCATGTTCCTGGTGATGTCCATGGTCGTTCCTTTCTATTCGCCGCGGGCCGTCCCCGCGATGATTGGACGAATGCTGGTGAATTGCGTGCGGTGCCGCGTCGGCCGGAAAAGCTAGTTCTCGGCTTGCTCAACCCGCACCTTGACACGTGTCGGATTGCCGTGGCTGTCGAGGGTCTTGGCATCGAGTGCCTGGATCTCGATGTACGCCTCGCCTTCTTTGATGTCGCCGGCGGGGCACGTTTCGATTGTCTTGCCGGTCTCGACCACACCGGATTCGTACATGGTCTCGTCGTTTTGGATGACGCGGAATCGCTGGGGAAATTTATTGTCTTGGACGTTTTGCACGTTGACGCGCAGCTTGCCGTCCTCCTGCAGCTGAGCGACCGGTGCGACCGAAATCGTCATCATGTTGTCGCGGACGATGGCGTCGAGCTCATCTTGGATTTCCTGACGCGTTTTGCCCTCGGCCGTCGTAACCGAAGCGCCCGCCTCGGGTACGGGCTGCGACTGCCAAGCGTATAGTCCTACGGCGACAAGGGCACAGACGATGGCCAAACAGGCAAGGATGAGCTTCTTGCGACGACCCAGGCCTGCAAAGTGGGGTGGCTTCTTCGCGCTCATGCGGCATCCTTGGCGGTATAGATGCGCGCAAAGGTGGACGGGTTCGCTCCAAAGAGCATGTGAAGCATCAGGCGGCGTGAGTAGACAAGCTCGTCGAAGTCGGGAGGGAGCTCGATGTCGTGGGTATGCGCGATGCGGTGGGCGAGCGCCGAGAACGACTCGGGGTCGCAGATCACATCGGTGGTAACGTGGTAGACCGTCGTATCGGGGAATGCCTCTTCGTCGAAAGGCAGGAGATGGGGATCGTCGTCGACTTCGATGGCGATGCCGTACTGGGGCCAGTAATATGCCATGGGAACCTCCCTGCTTCTGGGGCCAAAACTTCTGTCGGTTTTGGCTGTCGATGCCGACGGTATCAGCCACTACTTGACCAATTGCTGACCAAATGCTTGACGGATTGGTGTCTCCGCAGGTAAAAGGCGGCAAAAAATACTCCAACTTTTTTCAAGCGACAATCGCGCGGTCGGCGACGGCGGGGCCATATGTGTCAAAAGCATCGTCTACCGAGGAAATCAAGCCGCTCGCCGAATTGCACGAACGTAAAAATCGCCAATTATGGAGACGGTCTCGAACACGTCGACGAAACGATGCGGTAACATCTCCCTGCAAACACTGTAGTTAGCTAAAGGGGGAGTTCGCGTGTCTGCAACCATCAAACCCTTCACCGACGAGTTCGAAGAGTATGGCCGCGATGAATCTCGCGCATCGGGCGAAGCATCGAGCATCTCGTTTCCGACAACGGAAGACGAGGTCCGTGCCATTTTGGAAAAGCTCCATGCCGAGCGTGTCCCGGTAACGGTTCAGGGCGCCCGAACCGGCCTTGCCGCCGGTGCCGTGCCCCACGGCGGGCATATCCTCAATACTTCCCGTATGAATCGCTACTTGGGCCTTCGCCGCGATGAACAAGGCCAATTTTTGCTGCGCGTGGAACCGGGCGTTGTGCTCTCGGAGCTGCGCAAGCAGCTGAGCAAGAAGGTGCTGCCGACCGCTGGTTGGGACCAGGCATCGCTTAAGGCCTACGATGAGTTTCAAGAGGCCCCCGAGCAGTTCTTTCCCACCGATCCCACCGAGGCGTCTGCCTGTCTGGGCGGCATGGCGGCATGTAACGCCTCCGGTGCCCGCAGCTACGCCTACGGCCCCATGCGCCCGCATATCACGGGACTCCACGTCGCGCTGGCTGATGGTGATTTGCTTGAGCTTCAGCGCGGCGAGGCTTTTGCCCAGGGCCGCCACCTGTCGCTCGTGACGGCAGTGGGCCGTGCACTCGAGCTTGACCTTCCCGACTACACCATGCCCAAGACCAAAAATGCTTCGGGCTATTTCGTTGCTGACGATATGGATGCCATCGAATTGTTTATCGGTGCGTGTGGCACAATCGGCGTCATCACCGAGCTCGAGATTGCCCTGCAGGCGGCGCCTGCGGTCGTTTGGGGCGTGAGCTGTTTCTTTGACAGCGAAGACAAGGCCGTGTCCTTCACCGATTCCGTGCGTCCCGTCCTGTCCCATGCGGCTGCCATCGAGTACTTCGACGCTGGCGCCCTGGATATTCTACGTCGCCAGCGCGAGCAGTCGACGGCGTTTGCCTCGCTGCCGGCGCTCGACAAAGAGGCCAAGGTCTGTGTCTACGTGGAGCTCGACTGCGACGACGAAGTTCAGGCGACTGAGGAGCTGTATCACTTGGGGTGGGTACTGGAGCTTGCGGGTGGCCGCGACGACGCGACCTGGGTTGCGCGCACCGAGGTCGATCGCGAATGCCAGCGGTTCTTCCGCCATGCGGTGCCCGAGAGCGTCAACATGCTCATCGACGAGCGCCGCCGCACGGATCCCGCCATCACCAAACTGGGCTCGGACATGTCGGTGCCCAATGCACGCTTGGCCGATGTCATCGCCCTTTATCGCCGCACGTTGGCCGAAAGTGGGCTTGAATCTGCCGCCTGGGGGCACATCGGTAACAACCATCTGCATGTGAACATTCTGCCGCGCGATGCGCAGGAATACCGCCGCGGCGGAGAACTCTTTGCCCGGTGGGCTTCCGAGGTCACGGTCATGGGCGGCGCCGTCTCCGCCGAACACGGTGTCGGCAAGATCAAGGCGGGCTTCTTGGAGACGATGTACGGTCACGAGGCCATGGTCGAGTCGGCACGGCTTAAGCTCCAGCTCGATCCTGCCGGGCAGCTGGGCCGCGGTAACCTGTTTTCGGAGAAGCTCTTGGATGAGCTCGTCCAGAAAGGGGGCGCGTGAAGATGAGCGATTTCCATATGGTGGTGTGCGTCAAGGCCGTGCCGGGAAGCACCGAGGTCAAGATGGACCCCAAGACCAATACCATCGTGCGCGATGGCAAACAGGCGGTCATTAATCCCTTTGACGCGAGCGCTTTGGAATGCGCGCTGGCGCTGAAGGACGACTTTATCGGCTTTGGCATGGATGTGCGCGTGACGGTGGTGTCGATGGGCATCCCCGCGACCGAGTCGCTGCTGCGCGACTGCATCGCTCGAGGCGCCGACGACGCGCTGCTGCTGACCGATCGCGCCTTTGCAGGTGCCGATACCCTGGCAACCACCTATGCCCTCAAGTGCGGCATCGAGGCGCTCGACGAGGACTTCGACCTGCTCATCTGCGGCAAGATGGCGGTGGATGGCGATACGGCCCAGATTGGTCCCGAGCTTGCCGGTGCCTTTGATATTCCCTGCGTGACCGATGTGAGCTGCGTGCAGAGCGCGGGCTTTACGACCTGTGGCTCGCTGGCGCTCGTTCACGGATGCGATGCCGGCGAGGAGACGGTGTACCTTGAGATGCCGTGCGCGATGACGACTGCCAAGGAGATTGGCCAGTTGCGTATGCCGAGTATTGCCGGTATCCGCGCGGCGGAGGAGGCGGACGTGCGCGTGGTCAGTGCCGCCGACGTGAACGCCGACCCCGCGCGTTGCGGTCTTGCCGGGTCGCCGACACAGGTCGTGCGCTCGTTTGTGCCCGACCGTGACCAAACGTGCGAGGCCGTTGACGGAACGGCGTCCGAGCAGGCGGCAAAACTTGCCAAGATCATCGAGGGGATGGCATAGATGAGCGGACTGATTATCGATAGCGAAGCCTGTATCGGCTGCGGTCGCTGCGTTCGCGCCTGCGCCTCGGGCGGCATTGTGGTGGAGGGCGAGCGTCCCAACCGATGCGCCCGCGTAACCGACGGCTGTATCCTATGCGGTGGGTGCGTCGACGCCTGCCCTGTCAACGCTATCTCGATCGAGTGTGACGAGGCCGCTGGTGCGGTGGACCTTGATGCATATCGAGACATTTGGGTCTTCGTGCAGACCGACGAGCACGATACGGTGACTCCCGTTGCCTATGAGCTTATGGGCAAGGGGCGCGAGCTTGCCGATGCTCGCGGCTGCCGTCTGGTGGCACTGGTCGGCATGAGCCCCGAGGGCTCGCTCGGGGACCTGGAGCATCTGGTTTGCGCGGGCGCCGACGAAGTCCTGGCCTGTCGCGACGAGCGCCTGCGCCAAAACGATGCGGAGGTCTACGCCCGCTTGATCTGCGATTTGGTAGCCGAACGCAAACCCGAGGCCATCCTATACGGTGCGACCGCTTTTGGTCGCGAACTGGCACCCGGCGTTGCCGTGCGTTTGCAGACGGGCCTTACGGCTGACTGCACCGTACTTTCGATGGATACAGAGACGGGACTGCTGCAACAGACGCGTCCGGCGTTTGGCGGCAACCTGATGGCCACCATCATTTGCCCCAACCACCGTCCGCAGATGGCAACGGTGCGCCCCGGTATCTTTAAGGCTCCCGACTTCGACTACGGCCGCTCTGGCACGATCACCCAGATATCGCTTGCGGATGATGCTAAGGCTCGTGTCGAGATCTCGATTCCCGCCGAGGAGTGGGGACAGCAGCCCTCGATCGCCAATGCCGAGCGCCTGGTCGTGGTGGGTCGCGGCATTGGTTCCAAGAAAAACCTGCCGTTGATGCGAAGGCTCGCCGAGGCTCTGGGTGCCGAGCTTGGTTGCACGCGTCCCGTCGTGGAGGCGGGTTGGCTGGAGTATCGCCACCAGATTGGCCAGACGGGCGTATCGGTTTCGCCCAGGCTTCTCGTGAGTATCGGTGTTTCGGGCGCCATCCAACATCTTGCCGGCATCGGTGGGGCGGAGTGCATCATCGCCATCAACGAGGACCCGGATGCCCCCATCTTTGGTGCTGCCCAGTACAAGGTTGTTGGGGACGCCGTCGAGGTCGTCGAGGAGCTGCTGGCCCAGCTTGAGCGCTAGGCGCGCGCCAGCCAGTCGCGCATCTCGTCCTTTAGGCGGCTCCAAGTCGCCTGCGTGGCGGGGTCGGTAAAGGGCCGCGTAATGCCAAAGGGCGCGTCGAGCAGGCGGTGGATATCGCCCTGTTCGCGCGCCAGCGCGCGGCTTGCTGGATAGACGAGCTCAAACATAAAGCAGATAAGCCCCACCAAGAAGTCGGCGGGCTCATCGCGCTCATCGCGTGCGACGCAGCGGTGCTCGTCAAAGGCGGCAAGTGTCGGCGACGAGAAACGGCTGCCGAGAAACGTCTTCTCGTCCACCTTGAGGATAGTGTCGACAGTGCTGTCGGCGATGGTGCGCATAATGTCGATCTTGTCGCCATCGCGCACGATATCGCAGAAGCTCCGCGTGCGCTCGTCGAGCTGCGCGGGTAGACGGAAATCGCTGTGATAGGCAATGCTCGCTCGGATGAGCTCATCTTCTGCCGGGTCATCGATAAAGTCGCGGATGCTCGTTACGGCGGGTGCATCGGCGGGATTCTCGCCAAAGAGGACCTCGATGCCCAGCGCCGCATGGCTCATGCTCTCGGCGTCCTTAAAGGTGTCCCAGCGTCGCAGCTGCTCAAAGCGGCCCATATCGTGTAGCAGGCCGCAAAGCCATGCCAGGTCAATATCTTCTGACGACCAGCCCTACTCGCGCGCTACGGCATCGCATGCCTCGGCCACGTGGTACGTATGCTCGATTTTGAGCGCGATGCGTGGGTTGGTGGCGTCGTAGGCATCGGTGTAGCTTTTGAAGGCCGCGCGCGCCCGGTCTCGATCGATAGCTGTCATAATGACTTCCTAAAAAGTTGTGTCTTTCGATCCGGTGGCAATTGTAGGTGAACTCGGTTGCTGCCGGATGATGATTCTGCCGTGTCGCTACATGCGGCTCGGAGACCTTGTCAGGATGAGAAGCGTATGGTGCTCAAAATCGTTAGAACCGTCTGGCCAGTGATGCTTACCTATGTTGCAATAGGCGCGCCGTGCGGAATGATCATGGGGCAGACGGGAATGGAGCCCTGGATGGTCTTTGCTCTAAGCAGTACGTTTGTGACGGGCAGCGGCCAGTTTATGATCTGCAACCTGTGGCTGGCGGGTGTGCCTGCAGCATCGATCGTCGCGAGCGTCGCCGCAATCTCCTCGCGCTTTGCGCTTTACTCGGCATCGATCGCACCGCATCTGAGGGGTGCCTCGAAGCGTCAGACGCTGGCTGTTGCCGCGACACTTACCGAGGAGGCATATGGCATCTCGCTTGCCAAGTTGGTTGAAGGGGAGGATTGGGGCCCGCGCGAGTCCTTTGTGCTCAACGTAATCCTCATCGCAACATGGGGCGTTTCGTGTACGATGGGCGCCATCGTCGGCGCCGTTGTCGATGTTCCCACCGCCATTGCAGCCTTTGTCTGCACCTCGCTCTTTATCTGCCTGCTCTTTTCGCAGCGGCTGTCGCGCGGTAACGTTGTCGCGGCGGTTTCGGGCGCGGTGTCCGTCGCCGTATGCAAGTTCTTGGGCCTCGCGAATATTGCCGTGCCGGCAAGCGTCGTGGTCGGCATTGCCATTGCGCTGGCGTGCGATGCTGTATTTGACGGAAGAGGTGCCCGCGATGCCCGCTAACGAGTTCTTGGTTCTGTGGCTGTCGTCGTGGGCTGCTATCGCGTTCTTTCGCATCGCGCCGGCGTTCGCCTTGCGCGGGCGGACCCTGTCGCCCCGCATTACCGAGGCCCTGGGCTATATCCCGCCCGCTGCCTTTGCCGCGCTGGTCGCCAACGACTTGGTGAACCCCGGCGCGTTCGACGCGGGACTCTGGCCTGCCTTGGTTCCCTGGATTGCGGCCACCGGCGTCGTGGCGGTGGCAATCAAGACAAAGTCGATGTTGTGGTGCTGCGTTTCGGGCATCGTGTTCTATATCGTTTTGAGCCTCGTATAGGAGCAGGACGCGTTATCGTCCCGGCCTAACGAATCGAATTTCTCACCGAGGCGGTCTGCTTCTTCTGGTACCATGGTCAAACTTTACTGTAGCAAAGCGTGACGTGGGCTTTTGTTCTGCGTCAGCGGAAATGGGGGTTTCATGGCACAGGAAGCGACCGCCAGCGAGCAAAAGAAATTCAAGGTCCCGCGCATCCCGGGCGACATCATGATCTATCCGATGATCGTCGGCCTTTTGCTCAATACCTTCTGCCCGCAGGTCTTTGAGGTCGGCGGCTTCTTTACGGCTGCCTGCCGCGGCGGCTCCAACACCATCGTTGCCGCGATCTTGCTGTTCGTGGGCGCCGGCATCAGCTTTAAGTCCACGCCGGGCGCCATCAAGACCGGCATCGTCGTGCTGATTCCTAAGCTTGTAGTGGCAGCCGCGCTGGGTCTGGACGTCGCGTACTTCTTTAACGATAACTTTTTAGGCCTGAGCTCGGTTTCCATCATCGGCGGCATTACGTTTTGCAACATGGCGCTCTATACGGGCATCATGGGCGAGTTCGGCGATGAGTCCGAGCAGGGCGCTGTCGGTATCCTGTTCTTTACGGCCGGCCCCGCCGTCACGATGATCATCCTTGGTGTTTCGGGTCTCGCCAACATCCCCGTCGGCACCATCATCGGATCCATCCTGCCGCTTGTTATCGGCATGGTCCTGGGCAACTTGTTCCCGTTTATCAAGAACCTGCTGGTTCCCGGCGCCAATCCCGCGATCGCTGTAATTGGTTTTCAGCTCGGTGCGTCCATGAGCCTTTCGAGCTTCATCGCCGGTGGCATTTCGGGCATCCTGCTGGGCCTCATCACGCTCTTTATCGTCGGTCCCATTACCTTTGCCTTCGAGCGCCTGTGTGGCGGCAATGGTAAGGCGGCTGTGGCATGTTCCACCATTGCCGGCACGGCCATGACCACGCCGGTCGCCCTCGCCGAGGTCGCTCCGCGCTATGCCGAGCTTGCGCCCACCGCGTATGCGCAGATCGCCACTGCCGTCATCATCACGGCAATCATGGCCCCGATTCTGACCGGCTGGGTCGATAAGAAGTTCTGCCAGAGCAAGGAAGACCTGCCGCCTGCCGGTGTCGAGGCCATCGAAGAGGCTGTCGCGACCGACATCGATGGCGAGTAGCAATCGATACCCATCAATGATTCCGGCGTGCAACTCGCGCCGTTTGAGCGCCCGAACGAGAGCTGTCTTGCAGTGACGTTCGGTCGCTCTGCTATTATTCCCCTTACCCCTGCGGAGTAGGGGGTGTTTGTTGCCCAGATTCGAATTGGGCGATTCTGGCCACTTGGATATTGAAGGGAGGGCGTCTAGTGGTAAAGGCACTCAAGATCGAGATATTCCTGCTGTGCATGATTATTCTTATCGGACTTGCCGTACGAAGCCGTCGCTCCCTGTTCTCGAGCACCCAGCAGCTTTTGTTTAGCATGCTGGGCTACACGTCTGCTGCCTACATTTTCTTCGATATGATCTGGACGCTCTCGGACGGCGTGAGCACTCCTGTAGGCATCACGGCCAACTGGATTTCCAACGCGGTTTCGTTTTCGCTGTTCGCCATCGCGTGCCTCATTTGGTTTTTCTATTCCGAGACGATGCAGGGCTCACGGCTCCTGACCACGCCCTATAGGGTGGTACTTTTAACGTTGCCAACCGCATTGGTGGTCGTTCTGGCATTTACCAGCTACTGGACGCACGCTATGTTCTATATCGATGCGCGGGGCGTATATCGTCGCGGAGCGCTTTATATGATTCAGCCTATCGTTAGCTACTGCTACGTCATATATACGTCCTTACATGCCTTTATTCAGGCTCGAAAAGTCGAAAGCCTGCAAAAGAAGGCCATTTATCGCACCCTCGCCTTTTTTGCGGTTCCCGCTCTGGTGGGCGGTACCTTTCAGATCGTATACTCGGTGCCTGGCCTTTGTGTCGGCATAATGATTAGCATGTTGCTGCTCTATATCATCTGCCAGGAGCAACTGATCTCGACTGACCCGTTGACTGGACTCAACAACCGCAACCGTTTTGAAACCTATATGCTGTCGCTCTTTTCAAATGTGGATCAGGCCGAAGATGTATATCTGCTTATGATGGACGCCGACGGCTTTAAGCAGATTAACAATCGCTATGGACATGTGGAGGGCGACCATGCTCTTCAGGTAATATCCGCTGCGCTCAAAGAGGTCTGCTCGGCGTCTGGTGGCTTTATCGCGCGTTATGGTGGCGATGAGTTCGTGGTGCTCCAAAAGGCAGCGGCGGAACAGGATATCATGCATCTGTGCGCGACAATCAACGACGAGCTCGCGCATGCCGAGGTGCCGTATGCATTGCGGATGTCCATCGGTTGCGCGCGGGTCGGCGATAGTGTTGATACCTGGCAAGACTTACTTCGCGCTGCCGATGCGGAGCTCTACCGCGTCAAGGCCGAGAAAAAGAAAGCCGGCATCCAGATACGCTAGGAAAAGGGTCGCACGCTTGCGTGCGTGGCGGCCCTCAGCTCATCGATGTATTCCATTAAGCTAAAGTGTGCGAACGCCCTCTTTAAAAAGGTGAGCTCGCTAGGCTTTTTTGGGTTTGTTGACGATGATGATGCCGCCGCAGACCAACAGCAGGGCAACGATGACGGTAATGGGGCTCGTGCCAGCGCCCTCGCCGAGCAGCAGCGCGCTCAGCAGCACACCAAAGACGGGGTTCATAAACCCAAAGACCGAGACGCGGCTGACGGGGTTGACGGCAAGCAGGCGCGACCACAGCGAGTAGGCGACCGCGGAGATAAGCGCCATGTAGATGATGAGCGCGATGGCGGGGGCAATCGCCGTGGGGGAGAGCGCGCCACCCATCAAAAAGCCGATGGCGGTGAGGACCAGGCCGCCGACCAAGAACTGCCACCCGGCAAGCAAGACGCCGTCGTGCTCACGCGAGAAGATACCGATCAGGCAGGTCGAAAGGGCACCCGCGACGGTGGAGGCTAGGATAAAACCCTCGCCGTCGAGCGTAAAGCCAAAGGTGCCGTCCGCGCCCGAAAGGTTGACGAGCGCGACGCCGGCAAAGCCCAGTACGCAGCCGAGCACTTTGGCCGCATTGAGCTTCTCGGTGTGAAATGCCAGGGCGGCAAAGAGGATTGCGAGGAAGTTGGCGCTGGCCTCGATGATGGAGCTCGACATGGCGCTGGCGCGCGAGAGGCCCAGGTAGAAAAAGAAGTACTGCCCGATAGTCTGGAAGAGCGACAAGATGCAGATGGGCTTGATATCGCGCGCTTGCGGAACGAGCGGTCGGCGCTGGGCCACGCTCATGCCAACAATGACCAGCATGCCGGCAAGGGTGAAGCGCAGGCCCGCGAAGAGCAGCTGCGAGGCGCTGTCGTGCGCGGGAATACCAAAGAGGCCGTAGCCGATCTTGATGCAGGGGAAGGCGGAGCCCCAGAGCGCGCAGCAAACGAGACAGCCCAGGATGAGTCCGGGCAGGGTGGCGAGATACGGCTTGCGGCTTTCCATGATGTCCTTCTCCTATACGCGCAAAGCAAAAAAGAACCCGCCACCGGGGGTGCCGGTGGCGGGTGTTGTTACCCGAGGGGATTGTACCCGATGGAAACGTATTAAGCGAAGTAGGCTACGCCGCTCTCAAAGATCGGCATGAATTTGTCGCCGGGGACATGCTCGGGCACGTTGCAGTACAGGTTGTCGCCGCGACGCTCGGCATGGCCCATCTTGCCCAGGACACGGCCGTCGGGGCTCGTGATGCCCTCGATGGCGAGTGCGGAGCCGTTGGGGTTGACGGAAAGGTCCATGCTGGGTTTGCCGTTCTCGCCCACGTACTGCGTGGCGACCTGGCCGTTGGCGATCAGCTGGGCGAGCACTTCGTCATTGGCGACAAAGCGGCCCTCGCCGTGGCTGATGGCGACGGTATAGGGGTCGTCCAGGCTGCACTGCGACAGCCACGGGGACAAGTTGGACGAGATGCGGGTGCGCACCAGACGGCTCTGGTGGCGACCGATGGTGTTGAACGTCAACGTGGGCGCATCGGGCGTGGCGTCGACGATGTCGCCGTAGGGCACCAGGCCGAGCTTGATCAGGGCCTGGAAGCCGTTGCAGATGCCCAGCATCAGGCCATCGCGGGCCTTGAGCAGGTCGCGGACTGCCTCGGTGACCTCGGGAGCGCGGAAGAACGCCGTGATGAACTTGGCAGAGCCGTCGGGCTCGTCGCCGCCCGAGAAGCCGCCGGGGATCATAACGATCTGGCTTGCACGGATGCGGCGGGCAAGCTCGTGGGTGCTCTCGGCGACGGCCTCGGGCGTGAGGTTGTTGATCACGAAGGTGTCGGCCTCGGCACCGGCGGCACGGAAGGCGCGGGCGCTGTCGTACTCGCAGTTGTTGCCGGGGAACACGGGGATGATCACGCGCGGGCGGGCGATCTTGGCGCCGCCGTACACGTGGATATCCTTGGCGCGGAAGTCGATGGTCTCGACCTCGGGGGTCTCGCCGGCGCTGCGGTAGGCGAAGACGCCCTCGATGCCGCTCTCCCAGGCCTCCTGGAGCTCGGCGAGCTCGATGACCTCGGAGCCGGTGTCGATGACATAGCCCTCGACGGTGGTGCCCAGGGGCTCGACGACAACGCCGTCGGCGACCTCGGGCAGCTCGGCGTCCTCGGCGAGCTCGACGATAAAACTGCCGTAGAGCGGGGTGAAGAGGCTCTCCACGTCTACATCCTCGGCAAGCTCGATACCGATCTGGTTACCGACGCACATCTTAAAGAGGCTCTCGGCGCCGCAGCCGTAGCCGGGCGTGGATATGGCCAGGGCGTTGCCGGTAGCAGTGAGCGCCTCGACGGCGTCAAACGCGGCGAGCAACTGCTGGGCGTCGGGACGGTAGTCCTCGCCATAGGTGGCGGGGGCGATGCGGACGACGCGGTGCGTGAGGCCCTTGAACTCGGGCGAGACGGCGCGGGCGGCCTTGCCCACGGCGACGGCGAAGCTGATCAGGGTCGGCGGAACGTTGAGCTCGCCGGTCTCGTCCTCAAACGAACCGCTCATGGAGTCCTTGCCGCCGATGGCGCCGGCACCCAGGTCGACTTGGGCCATGAGGGCGCCCAGGACGGCTGCCGTGGGCTTGCCCCAGCGCTCGGCCTCGGTGCGCAGACGCTCGAAGTACTCCTGGAAGGAGAGATAGGCGCGCTTGTGCTCAAAGCCGGCAGCCACGAGCTTGGCGATGGACTCGACCACGGACAGGTAGGCGCCCGCAAACTGGTCGGCCTCCATCAGATAGGGGTTGAAGCCCCATGCCATGGCACTCGCCGTGGTGGTCTCGCCGCCCACGGGGAACTTGGCGACCATGGCCGAGCTGGGGGTGAGCTGCGTCTTGCCGCCAAAGGGCATGAGCACGGTCGCGGCGCCGATGGTGGAGTCGAAGCGCTCGGAAAGGCCCTTGTTGGAAGCGACGTTGAGGTCGGTGACGAGCGAGGTCATGCGCTCGGCGAGCGTGGTGCCGGCCCAGCTGGGCTGCCACACGCTACGGGCGCACACGTGGGCGACCTGGTGCTTGGGTGCGCCGTTGGAGTTGAGGAACTCGCGGGACAGGTCGACGATAGCGACGCCGTTCCAGGCCATGCGCATGCGCGGCTCAGCGGTAACCTCGGCGATAACGGTCGCCTCCAGGTTCTCCTCGGCGGCGTAGCCCATGAACTCCTCGACGTCACCGTCGGCGACGGCGCAGGCCATGCGCTCCTGGGACTCAGAGATAGCGAGCTCGGTGCCGTCCAGGCCGTCGTACTTCTTGGTCACGGTGTCCAGGTCGACATACAGGCCGTCGGCAAGCTCGCCCACGGCGACCGAGACGCCGCCGGCGCCAAAGTCGTTGCAGCGCTTGATCAGACGGCAGGCGTCGCCGCGGCGGAACAGACGCTGCAGCTTGCGCTCGACAGGGGCGTTGCCCTTCTGGACCTCGGCACCCGAGGTCTCGATGGACTCGGTGTTCTGGGTCTTGGAGGAGCCGGTGGCGCCACCGATGCCATCGCGGCCGGTGCGGCCGCCCAGCAGGATGATCTTGTCGGTGGGGGCGGGGCACTCGCGACGAACGTGGTTTGCCGGGGTAGCGCCCACGACGGCGCCAACCTCCATGCGCTTGGCCACGTAACCGGGGTGATAGAGTTCGTTGACCTGACCGGTGGCAAGGCCGATCTGGTTGCCGTAGCTGGAGTAGCCGGCGGCGGCAGTGGTCACGAGCTTGCGCTGCGGCAGCTTGCCCTCGAGCGTCTCGGACACGGGGACGGTGGGGTCGCCGGCGCCGGTGACGCGCATGGCCTGATACACGTAGCTGCGGCCCGAGAGCGGGTCGCGGATGGCGCCGCCCACGCAGGTGGCGGCACCGCCGAAGGGTTCGATCTCGGTCGGGTGGTTATGGGTCTCGTTCTTAAAGAGGAATAGCCAGTCCTGGTCTTCGCCATCGACATCGACCTTCACCTTGACGGTGCAGGCGTTGATCTCCTCGGACTCGTCGACATCGGTCATGACGCCGGTCTTCTTGAGGTACTTGGCGCCGATGGTGCCCATGTCCATGAGGCAGACGGGCTTGGCGTCGCGACCGAGTTCGTGGCGCATCTCCATGTAGCGGTCGAAGGCCTGCTGCACCACGGCGTCGTCGATCGTCACGTCGTCCAGGACGGTGCCGAAGGTGGTGTGGCGGCAGTGGTCGGACCAGTAGGTGTCGATCACACGGATCTCGGTGATGGTGGGGTCGCGGTCCTCATCGCGGAAGTACTGCTGGCAGAAGGCGATGTCCGCCTCGTCCATGGCAAGGCCGCGCTCGGAAATAAAGGCGGCAAGGCCGGCTTCGTCGAGCTCGCGGAAACCGTCGAGTACCTCGACGGGCTGGGGCTCGGGGGTCTCCATGTACAGCGTCTCGGGCAGGTCGAGCGAGGCGATGCGCGCCTCGACGGGGTTCACCACGTAGTGCTTGATGGCATCGATGGCGGCCTCGTCCAGAGCGCCCGAGATCATATAGACCTTGGCGGAGCGCACGGCGGGGCGCTCGCCCTGGCTGATGAGCTGCACGCACTCGCTGGCGGAGTCGGCGCGCTGGTCAAACTGGCCAGGCAGGAATTCGACGGCAAAGACGGCGCCATCGCTTGCGGGGAGCTCGTCGTAGGTCACATCGACCTGGGGCTCGCTAAAGACGGTCGGCACGCAGGAGCGGAAAAGCTCCTCGTCGATGCCCTCGACGTCGTAGCGGTTGATGATCCTCAGGGCCTCGATGCCCTTGATGCCGAGAATCTCGGTCAGCTCGCCCTTGAGCTGCTGAGCCTCGACGTCGAACCCGGGTTTCTTCTCCACGTAGATACGAGAGACCATTGGTTCCTGCCTTCCTGATCGGTTGGGCGTACGGTACGGTATGCGGCAGCGGTCGGTTTGCGGGGCCTGCCCTGCGGTCGCCTTGAGCCACATGTTTGTAAACCTCACTATGATACGACAGCTCGCGGCGCGTTGAGGACGGCGAGGGTGCTACAGTGGGGCTCAAACAAGAGAAAGGCATCACATGGCATTCGTTTCGCTCGCCATCATCGCACTCGTGGCCTTTGCGAGTCCTTTTATCGCCTCGGCGATTCCTGGAAAACCCGTTCCCGAGACGGTCTTTTTGCTCGTGCTCGGCGCGGTGCTGGGACCCCATATGCTCGGCGTCATCCATGTAGATGCCGAGGTTTCGCTTGTGTCCGAGCTCGGTCTGGCCTTTTTGTTCCTGCTTGCCGGCTTTGAGATCGACCCCAAGAGCATCACGGGCGTCGAGGGGCGCTACGGCTTGGCGACGTGGGTCGTCACGTTTGGTATCGCCTGGCTTGCCGTGCGCTTTACCCCGTGGTTCTCGGTCAGCCATTTCGACGGTATCGCCGTGACGCTTGCCCTCACTTCTACGGCGCTCGGAACGCTCGTGCCCATCATGCGCGAGCGTTCACTTGCCGGAACGCGCGTGGGCGACTCGATTCTCGCGTATGGCACCTGGGGCGAGCTCGGCCCCGTGCTTGCCATGTCGGTGCTGCTGTCTGCCCGTACCGGCATCCAAACGCTCGTGATTCTTGGCCTGTTTGCGGTGGTCTGCGTGTTGCTTGCCGTGGTCCCAAGCCGCTCCAAGCGCGTCGGCAGCCGCTTCTTTGCGTTTGTCGAGGAACGCGCCGATACCACGTCGCAGACCTTCGTGCGCCTGACGGTGCTCATCCTGGTCACACTCGTGGCTTTCTCGGCCGTCTTTGATCTCGACATTGTGTTGGGTTCTTTTGCCGCCGGCTTTGTCTTGCGCTACATCATCCCCGAGGGCAACCATACGCTCGAGACCAAGCTCGACGGCCTGGCCTACGGCTTTTTGATTCCGGTGTTCTTTACCGTATCGGGCGCAAAGATCGACCTGACGGCCGTGGCGTCGCGCCCGGGTCTGCTCGTGGGCTTTATCGTGGCGTTGCTGATTATTCGTGCCGTGCCCATTCTTATTTCTATGAGCATTTGCCCTGCGACGCGCGATGTGTCGGCGTATGGTCGCATTACCGTGGCCCTGTACTGCACCACGGCGCTGCCGATCATCGTTGCCGTGACGAGCGTTGCCGTCAACGCGGGCGCGCTGTCGCAAGACATCGCGTCGGTTATGGTTGCCGCCGGCGCCATCACGGTGTTCTTGATGCCATTGCTCGCGCAGCTCTTCTACCGCGTGGTGGATGCCGCGCCGGTCGCCGCCGTGGCAGAAGTTGCCGAGCATCCATCCGATGCGCTCGACATCCTGCGCGCCCACCACGATTTGGCGAGTCTGCTCGCACGAGAGCACGAGCTGCTGACTTCGCATGGCCATGGTCGCGTATTCGAGGGCCTGCCTACGCTCGATGCGATTGCCGAGCGTCTTTCCGCCGAGGCGGCGAGCGGCCACGTCGATGCCCGCATCGTGGACGCGGCGCACCTACTTGCCGATAAGACCTATGGAGACGAGGTCGACCCGTCCGAGCTGACCCCGCGCGAGCGCCGCCGTCTGGAGCGCGCCAAGCTCGCCGTGCGCGAATACCGCCGCCGCATGCTGGAGCTCTATGCAAGAGAAGAAGCCGAGGACGACGACGGCAAGTAGTCGATACTCTCTCGGGGAAGCCGCGTCCCGCTTTGAAGGCTCGGAACGGGATGTGGTTTCCGAAACGGGGGCCGTTGGGAAACTGTGTCCCGGAATGGGCGCTCAGAGTGGGATGCAGTTTCCGCGAGAGACCCGTTGCGGAAACGGTATCCCAGAATCGGCGTTCAAAACGGGACGCAGTTTCCGCAAGGAGGTCCTGGGGAAAACCGTGCCCCGTTCTGATCCGAAATACTGGGACATAGTTTCCCTTTCATAACAAGAGAAAGCGCGCTGCCTGCGGTTGATGCAGACGGCGCGCCTTTTTGGTTGAGCTATGTTGAGGCTTGAAGCCAAAGCTTGTGGCTCCCTAGGAGCGGGCGGCTCCGTCGACGGGGAGCACGGCGCCCGTGACGTAGGAGGACATGTCGCTCGCCAGGAAAACAAAGGCGTTGGCGACATCCTCGGGCTCGCCCATGCGACCCAGCGGAATGGTGGCGACGATGGGCTTAATAACCTCTTCGGGCAGGTTGGCGACCATATCGGTTTTGGTTACGCCAGGTGCGACAGCATTGACGCGAATACCCATGGGGGCGAGCTCGCGCGAGAGCGACTGGACCATGCCGTTGACGGCAAACTTGGACGTGGGGTAACCGACGCCAGAGGGCTGACCGTACTTGGCGACCATTGAGCTCGTGGTGGTGATGGTGCCGCCGTGGCCAGCCTCGGTCATAATCTTAGCGGCTGCCCGGTGGCCGTTAAAGACGGCGACGACGTTGAGGTCCATAACTTTGGCGAACTCCTCGGCCGTGTAGTCCAAGAGGGGTGAACGCTGGGAAATACCGGCATTGTTGACGACCGTGTCCAAGCCGCCCATGTCGGCTGCAGCCTGGGTAAAGGCCTCAGTCACGGCTTCGAGTGAGGTGAGGTCGCAGGAGCGGCCCCAGACCTTGGCGTCGGGATAGGCGGCTGTCAGCTTCTCAACGGCCGCATCGGCGGTCTCTTGACGCGAGCCAAAGACGGTGACGGCGGCGCCCTCCTCGATAAAACGGCAGGCGATGGCATAGCCGATGCCGCGCGTGCCTCCGGTGATGATTGCTTTCTTACCCTCGAGCAACATGGTGCCTCCATTCTTCGGGGGTGGACATACGCAGCACAGCATAACGGCGCGCAAAATCAACTTCGTTCGCATATCGGTAAACGGCACCCTCGGTTGTCAGCGAATGGCCAAGTTGTTCAAACTTTTGCTTGATGAACGTCAAACAAAGGGGCTCCCATCCAAACGGACGGGAGCCCCTCAGGTGCTATGTTGTGTGCCAAGGACTGGACTAGTTCGCCATAACGCCTTCGGTCCAGGCCTCGACGTCCTCGATACGCAGGACGTTGGCGACCTCGGCCACGCAGTCGACACTGGCAAGCTCGGCGGCGGCAGCCTGGACGTCCTTCTCGAGTGCGCGGTGCGTCAGGAAGATGACCGAGCAGGCATCGCTGACGCCCGACTTGCCGTCCTCGACCTGGTTGATGAGCGAGATCGAGATGTTGTGCTTGGCAAAGATGTCGACCGTCTCGGACAGGGCGCCCACGCGGTCGGCGACCTTCAGACGCACATAGTACTTGGTCTGGAGTTCGTCCATGGGCTTAAAGGCGAGGTTGTGACCATAGGGCTCAATCTCGGGAAGCGGAGCCACGCCGCGGCTGATCTGCTCGGAGAGCGACAGGATATCGCCCACGACGGCGCTTGCGGTGGGGAAGGAGCCTGCGCCGGCACCGTAGAACATGGTTTCGCCCACGGCGTCACCCACCACGTAGACGGCGTTCATGGCGCCGTTGACCTTGGCGAGCATGTGGTCGGCGGGGATCAGCGTGGGATGCACGCGGACGTCGACGCCGGCGTCGGTGTTGCGGGCGATGCCGAGCAGCTTAATGGTGTAGCCGAGTTCGCGTGCCTGGGCGATGTCCTCGGCGCCGATGGTACGGATGCCCTGCTGGTATACGTCGTCGGTGGTCACACGGGTGCCAAAGCCGATGGAGGCGAGGATCGCCGTTTTGCTGGCGGCGTCGAAGCCGTCGACGTCGGCGGACGGGTCGGCCTCGGCATAGCCCTTGGCCTGCGCGTCGGCGAGCACGTCGGCGTAATCGGCACCCTCGGCGTCCATGCGCGACAGGATGTAGTTGGTGGTACCGTTGAGAATACCGGCGATGGTCAGGATCTTGTTGCCCACCAGGTCGTGCTCAAGCGTGCTCACGATGGGGATGCCGCCGCCGCAGCTGGCCTCGCACTTAATCTGCACGCCGCACGCGCGTGCCTTCTCGGCAAGCGTCTCGACGTGACGGCCCAGTAGGGCTTTGTTGGCAGAGACGACGTGCTTGCCGTGCTCAAAGGCAGTGGTGAAGATCTCGGTTGCGGGATGCTCACCGCCGATCAGCTCGACGACGATGTCGACGGCGGGGTCGCTGACGACGTCGTGCCAGTCACTCGTAAAGGCCTCGCGCTCAATGCCTGCCGCCTCGGCCTGCTCCCAAGCAAGCGCGCAGGCGCGGGTCAGCTTAAGGTCGATGCCGTAGGCTGCCAGGTACTCATCGTGGTGGCTCTTGATCAGACGGGCCACGCCGCCGCCGACGGTTCCCAGACCGATCAGACCGACGTTCACGGTGCGCAGGGGTTCGCTCATAGATAGCTCCTTCGTGCATCTTATGGATGGATTAACCGCTTAAAGGTTGAGTGCATTCTAGCGTGAACCGAGGGCGCGTGCTCGCCAGGCAACAGGAGTCGCACAAAACGGCACCCCCGAAACGCTGCGGAAACATTGGAAACATGCTCGCTACAAACGGAACTCCGTAACAAACTGTCAACGTTTGCACCATGAGGTTTGCCCCGTACCGCAAGACGGCCGCACTGCGGCCAGCGAAGAGGGGGGCACCATGCTTAGCATCAACAACGTACTTAACCGCAGGAGTTTCCTTGTCGGAGCCACGCTTATTTTTGCCCCGATCTATTTCACCCCAGCGTCCGTTTTGCTCAAGAACGCCAAGGACATGAGCTACGACATGACACTAATGGGTGCCGACGGCATGGACAGCCTATGTAATCCAGGACGGCAAGTACATCTCCGCCTAAGTGCATATAACGAGACCGGTGAGGCCGTTTTATTCAGGGCAAGGGCGCTTGTAACAGAACAGAAACATTACTTTCACATAATAAAGTGGCTAAACTGCATAAACTGATAGAAATACGCATAAAAATGGATAAATGGACAAAGCAAAAGAAAAGTTGAAATAATCGCCACTTTTCTCAACTAAAGCGTCTACTATTTTGCGAACGCCGAACACGGCGAAGGATGGCCTGTCGGGTAACCGAAACCCGACGAGATTTGAGAGGAGAGCCGCATGTCGAGCCTCACCGGTAAGTCATTGAACCCTGTTATGAATCGCAGGAGCGTTATCGCGAGCGCAGCAGGTCTGGGGGCGATGTCCATTCTAGCTGGCTGCTCCTCCAACGGCGGCGACAGCGGTTCCGCTTCGAGCGACGCTTCGTTTAAGATCGGCACCATCGGTCCGCTGACCGGCGCCAACGCGTCCTACGGCAAGTCCGTTACCCAGGGTGTCGAGCTTGGCTGCAAGGATTTTTCGACCAAGGAGCTGCCGCTTGCCAGCAAGGCCGAGGATGACCAGGCCGATGGCGAGAAGGCCGTCAACGCCTTCAACACCCTGCTCGACTGGGGCATGCAGGCCCTCGTCGGCCCGACTACCACGGGTGCGTCGGTTGCCGTTGCCGCAGAGTGTGGTAACGACCCCAAGACGTTCATGATCACCCCGTCCGCGTCCTCCGAGGACGTCACCGACGGCAAGGATTGCGTCTTCCAGGTTTGCTTCACCGACCCCAACCAGGGTGTCAACGCTGCCAAGTTCCTGGCGCAGAAGTATGCGGACGAGAAGTTCGTGCTGTTCTATAACTCCGGCGACGCCTATTCTTCGGGCATCGCAGATTCCTTTAAGGCCCAGGCCGCTGAGTCCAAGCTCGAGATTGTTGACGAGGAGACCTTTAAGGACGACTCCGCCACGAGCTTTACGAACCAGCTGACCAAGGCCAAGCAGGCCGGCGCCACCATGATCTTTGCGCCGATCTACTACACGCCGGCGTCCGTCCTGCTCAAGAACGCCAAGGACATGGGCTACGACGTCAAGATGATGGGCTGCGACGGCATGGACGGCATCCTGGGCGTTGAGGGCTTCGATACCTCTCTTGCCGAGGGTCTGCTGCTCATGACCCCGTTCTCCGCCGACGACGAGAAGAACGCCGACTTCGTTAACGCTTACAAGGATAAGTACGGCGATACCCCCGACCAGTTTGCCGCCGACGCCTACGACGGCGTGCACGCGGTGGCCGAGGCCGTCAAGGAGGCCGGTCTTGGTGTCGACGCCGACCCGACCGAGGTCGCCGAGAAGCTGTCCAAGGCTATGCTCAAGATTACCGTTGACGGTCTGACCGGCAAGCTCACCTGGAACGATAAGGGCCAGGTCCAGAAGGAGCCCACGGCGTACGTCATCACCGACGGCAAGTACGTACAGGCCTAATTGGCCGCCTTACATAGAGCGGTTTTGATCCCAAGCAGGGGAGGTTTTGGCCTTCCCTGCTTGCTTGGTATCTAGGGACGATGTAACGTCCCTGTTTCA
This sequence comes from Collinsella sp. BG-O-102, assembly GCF_023656745.1. Classification (GTDB taxonomy): domain Bacteria; phylum Actinomycetota; class Coriobacteriia; order Coriobacteriales; family Coriobacteriaceae; genus Collinsella. The sequence goes on from NZ_JAMOKO010000003.1 coordinate 144,246, forward strand.
TACATCAACTGGAAACCTATTCGAAAGGGGGATGTGGAACATGACGGTCTTTATCCAATACCTGGTCAACGGCCTGTCCATGGGCAGCGTCTACGCCATCATCGCGTTGGGCTACACCATGGTCTACGGTATCGCCAAGATGCTGAACTTCGCTCACGGCGACGTTATCATGGTCGGTGCCTATGTCTCGTTCTGCGCCACGTCGTATCTCGGCCTCCCGGGCTGGGCATCTGTAGTTCTCTCTTGTGTGGTCTGTACCGTTCTCGGTGTTCTCATCGAGGGTCTGGCATACAAGCCGCTGCGTCAGGCGGGCCCGCTGGCCGTTCTGATCACGGCTATCGGCGTGTCTTACTTCCTGCAGAACGCCGCGCAGCTTCTGTGGGGCGCCACGCCCAAGAACTTCACTTCGCTCGTCACCTTCCAGGTGCCGGAGTTCTTGGCCAAGTTCAACGTAAGCGCCGTCTCGCTCGTCACCATCGTCGCCTGCCTGGTTATCATGGCCGGCCTGATGTTCTTTACAGGTAAGACCAAGATGGGTAAGGCCATGCGTGCCGTGTCCGAGGACAAGGCCGCCGCTCAGCTCATGGGCATCAACGTCAACCGCACCATCTCGATGACGTTTGCCATCGGCTCTGCCCTTGCCGCCATCGCCGGCGTGCTGCTGTGCTCCTACTCGCCGGTGCTGCAGCCTACGACGGGCGCCATGCCTGGCATCAAGGCCTTCGACGCCGCCGTCTTCGGTGGCATCGGTTCCATCCCCGGCGCCTTTGTCGGTGGCATTCTCATCGGCATCATCGAGGCGATGGCGCAGGCCTACATTTCCACGAGCCTTGCCAACTCCATCGTCTTTGGTGTTTTGATCATCGTCCTGCTCGTCAAGCCTGCCGGCCTCTTGGGCAAGTACGTCCCCGAGAAGGTGTAGGTGAGCGTTATGAAGTTTCTTAAAGATAAGCAGACGCGTCACGACTTTGTTACGTATGCCATGTGCATCGTGGCCTTCGCCATCGTGTTCTTTATGCAGTCGAACCACATGATTCCGCGCATGATCGCCGGTCAGTTGGTTCCCATTACGGCCTACATCGTCATGGCCATTTCCCTCAACCTTGTCGTCGGCATCGCGGGCGACCTGTCGCTGGGCCATGCGGGCTTTATGAGCGTCGGCGCCTATACGGGAATCGTCACCGCGGTCGCCCTCGAGAGCGCCGTTCCCTCCGATCCGGTGCGCCTTGTCATCAGCATCGTGGTCGGCGCTATCGCCGCTGCCGTCTTGGGCTTCTTGATCGGTATCCCGGTCCTGCGCCTGAGCGGCGACTATCTGGCCATCGTGACCCTGGCTTTTGGCGAGATCATCAAAGAGATCGTCACTTGCCTTATCGTGGGTGTCGACTCGCGCGGCCTGCACGTGATCTTTAACATCACGGGCAACTCTACGATCGACGACCTGCACCTGCTCGAGGACGGCACCGCCATCATCAAGGGCGCCCAGGGCGCCTCGGGCGTGTCGACGTACTCGACCTTCCTCGCCGGTGCCATCCTGGTCATGGTCGCACTCGTGATCGTGCTCAACCTGGTTCGCAGCCGTACCGGCCGTGCCATTATGGCCGTGCGCGATAACAAGATTGCAGCCGAGTCCGTAGGCATCTCCGTCACCGAGTACCGCATGATCGCCTTCGTGGTTTCCGCTGCCCTCGCCGGTGCTGCCGGAGCCCTCTTCGGCGGTAACTTCTCGCAGCTCTCCGCCACCAAGTTCGACTTCAACACGTCCATCCTCATTCTGGTGTTCGTGGTCCTGGGCGGTCTGGGCAATATGCGCGGCTCCGTCATCGCGGCGGCGCTGCTCACGGTGCTTCCCGAGCTGCTCCGTCAGTTCTCGGACTACCGTATGCTCATTTACGCTATCGTGCTGATCCTGGTCATGATCTTTACCAACAACCCGCAGCTCAAGGCGTTCTTCGCACGCATTAAGGATCGCTTTGCTTCCAAGAAGGAGGTGGCAGCCGATGCCCAGTAAATTTGAGTTCAAGAAGGGCAAGATGGTCCCGTATCCTTCTGGCGCCATCGTTCCCGATCGTGACCTGGGCGAGCGCCCTGCACTCGAGTGCATCCACCTGGGCATTGAGTTCGGTGGCCTTAAGGCAGTCGACGACTTTAGCCTGACTATCGGCAAGACCGAGATCGCCGGTCTGATCGGCCCCAACGGTGCCGGTAAGACCACGGTCTTCAACCTGCTCACCAAGGTGTATCAGCCCACGCACGGCACCATCCTGCTCGACGGAGAGGATACCTCGGGCAAGTCGGTCTATCAGGTCAACCGCATGGGTATTGCCCGTACCTTCCAGAACATTCGCCTGTTCAACACCATGACGGTGGAGGATAACGTTAAGGTCGGTCTGCATAACCAGGAGCGTTACTCCGGCTTTGAGGGCGTGCTGCGCCTGCCGACGTATTGGAAGCACGAGAAGGCCGCCCACGAGCGCGCCATGGAGCTGCTGTCCATCTTTGATATGGAGCATCTGGCAAACGAGCAGGCCGGATCGCTGCCTTACGGCGCTCAGCGTCGTCTGGAGATCGTCCGCGCGCTTGCCACCAACCCCAAACTGCTGCTGCTCGACGAGCCTGCCGCCGGCATGAACCCGTCCGAGACCGCGGAACTCATGGAGAACATCGTTAAGATTCGCGACACCTTTGGTATCGCCATCATGCTTATCGAGCACGACATGTCGCTCGTCATGAATATTTGCGAGGGTATCTGCGTGCTCAACTTTGGTAAGGTCATCGCCAAGGGCACGGCAGAGGAAATCCAGAACAACGACGCCGTTATCGAGGCATATCTGGGCAAGCAGGATAAGGGGGAGAACTAAATGGCAGAGCCGATGCTTTCCGTCTACAACATCAACGTCTGGTACGGCGCCATCCACGCCATCAAGGACATCTCCTTTAACGTCAACGAGGGCGAGATCGTGGCTCTGATCGGTGCGAACGGTGCCGGCAAGTCCACAACGCTCAAGACCGTCTCGGGCCTGCTGCGCTCCAAGACCGGCTCCATCAAGTTTATGGGCGAGGGCATTACTCATACGCCCGCCGATAAGCTGGTTGGTAAGGGCCTGGCCCAGGTGCCCGAGGGCCGTCGCGCCTTTTTGCAGATGACGGTCGAGGAGAACCTGGAGATGGGCGCCTACACGCAGCCCAAGTCCACGGTTGCTCCGGGCCTTGAGCGCGTCTACGAGCAGTTCCCGCGCCTGAAGGAGCGCCGTCGCCAGGTCGCCGGCACCCTTTCGGGCGGCGAGCAGCAGATGCTCGTTATGGGCCGCGCCCTTATGAGTAATCCCAAGCTGCTCATGCTCGACGAACCTTCCATGGGTCTGGCACCGATTCTGATCGAACAGATCTTCCAGATTGTCGAGGACCTGCACAAGGCCGGCACCACGGTGCTTCTGGTCGAGCAAAACGCGCAGATGGCGCTTTCCATCGCCACACGCGGTTACGTGCTCGAGACCGGCAAGATCACCATGACCGGCACCGGCCAAGAGCTCCTGCATGACGACAACGTCCGCAAAGCCTACCTCGGAGGCTAACCCACCTAACAAAAGGGGCGCTGACTATCTCAGTCAGCGCCCCTTTTTAAGTTGCGGTGAAATAGGGACTGAATACGGGCTCCAGAGGCCAAAAGAGTCCCTATTCCACCGCAACTTCATGGGGATGTGTGACAATGCCCGTCGGAAAACATCTGCTGTCTTTGGGGGTCTATCTATGCTGTACGAGTTTTGTGCCGAGAACTTTGAGCGGGTGCCGGCGGCTATCGATGCCGGTGCAAGGCGTATCGAGCTGTGCGACAACCTTGCCGTTGGTGGCACCACGCCTTCGGCCGGCGTTATCAGCGCTACGACCAACTATGTCCACGAGCACGATGCACGGGTGATGTGCATGATTCGCCCGCGTGGCGGCGACTTTCACTACGACCAGGACGAGCTGCGTATGATGGAGATGGACCTGGGCCTTGCCGTAAGCGCCGGCGTTGACGGCTTGGTCTTTGGCTGCTGCAAGCCCTGCGCTGGCGGATGGGCGCTCGACGAACTTACGCTTGGCGCCCTCGTGATGGCTGCGGGCTGCGCGACCGAGGAATGTAAGCGTGAGCCCATCGACATCACCTTCCACATGGCATTTGACCAGCTCTCGCCCGAGGCTCAGCTCGATGCGATTGATACACTTGCCGACTGCGGCGTTACGCGCATCCTCACGCATGGCGGCGCTGCCGGTACGTCGATCGAGGATAATTTCGATCACCTGGCTCGTTTAATCGAGTATGCGGGTGATCGTTTGACCATCCTTCCCGGCGGCGGCATCACTACGGCAAATCGCGACGCGGTCGCGGCGGCGCTAGACGTCTCCGAGCTCCATGGCACCAAGATCGTGCCGCTGGAGGTATAACCCGTGGCGCTGGTATTCGATGTTCAGCAGGCGAGCGGCAAGCCCGACGACAACCGTCGCCCCGGTACCGCGTGTCCCTTTTGCAACACGGAGGGGCTCACCAACATCATCCAGCGCGACGGTGACTGCATCTGGCTCGAGAATAAGTTCAAGACCCTGCGCGCCACCCGTCAAACCGTGCTGATCGAGTCGGCCGATCACGATGCCGACCTGGTGACCTATAAGCCGGATGAACTCCACCATGTGATGAGGTTTGCTCTGGATTGCTGGCAGCAGATGATCGATTCGCAGCAGTATCGAAGCGTGCTCATGTACAAGAACAAGGGTCCGCTTTCGGGCGGCAGCCTCGTCCATCCACACATGCAGATTGTGGGCTTGGAACAGGAGGACGGCTATGCGGCGCTGACCTCAGCCAACTTTGAAGGCATCGATGTTTGGCAGAGGGGAAGGGTTGCGGTCAACATCTCAACCGAACCGATTATGGGGTTCTTTGAGGTCAATGTTTCAGCCCCGCAGGGAATCGCCGCCAGCGATGGCGCGCGAGACCAAGCCGAGACGGACCTCTTCGCCGATGCGATTCAGGTAGCTCTGCGCTATATCCTGAACGAGCACCATGGTGGTCGCGCAGAGTCGTACAACTTGTTCTTCTACCACATGGACGGCCGGACCATTGCCAAGGCGCTTCCGCGCTGGGTGGTTTCACCCTACTTTGTCGGGTATCGGCTGGCTCAGGTCAATGCTGAGACCACGCTCGATGTCGATGCGGAGCGATTCCGCGCACATCTGGAGGCGCTCACATCGTAAAGTGAGCGCCCGCACACTGCGGACGGTTTAGCGCGCCATTGCATCGCGGCCGGCCTCGACCCGCTTGCGCTGGGCGGCGCGCTCCTCGCCGGTCAGACGCTCAAAGAAGTGTCCGATAAGCGAGGCGAGCACCTGCTGAAACAACGTTCCACACATGACGGGAAACACAACTTCGCCCGGAAAGTATTGCGTGGCGATGACGGCGCCCGAAGAGATATTGCGCATGCCGCAGGTAAAGCACATGGTGGTCGTTTCGCTATATGGCAGATGCAGCGCGCGGGCGACCAGAATGCCGACGACAAAGCCGCTGATGGCGAAGACCAAAATAAAGAGGGCGACTTCCAAGCGCACCGCGTTCATGTGCAGCACGTACTCGCTCATGGCGGTGGAGTTGGAGGCGATAACGCCCATCATCATGAACTTGCAGGCGGGCGAGAGCGCGGGGGAGAGTTTCTCGTGCCCCCAGCCGCGCGTGAGCTCGTTGATCACGATGCCGAGCACAGCGGGGATGGCGATCATAAAGGCCATGTTCTGCATCATGCTCGGCACGTCGATCGAGACGGTGGCGCCCAGCAGGAGCTTGAGCGTAAGCGGAATCGTCACAGGGGAGATGACCGAGGACGTCAGGATGATGGTGAGCGCGAGCGGGCCGTTGCCGCCGAACATGCTGATCCACATAAAAGCGGTGACTGCCACGGGCACACTGTATTCGAGCACGATGCCGCAGACAAGGTTGGGGTTGGAACCAAAGAACAACGATCCCATGGCATAGGCCGCGATGGGAATAAGCGCCGCCGAGACCAACAACGCCAGAATCAGGTGCAGCGGACGGTGGAACACCTCGGCTACCTGGTGAAAGGTGTTGCTGAGCGCACCCTGAAACGTCATAAAGGCGAAGAGGGCGGGAACAATGGGCTTGAGAACGCCGATCTGTTGAGGAAAGAGCACGCCGAGCGCCACACAAATCGGAACGATGATCTGCATGTGCCCCGCGAGGAACTTCCCCAGTCCAGCCCATTGCTTCATATGCCCCGCGACTCCCTTTATCCGCGAACTTGTTTGTATGGATATGCTAGACGCTCGTATGTGTCCGTGCGGCTGAAACGCTCGATTGTTTCGAGGGCATTACCGCCATCGTTTGCCGAAACCGCGGCGCACCGCGGCGTTTTGCGTCCGCGCTGCACGGTATAATAAATCCGTTCAACAGATCTGCCTGCCGAAGCGGGCATACACAGAGGACTCATCGCTATGAACCGTGAGAGGTATCGCGGCGACCTGCCCCTATCGGGGGTGGGTGCCTATGTCATCGCTTAAGACGACGCATCGCTGGGCGGTCGCTCAGCAAAATCCCGAGCTCGAAAAGGAACTTTCGGCTGGTCTGGGCATTCCTGGGCTGGTGGCGCGCATTATGGTCGCGCACGGCATTGGCTCCATCAAAGAGGGCCAATTGTTTTTGACGCCTTCGCTCGATCGCGACTGGGCCGACCCACTCATTATCCCGGGCATGTCGGTCGTTGCCGACCGCGTTGAGCGCGCTATTCGCAACCACGAGCACATTGCAGTCTTTGGCGATTTTGACGTTGACGGCATTACGTCGACCTGCCTGTTGACCGAGGCGCTGCGCACGTTTGGCGCCGATGTCACGCCGTTTATTCCGCATCGCTTTGATGAGGGCTACGGTCTTTCGCGCGCGGCACTCGACCGCGTTAACGAGCTCGCTCGCCCCCAGCTGATCGTGACCGTCGATAACGGCATTGCCGCCAAGGAAGAGGTTTCCTATCTGGAGAGCCTGGGGATCGAATTGGTGGTCACGGACCATCACGAGCCGTCCGACCAGGTGCCGCAGGGCGTGCCCCTGACCGACCCAAAGCTCGAGGACGAGGGTCCCTCGCGCGAGCTTGCCGGTGCCGGTGTGGCGCTCAAGCTGGTGCAGGTCCTGGGCGAGCGTCTGGGCAAGCCGTCGTATTGGCGTTCGCTGATCGAGGTCGCGGCGCTGGGTACCGTGTCCGACATGATGCCGCTGACGCCCGAGAACCGCGCGCTGGTCGCCGAGGGCATCCAGCAGATGCGCGTGACCGCCCGCCCCGGCTATATCGCGCTGGCCGCGCTCGCCAAGGCCGACCTCTCTAGTATTACGGCCGATGGCCTGTCGTTTTCGCTCATTCCCCGCTTGAACGCCGCCGGCCGCATGGCCGATCCCAAGCTGGCGCTCGACCTGCTGCTTGCCCGCGATCCCATCGAGGCAAGCGCGCTGGCGGCCGAGCTCGAGGAGATTAACCGTCAGCGTCGCGAGATCGAGGCGGAGCTCACGCGCGATGCCATGGCAAAGGTCGAGGAGACCTATGATGGCGGTCGCGCAATCGTCGTGGGTGGCGAGGGCTGGCACGAGGGCGTCAAGGGTATCGTAGCGAGCCGCCTGACCAACCGTTATCACGTGCCGGCGCTGCTGTTCTCGATCGAAGACGGTATCGCTCGCGGTTCGGGTCGCTCGGTGGGCAAGGTCAACCTGTTCGACGCTGTCGAGCGCTGCTCGGATCTGCTGATTCGTCGCGGCGGGCATGCGGGTGCGGTGGGCGTGACCATCGAGGCGTCCAAGCTCGACGAGTTCCGCCGTCGCCTTTCCGCCGTGCTGTCCGAGCTTCCCGCCGAGGACTTTGAGGACACCGACGAGGTTGCCGCCACCGTTGACCTCTCCGAGCTAAATATCGAGACCATCGAGCAAATCTCCCGTCTTGAGCCGTTTGGCCAGGGCAACAAGGTGCCGCTGTTGGCGGCCGAGGGCGTGACAATGTGCGATCGCGCCGTGGTGGGCAAAACCGGCGAGCACATGCGCTTCGTGGCGACCGATGGCGCTGCGAGTGTGCCGGCCATTATGTTCCGCGTGCCGCAGATCGATAAGCTCATCAATTGCGATAGCGCCGTCGACCTGGTGTTCGAGGCAGTGGCCGAGCATTGGCAGGGACGTGTGAAGCCCAAGCTCATGATCAAAGATGTCTTGGTGCGCGATACCGCGGCGCCCAATATCGACGATCCGGCATGTGAGCTTCGCCGCGGCGTGCAGCCGGCGGATTCTGGCCTGCGTCTGGAGTCGCGTAAACGCGAGACGCTCGCCCAGCTTTCTTATACCGAGCTCACGCGCTCGCTTATCCATAGCTTTATCGGCTCGAACCAGCCACATCGCGCGCAGGTCGAGGCACTCGACGCCCTCGCCGACCACCAGAGCGTTTTGGCTGTTATGGGGACGGGGCGTGGCAAGTCGCTCATCTTCCATGTGCACGCCGCGCGCGAGGCGGTCCTTCGTGGGCGTGCGAGCATCTTTGTCTATCCGCTGCGTGCGCTCGTTGCTGACCAGGCCTATCACCTCTCGTCGACGATGGCTGCGCTCGGCATTGGCGTGGGCGTGTTGACCGGCGAGACCGTGGAGGCGGCGCGCGATGACGTGTTTGCCGGCTTGGCTTCGGGCCGCACCGGCATCGTGCTCACGACGCCTGAGTTCCTGTCTATTCACCGTGATCGCTTTGCGCGCTCGGGGCGTATCGGGTTTGTCGTTATCGATGAGGCGCATCATGCCGGTCTTGCCAAGGGCGGCGACCGCAGTGCCTATCTCGACATGCCCGATATCCTCAAGGCCCTGGGTGACCCGGTCGTTCTGGCCGCGACTGCCACCGCAACGGCTCCGGTTGTGGCCGAGCTCGCCCGCGTGCTACCGATTACCCGTACAGTGGTCGACGAGACGGTGCGCGAGAACTTGCGGCTCGAGGATGACCGGGACCTTGCGAGCCGCGAGAACCGCCTGGTGTCAATCGTGGCTACGGGGGAGAAGACCGTCATCTACGTCAACTCGCGCGACCAGTCCGTGGCGCTTGCTAAGACGCTGCGCAAGCGGGTACCCGATTGCGCGACCCGCATCGCATTCTATAACGCGGGGCTTGCGCGCTCCGATCGTCGCCGCGTGGAGGAAGCGTTTCGTGACGGAAGCCTCAGTTGCATCGTTTCGACCTCTGCCTTTGGTGAGGGCGTGAACCTGCCCGATATCCGCCATGTCGTGCTCTATCACATGCCGTTTGGCAGCATTGAGTTCAACCAGATGAGCGGACGCGCCGGTCGCGACGGGCAACCTGCCGTGATTCACCTGCTCTATTCGTCGCGTGACGCTCGCATTAACGAGCGCCTGCTCGACTGCTACGCGCCCGAGCGCGACGAGCTCGTCACGCTCTATCGCGCGCTGCAGACTATGTGGCGCTCCAACCGCGGCAAGACCGGAGCCGACTCATTTAGTGCGAGCGATATCGACATCGCGCAGATGTGCCTTGCCATCGATGCCCGCACGCCGGTTGACGAGCGCTCGGTGGCAAGCGGTCTGGGAATCTTCGAAGAGCTTGGCTTCTGTCGCGTTTCGGGGTTTGATGACACCCGTCGCATTGCGATGGCCGAAAACCCCGGCCGTGTGCAATTGAGCAGGTCAATCCGCTATTTGGAGGGCTTGCGCTCGCGCATGGAGTTCTCGGCTTTCCGGAGTTGGGCGCTTGATTCGTGCGCTTCTGATATGCTAGCCAAAGTTAACCGCCCGATCGTACCGCGGGCCTAGGGGAAGGGGACCTCGATGGATGCCGCAGCCCGTACCGCCCATGATTCCACCCTCCAACCGTTCTCGGAGATGGAGCACTATAAGCATGCCGATGAGCTGCCGCCCGAGATTATGGCGGACAGCTACGACAAGCTGGAGCGCCTGTGCCTCAAATATATGAATGAGGACGACTTCTCCAAGGTGGAGCAGGCCTATTGCTTTGCTGCCGAGAAGCACTGCAACCAAAAGCGCCGTTCGGGTGAGATGTACATCAACCATCCCGTCGAGGTGGCCATCATTTTGGCCGATCTCAAGATGGACTGCGATGTGGTGTGCGCCGCGCTGCTGCACGATACCGTCGAGGATACCGAGACCTCGCTCGCCGATGTGTCCGGCCTGTTTGGCGATACGGTTGCCGAGCTCGTCGATGGCGTGACCAAGCTCACCAACATCGAAGTCGATAGCATGGACGAGAAGCAGGCGCTTACGCTGCGCAAGATGTTCCTCGCCATGTCCAAGGACATCCGCGTCATTATCGTCAAACTTGCCGACCGTCTGCACAACATGCGCACCCTTGCAGCCCTGCGTGAGGACCGTCGCCTGTTTAAGGCTCGCGAGACCATGGACGTGTATGCGCCCCTGGCCGACCGTCTGGGCATGAGCTCTATTAAGTGGGAGCTCGAGGACCTGTCCTTCTTCTACCTTGAGCCCGACGCCTACCAGCGCATCGCGCGCATGGTGGCGGAGTCTCGTGAGGTCCGTGAGCGCTATCTGGCCGAGACCATCAAGACGCTCACCGACGAGCTCAACCGCATCGGCCTGGAGGGCTTCCAGATCAATGGCCGCTCCAAGCACTATTGGTCCATCTACCAAAAGATGAAGCGCAAGGGCAAGGAGTTCTCCGAGATCTACGACCTGGTGGCACTGCGCGTCATCACGCATTCGGTGCGCGATTGCTACTCCACGCTCGGCGCGGTGCATACACTGTGGCACCCCATGCCCGGTCGCTTTAAAGACTATATCGCCATGCCCAAGGTTAATAACTACCAGTCGCTCCACACGACGGTTATCGGCCCCACGGCCCGCCCGCTCGAGATTCAGATTCGAACCTATGAGATGCATGAGCAGGCCGAGTACGGCATTGCCGCCCACTGGCTCTATAAGAAGTCGGGCGGATCGTCTGCGTCTAAGACCAATGATGCCCAGCGTCTGGACGACCAGATTAACTGGCTCAAACATTCGCTCGATTGGGCAGCGTCTGATGAGATTACGGACGCCAAGGAATACCTGCACTCGCTGAAGGTTGATCTGTTCGATCAGGAGATCTTTGTCTTTACACCCAAGGGCGAGGTCATGGCGCTTCGTGCCGGCTCCACGCCGCTCGACTTTGCCTACGCCGTTCACACCGAGGTGGGCAACCACTGCGTCGGCGCTAAGATCAACGGTGCGGTGGCCCCGCTCACGCACGAAATCAAGACGGGCGACCGCGTTGAAATCCTGACCAACAAGAGTTCCAAGCCGTCGCGTGATTGGCTCAAGATCGTTAAGACTCCTTCGGCCAAGTCAAAGATTCGCCGTTATTTCGCCGCCGCGACCAAAGACGATGACGCTGCTGCCGGCCGCGATATACTGGCCAAGGACCTGCGCAAGCGCGGGTATGGCATCTCTACGCCGCGATCCACGCGTGCGCTCAACGCCGTGGCGGAGCAGTTTAACTACAAGCAGCTTGAGGACCTGTTTGCCGCCGTCGGCGCCGGCAAGGTTGCCCCGCGCGCTGTGGGTAACAAGGTCGAGCAAATCTTGGACCCCAAGCCCGAGGAACAGGTCACCAAGGCCGAGGCTATCGCCGAGGTCGTGAAACAGCCGGCCCGCGGCTCCAACCGCAAGCCGCAAAAGCGTGGCAAGAGCGCCAGCAACGGCATTATCGTCAAGGGCGAGAGCAACAGCGGACTGCTGGTCCGTCTGGCGCATTGCTGTAATCCGGTGACGGGCGACGATATCGTCGGCTTCATCACGCGCGGTCGTGGCGTTTCGGTGCATCGCGCCAACTGCCCCAACGTCAAGGGTCTTATGGAGCATCCCGAGCGCATGATCGAAGTGGAGTGGGACGGCGCTGCCGACACCCTCTTCCAGGTCGAGATCGTGGTCGAGTGCCTGGACCGCATGGGCCTGCTCAAGGATGTCACCATTGCCATTGGCGATGCGGGCGGCAATATCCTTTCTGCCGCCACGTCGACCAACCGCGAGGGTATTGCAACCCTACGCTTTATGGTCGAGATCTCGGACGCGAGTGGGCTGGATCCGCTGCTAGCCTCCATCAGCAGCGTTGACTCGGTCTACGACGCGCGCCGCCTGATGCCCGGCGAGGGTGGAGCCCAGCTTAAGCGCCGCGTTTAGTCGCGACGAACGTGCCACATTATCGATATTCGCTACACTCGAGGCATCGTTTGATGCCTCGAGTTCTATAGAGAGGAGAGGGACATGAGTGGTGTGTCCTTGGATGTAACTCCCAAGGGATCGGTCGAGATCGAGACGCTCGTAAACGGTCCCATTCAGACCAATAGCTATGCTGTTATTTCGGACAATGAGTGTGTGATTATCGACCCCGCATGGGAAGGCGAGCGCTTGGTAGAGCATATTCGAGCCAAGCATCCCGGCGTACGCATGCTTGGCGCCGTATGCACTCATGGCCATGCCGATCATGTTGGTGGTGTTGCCGGCGTGCGAACCACCGTTGGCGAGGGCTGTCAGTATGAGCTGTGTGCTAAGGATGTGGCGGTGCCGCATGCGAACATCGAGGAACAGCGAGCTATGTGGGGCATTGAGACGCCCGACCCTGGGGAGCCGACGCGCCTGCTCGCCCAGGGCGATGCTCTCGAGGTGGGCGATATCTGCCTGCAGGTGATCGAGACACCAGGGCATACGCCGGGCGGGATCGTCTTGTTTGCTGCCACCGAGCAGGGGAACATCGCCTTTGTGGGCGACACCCTGTTTCCGGGTGGGCACGGCCGCACCGATCTTTCCGGCGGAGACGAGGCGGCGATTCTGCGCTCGCTCTCCAAGCTCGCCCGGCTTCTTCCGCCCGACACCGTTTGCTTAACCGGCCATGGCGATTCGACCACCATGGCACGCGAGCTCATGCAGAACACTTTCATGCAGGTGTAGCTTTATAGTCAGCTTCTAAAGCACGAGAAGCGTCTAAACGTCAAGCTATTTTTCCCCAACGGGTCGATTCCGTAGGGCAAACGGTCAAAAAAAGTCTGTTTGGACGATATTCGTGAACAAACGAACGTTTATGCTCGGGTACGCCGTGGTAAAATCTCAGGCGTTATCGGAGCAACCTTACAGGAGGTTTCTTTTATGCTCGTCAACGCAGCAGACATGCTCAAGAAGGCCGAGGCCGGCAAGTACGCTCTCGGTGCCTTCAACACCAACAACCTCGAGTGGACCCTGGCTATTCTCCAGGCCGCCGAGGAGGCCAAGTCTCCGCTGATCCTTCAGTGCACCGCTGGTGCCGCTAAGTGGATGGGCGGTTTCAAGGTCTGCGCCGACATGGTCAAGGCTGCCGTCGAGGCCACGGGCGTTACCGTTCCCGTCGCCCTTCACCTCGATCACGGTTCTTACGAGGACTGCTTCAAGTGCATCGAGGCCGGCTTCACGTCCATCATGTATGACGGCTCTCACGAGGAGACCTTCCAGCTTAACCTCGACCGCACCAAGGAGCTCGTTGAGCTTGCCCACTCCAAGGGCATGTCCATCGAGGCCGAGGTCGGCGGCATCGGCGGCACCGAGGACGGCGTGACCTCCAACGGCGAGCTCGCTGACCCCGCTGAGTGCAAGCAGATTGCTGACCTGGGCGTCGACTTCCTCGCCTGCGGCATCGGCAACATCCACGGCGTGTATCCCGCCGACTGGGCTGGCCTTTCCTTCGAGCGTCTGGGCGAGATCAAGGCTCAGACCGGCGACCTGCCCCTCGTTCTGCACGGTGGTACCGGCATCCCCGAGGATCAGATCAAGAAGGCCATCTCCCTGGGCATCTCCAAGATCAACGTCAACACCGACCTGCAGCTCGTCTTCGCCAAGGGCGTCCGCGAGTACATCGAGGCTGGCAAGGATCAGCAGGGCAAGGGCTTTGACCCCCGCAAGCTCCTCAAGCCTGGTCGCGACAACATCGTTGCTCGCACCAAGGAGCTCATGGAGGAGTTTGGCTCCGTCAACAAGGCGTAAGCGTCGCTAAACTTCCCGCCGGAAGCCCCGTCCCCCTACACTGTTTCCTTTGCGCTCACCTGGCTTCGCCAGAAGTCGCGCCAAGGAAACAGTTCCGGGGGATGGGGCTTCCTTTGTTTAACGCCGCAGGGTTACTGGGCTGAATTTATTTATTGACTACCGTTCGGCGGCGTTGATGGCTCCCTTGTTGGGGCTTTCTTTTTATCTCGCTACAATGGGCTTCAAGCGTTCTAGTGACTTGGAGTTTTGGTATGGCTGTTATTGATGTGCTGCCTTCGGATGGGAAGGTTATTGGCGAGGGTCCTGTTGGTTGCTCTGTTGATGTTTGCTGTGATGACTTTCGTCATCTCGATATTGGACTGCCGCCTGAGATTCTTCGTCTCAAGGATGCCGGGTATTTGACGCAGGCTGTTGCTGCTTGCGATCGCCTTCTGGAGCAGAACCCTGAGCCTTCGCTGGCTGCTTGTGTTCGTGCCGAACGGTATCGCATGCTCGAGACGCCGCTTCATTTTTCGGTGTCGCGCGATCAGGCTATTGCGATGATTCGCGAGGAGTGGCCAGAGTTTACCGAAGAGCAGCTTGACGACCTGATCAATCGTAAGCGTATTGACTGGCGCTTTATCGATGGCGAGCTGTTCGTTCTCGACAATTTCCTCGATTCGCTTCGCGTGTACCCCAAGGAGGTTCCGGGCCTGCGTCCCGATTCTGCGGACGGCATCGCGCTGCGTAACCAGATGCTCAGGGAGATGGAGTCGCAAAACGGGTTGGCTCGCGTCATCACGCTTAAGGCATCCGTGTCTGTCCCTGGAGCTCTGGAGGGAGAGGCTGTTCGCGCGTGGCTACCCGTTGCTGCCGCCTGTCGTCAACAGTCTCAAATCGAGGTTCTCGATATGACGTCGGGGGGTACCGTTGCCCCTGAAAACGTTTCGGCTCGCGCTGCCTCTTGGACATCTTCGACTGAACATTCATTCTCGGTGACCTATCGCTATCACGTCGATGCCGCCTATTGCGATATCTATGGTGGCGCGCTCCCATCGCATCCCTGTATGGACGCGCCACTGCCCGAGGACACCTCCGAGGACCGTCCGCACATTGCGTTCACGCCGTACATGCGACAGTTGACGGAGCGTGTTATTGACGGTCTCGAGAATCCGCTCGATCGCGCTCGTGCTATCTATGATTACCTGACACAGCATATTGACTATCGCTATCAGCCACCGTACCTGCTTTTGGGCTCCATCGCCGATGACTGTGCACACTCGCTCCGCGGCGATTGCGGCGTTATGGCGCTCACGTTTATCACCATGTGCCGCATCGCGGGCGTGCCCGCCCGCTGGCAGAGTGGCCTGTATGTTGCGCCTGATTCGGTGGGGCCGCACGACTGGGCAGAGTTCTATACGCCGCAAACCGGGTGGCTCAACGCCGACGTGTCATTTGGATCTTCTGCTCGCAGGATGGGGGAGGAGTGGCGCCGCCATCACTACTTTGGCAATCTCGACCCGTGGCGTATGGTGGCCAACAATCGATTCCAGGCAGAGTTTGAGCCCTCTTTCGACGGCATGCGCGAGGACCCTTACGATAACCAGATGGGTGAGGCTTCGGTCGACGGTCGCGGGTGCCGTCAGCGTGAGATGCTCCGCACGGTCGAACTCATCGAAATGCTCGAAGTTCCATTTTCGGACTAATCAACAGAAAGCTGTGATAAACTAACTCACGCATTACGTGCCCGAGTGGCGGAATTGGCAGACGCAGTGGACTCAAAATCCACCGTTGGCAACAACGTGCGAGTTCGAGTCTCGCCTCGGGCACCATACATGCAAGTGAGCGTTCAAGGGGGTCAAGACCCCCTTTTTCGTGCCGAACTCGCGTGAGCGCGCGGAGCGTTAAGCAAACAGGCCCGTGGCCTGTTTGTAGCGGAGCGTGGCGAGGGCGCCATGCGCCCGAAGCCCGGGGCTTCGCGAAGCGAAGGCCCTTCGAGTCTCGCCTCGGGCACCATACATGCAACTGAGCGTTCAAGGGGGTCAAGACCCCCTTTTTCGTGTACGTAATGTGATAGCGCACTATACGTGTTATTATTCGCAAGGCGTTGTTCCCGCAATGCCCTAAAGAGGAACCCGAGGGTTCCCACCTTTTGGCGCCAATGAGCAGCTGACTGGTCATACAACTTAGATTCCCTTCCTCGTATCGAGGATGTCTATGTGTACGACCTGGTTGCAAAGAAGCGCCGGGTTATTTTTTTATGAATGGAGGTAGGGAAAATAGCTAAGTCTGATGACACCCGCATCAACGACGAGATCACTGCATCTTCGTGCCGTTTGATTGGCGTCGATGGCTCTCAGCTCGGCCTGTTCGCCATCCGCGATGCCCAGCGCGTCGCTGACGATCAGGGTCTCGACCTGGTCGAGATCGCTCCCAACGCGGAGCCGCCGGTCTGCAAGGTCATGGACTACGGTAAGTTCAAGTACCAGCAGGCCATGAAGGCCAAGGCCGCTCGTAAGAACCAGTCTAAGGTCGAGGTCAAGGAAATGAAGTTCCGACCCAAGATCGACGTTGGCGATTACGAGACCAAGAAGGGCCACGTTCTGCGTTTCCTCAAGAAGGGCGCACGCGTTAAGATCACCATCATGTTCCGCGGCCGTGAGATGGCTCACCCGGAGCAGGGTCTTAACGTTCTCGAGCGTCTCGCCGAGGATCTCAAGCCTTACGCTACGGTCGAGTCCAAGCCTAAGATGGAAGGCCGTAACATGCTTATGCTGCTCGCCCCGATTAAGGGCGCCTTCGATGAGGATAAAGCGGCAAGCGATACCAAGTAACTAGTGTTCTGTAACCGATTAAGGAGTATTTCATGCCTAAGATGAAGTCCCACAGCGGCACCAAGAAGCGTTTCCGCAAGACTGGCACCGGCAAGCTTATGCGCGCCAAGGCTTTCAAGAGCCACATCCTGAGCAAGAAGTCCACCAAGCGTAAGCGTGGCTTCCGTCAGGAGACCGAGATCGCCGCTGCCGACCGCAAGGTCATCAAGTCGCGTCTCGCCTAAGTTCGCGTTCCCGTTTTTCGTTTTACCGTCTAGGAGTTGATAGAACATGGCACGTATTAAGCGCGCTGTTGCCGCCAAGAAGAAGCGCCGTACCGTTATGCACCGTGCGAAGGGTTACTACGGTGCCGCTTCGCGTACTTACAAGCATGCTAAAGAGCAGGTCCAGCACTCCCTGCAGTATCAGTATCGTGATCGCCGCAACAAGAAGCGCGAGATCCGCTCTCTCTGGATCACCCGCATCAACGCTGCCGCTCGCCTGAACGACATCTCTTACTCTCAGTTCATGCACGGCCTGAAGGTTGCCGGCATCGAGCTCGACCGCAAGGTTCTGGCTCAGATGGCTTACGAGGACATCGAGTCCTTCAACGAGCTGGCTGCCATTGCCAAGAAGGCTCTCGAGGCTTAATTGCTTCTTGCATCTTAAAGGGGCGCTTCCAATCCGGAAGCGCCCCTTTTTGATTGATTAGGGATGTGATCGATTTGGGACGTAGCCAAACCGATCAATTCGATAGCGTCCGAGTTGCAAGAAAGAGCAGGTAGCGTATGTGTCAAAGATTTTTGACACTCTAATCTGCGCGCAGCCATCCGTATGGGTTTGATTTTGGGATTACGCTTTGCTTGCCGGCTTCTGTTGTGTAGCCGCCCAATAAGAGTTGAGATGCATTCGAAGGGAACGCCATGCAGCTGCCAAAACACCTTAAACAGTATCGACTCGATGCTGGTTTGTCCCAGGAGGATCTTGCAAGGCGCATTTTTGTAACACGTCAGACCATCAGTAATTGGGAGCGCGGTAAAACGTACCCCGACATCCAGAGTCTCCTACTGCTGTCTGAACAACTGGATGTAACGATTGACGAGCTTGTTAAAGGCGACATTTCAATAATTAGAGAAAGGGTTGAACGCGATAGGGGCACGCTCTATCGCTTGGGTGCGGGGATGTTGGCTGGGCTTCTTGCGTTTACCGTCTCTATGGCCTGGCTCATGTGGCAACAAAACCACGGGTGGGGGATGGTCCAGTGCGTTCCGACGATGGTGTTGGCAGGCGTCTTTGGTGCTGGCGCAATGTGCTGCGCGCTTGCAGCGGAACATATCAAGAAGAAGAATGATTTGGTGACGTATCAAGAGATATCCGACTTCTTGGACGGAAAGAAGGCGGACAGCGAAGAGACGAGGACGGGCTGGGCTTACGAGCATCCACAGCTTGCGAATGCCATCAAGTTTGCCGCAGCGGCTCTTATTGGACTAATCGTTTTTGAACTCGTTAACGCTGCTATGTCCCATTTCTAATGGGTATACAGCCATTAATGCGGCCGAAGCTTAACCGTTGGAAAACCGAAGGGCCGCTCTAATAGGGGGGCCGCGGCCCTGTTCTTTCTAGTCTCTCACAGAGAAGGTCCCATCCTCATTTGTGTAGGAACCGTGGAGGCCCAGATTCCCGCCACCGGGGCCCCTCCGGTCTGGCAATATATCTCCTTGCCGCGCGGCCCGGTCGAACCGGATGGACCGCAAAGCGTGCACCTTGAGAACCGGATACTGCGAGGATGGACACTAACTTCAGTGTCGCATCCGGGCAGACATCGAACCATTTGAAATGGTCTAACTTGGATTTGTTTTTCGCAAGGCCGCCGAGAGGCGGCCCCGAGAAATTCCTTTTCCTATACTAAAACCATATGAATCGAACGGAACCGATCAGCTAATAGTTGTGAGGACCGGACGGGCTCGAAGCCCATTTATTTTGGACGGAGAGTTCGATCCTGGCTCAGGATGAACGCTGGCGGCGCGCCTAACACATGCAAGTCGAACGGCACCCCTCTCCGGAGGGAAGCGAGTGGCGAACGGCTGAGTAACACGTGGAGAACCTGCCCCCTCCCCCGGGATAGCCGCCCGAAAGGACGGGTAATACCGGATACCCCCGGGCGCCGCATGGCGCCCGGGCTAAAGCCCCGACGGGAGGGGATGGCTCCGCGGCCCATCAGGTAGACGGCGGGGTGACGGCCCACCGTGCCGACAACGGGTAGCCGGGTTGAGAGACCGACCGGCCAGATTGGGACTGAGA
>NZ_JAMOKO010000030.1 GCF_023656745.1 Collinsella sp. BG-O-102
TTCGACGGCACCGCCGAGGTCCACGACGAGGGCGAGCCCCTCAGCCCGCTGTCCGTCTACGGCCAGACCAAGGCCGCCGGCGACATCGCCGTGGCGGGGTGCCCCCGCCACTACATCATGCGCAGCTCTTGGGTCATCGGCGAGGGGCACAACTTCGTAAACACCATGAAGGGCCTCTCAGACCGCGTCGCCGACCCGGACGACAATCTGGACAAGGTCACCGTCGTGGACGACCAGCTGGGCCGCCTGACCTTCACGCGCGACATGGCCGCCGCCATCTTCCACGTGCTGGACGCTAAGGCCCCCTACGGCACCTACGGCTGCACCGGCTCGGGCGCCGTGAGGAGCTGGGCCGACATCGCCCGCGCCGTCTTCGAGGCTGCCAACGGCAACGGGGACAAAGTGGTCCCGGTCAGCACCGCCGACTACTACGCCAGCGCCGCAGGCCCCATCGCCCCGCGCCCGGTCCACTCCGCGCTCGACCTGTCCAAGCTGGAGTCGGCAGGCTTCCACATGCCCGACTGGGAGGAAGAGCTGGGGGAGTACCTCAAGACACTCTAGTCGCCCTTGAATATGCGAGAGTCAAGTCCGCTGTTCCTTAACGGCGGCCTTTCTTGTGACTAGCGTATAGCTCTGTGCCGGTAAGAGCGGCAGCGGTCGCCAGGCTAATTGCGAGCCCTGCAGATGCTTCCAGACCCGGCGGCGATTCGATTCGCCGCCGGGCCTGTTGCGTTTTGGGGCTCTGTCGCCGCGTCTTAGCCTATTCCGGCTTCGGCTGCGCGGCGCGGGTATCGCAGAAGACGTGCAGGCAGCGCTTGCAGCCCGGCGTCATCCCGGCTAGTTCAAGGTTGGATAAATGCTTTTCGTGTCCCGCCACGCTTTCCAATGTGGCGGGACTTTTTGATTGATAGAGCAACTTTGGTAGAGGCCCCGTTCTTACTGAATGCTTCGAAGGCAAGAAGAGCTTCCCAGTAGCCATTTCTACTACCGATGAAAGGCATAGAATTTTTTACTTAATCTGAATGTGGGATAATTCGACGAAAGGATAGGGTTACGGAGCCGCCATGGACCAGAAATTACAAGCGATGATCGAAGAGCTGCAAGGCGTATGCGGTAAACCCGCCCATGAAGAGGTTCAGAAGATCCAAAGGTGTCTGCCCGTCCCCAACGACCACGTCATTCTCTGGGCAGACATGATCTCATATGGAGGATACCCTGCCGGAATCGCCCTCACCGATCGCGCATTCATATCCAAAGCCCCCAAGAAAGATGTGAAGGCCGCCAACAAAGAAGCCAAAGCAAAAGCGAAGGAAACCGGTGAGAAGGCCCATAAGCTTAATGCTATCTACCGCATCATCCCATGGGATTTCTTCGATCCCGAGGATTACGACATCCTGGAGCGCAAGGATAAAGGAAATCGAAGATATGCGCTCAAAGGCAAAGACGAGACCCTCGCTGTATTCGAGAGCAAAGCTATGTACGAAGCGTTCAGAGAGTACCGCTCCGATGCGATAAGGCAAAGAAAAGAAGCGGAGGAATTGGCCGAGAGGTCGACGATCAGCGCCCTGAACTCCTTCAGCGTCGGGGGCATTATGTTCAATGCAGCCTATGGCGCAGGACAGACGAAGACGGGCCATGGAATCTACGCGGAGGAAGCCGGCGCGAAGCTTGATTGGATTCACGGCGAGAAGTCAACGGTAGTCGGAAGAGATAACGCCAAGAACGGACCCGACAAAATTGTTGGGGCATCCCCGGTGCAGTGCAAGTTCTGCAAAACGGCATACCAAACCGTAGAAGCCTGCTTCAAGAAAACGCCAGCTGGCGCCAAGGAATTCAGATACTATGATCTCAACGACAACCCGATGAAGATTGAAGTTCCGAAGGACCAGTACGCGGATGCTGTCGCCTATATGAAAACGCGTATCGAGCAAGGAACCGTTAAAGGCGTCAACGATCCGGAGGCGGCGCTTGATATCATCCGCAAGAGCAACCTTTCATACCAGCAGGTTCGCAACCTTGCCAAGCCGGGAACAGTGGAATCGCTCGTCTACGACTTCGCCGAGTCCTCGATAACATGCACTTCCGCCCTGGGCATTTCCGCCGTCTGCGCATTTGCCCAAGCACTGTGGAGCACCCGAAGTCCAAAAGAGGCGGCAAAGTACGCAATCGTTACGGGCATCAGGGTCTACGGGCTCAGCTTCGCCGGAAGCGTCATTGCCTCCCAGCTGTCCAGGACCAGCTTGATGAACGCAATAAACCCATTGGCTACGCGTATCACCAAGAGGATAGGATCCAAAGCGGCGCAGGAAATAGTAAACGCATTTCGGGCGATGGCAGGGAAGAAGGCCATATACGGCGCCGCGGCACAGAAGAGCTTCGCGAAGTTTCTTGGATCGAACCTAATTACCCAGGGGGCTATGTTCGTGGTCTTTACCGTACCGGATACGTACGGGCTGATTGAAGGAAGGCTGTCAGGGGCTCAGTATACGAAGAACATAACGTCCCTGCTCGTGTCGTTCGGAAGCACGATTGCCGGGACGGCGGCGACAGGCGCTATCGCGGGGAAAAAGCTCACCGACAAAGTCGGCAAAAAAGCAGTGCAGGTCATCGGGATGAGCGGAGGCCTGCTGATAGGGGGCATCGCGGGGGCGGCGACAAAGGCCGTCGGAGACATAATCCGAGAGGACGACGCGCTATGGACGACTCGAATGTTCAACGCTATCTTCGTCAATATGGAAATAGAGTATCTCCTAACTGCAGAAGAGCAGGATGCTGTCATATCCCAACTTGACTCCGATAAAAAGAGCCTGAGAAAGCTCCAAGAAAAACTAGTGAGCTCGAAAGAGCAGGAGAAGGAAATCAGAGATTACCTGCAGCCTCTATTTGAAAAAGCCATGAGATCTCGCAAGAGGGTCACGGAGCGCGATATGAAAACGCTGACTGAAAACTTGGTCGAAATACTAAAAGAGGGGGATAGAGAAATTGAAGTGTGATTGCTGCGGCAGAAAGAAAAAACTACTAGAGGCATTCGCCTCAGTAGACAACGGAGATAAGAAGCTGACTCTCTGCGTCGATTGCAACGATCTGCTTTACAAACTGCGTGATGCCGCAAACGAAGGTGCTGCAAACGAATTTCAGAGCATTCAGCAGTCGCTGACCTCGCGAATGGAGGGTGAGGCGTCGAAGGATTTCCAAGCATGGTCAGAGAAATTCATAGCTAAGCAGCATGCAAAAATTGTTAAAAGCGGAACTGAAGCTCAAGTCGAATAGCCCACGCCGAATCAAACGGTTACCCAGTGGTGCTGTGGGGTTAACGCGTTCATAACTTGAACTGACAGTGTTTCCGTTGGAGCTCCTGTGGGCGGCAGGTTGAGAATAGATTTAAAAACCGAAGCAGTCTTCCGTTTATCTTAAAGCGCAGACTCTGCATTTGTTGACGCTGAGGCCTCACGAATCTGATGCCAATGCAGATTCGATAACTCTCCTTCAGGTAGGTTCAGGTAGGTTATATATCTCTAATCCGATACGATCGTGTGTTTCAAGATAGGATTTCGGGTACAATAGAACTGCTTTACGCATTGGCGTAAAGGTGCGTTATCGCCGTCAATAGCGCAAACGACGAAATTCCGACGTTCGCACTATTGATGCCGACGTTGCCTGCGCATAGCTGGGCAAGGGCGCTGATGATCATATCGGTTATCTCCGCATCTCCATCTAGTATGCCATAGGCAAGCATTGGAATGGGCGGCCGCATTGCGTTGGTGAACTCGCTTCACCTCATGTTAGCCTGCTCGGTTTGGGTGAGCCGCTCCTATATACCGAGCAGGTTGATTAAAGGCGGTGAGCCCGTGAACGATTTCGACCCGTCTCGTATTCCAGGGTATGCGACAAAGAAGAGCTACGCGCATTTCGATTACCGTGTTGCATTCAAGGATGTCGAGGCGAGGGTTTGTGATGCAGATTTTATTCAGCGTCACGCATTTCTTCCCTTAATTGCGAATGAGCTTTGCCATGTGAGATTCAGGGACGGCAAGAAAACCCTGAAGACGAGAGATATCGCATATGCATCTCACTTGGATCACAGGATTTTTCAGTATTATGCGCTGCAATGGGGCAAGTTATATGACCGTCGTGCCTTAGAAACGGGCATCGGCGGCGTTGCTGCAGCTTATCGAAGCGGATTTCACCTCACTAATTACTCTGTTGCTGCAGATGCAATCGATGCCATTCGCAGGCAGGGGGATTCGCTAGTTATCACGGGAGACTTCACCCATTTTTTCGATAACCTCGATCATAGTTACTTACGCAAGGCCGTTAGAGGGTTCTTTAACGAGGGCATGCTTCCACCGGACCATTACCAAGTCCTGAAAAACATATTGCATTACTGCTATTGGCCTGTTGGCGATTTGGCGAGAAGGAACGGACTTTGCTGGATTGATCTTCAGCCAGACGACCCGTTCACGTTTGGCAATTCTGCGTCCAAAGTTCGATCCAAGGCGTTAAGGAGCCTTAACAGGCTACCGCGCATCTTGACACCTGCGGAGTTTACGGCTTACAAGGATTCTTCGATTGTTGTGCCCTGGAAAGAAAGGCATGATGCGAGGGGCATTCCCCAAGGACTGGCAACAAGTGGCGTGTTGGCGAATATGTATATGTTTGATACCGATGCCCAGATTAACGCGTGTGTTGCCAGCGTGAATGGCAGGTATATACGATATTGCGACGACTTCATCATTGTCGTCCCTGCCAAGGATCTCAAAACAGCAAGTAAAGCTCTTGCTTTGGCACAGGGAGTTCCTGCAGTTGAACTACAAGATGAAAAAACCAAAATCCACCGTATAAACGATGGAAAGGTCGAGCAACTTTCATTTGGTGCATTGCTCGCAGGAGAAATGGAAGTTGTGCGAACCGCGCATCATGCTGGAAATCATGTTTCGTTTTTGGGATTTGATTTTGACGGTAACGATGTTCGAATTCGCCAATCTACGGTCGGAAGGTTTTACAATAGGTTTTATCGTGCTGCTAAATCAATCGGCAGGCTGGCTGATAATCCGGACAAGCATCCGAGTAAGAAGCGCGTAAGCGCATTGTACGAGCATTACTCTCCGAAGGGGAACAGATCGAGTGACAAGCGAAGCGCTTCGGACCCAAGCCGCCATGGAAACTATCTTTCATATGTTGCAAGAGCTCAGAAGGCGTTTCCGAATGACCCCATTAGTGGTCATGTTTCCAAGATGTATAGGAAAATTAACAAGGCAACGGGTAGGGGCTGATACTGGTTTAGGCGCTGTAGGTAACAGTAAAGCTTGAGCATGGTCTAACCGCCAGCTTTCAATCGAGTTTATGCCATCATTGTTGTGGACGGGGCGGCCTCAGTTGCGGGTTGATCTATCGCAGCGAAAGAAATCTTTCGCCCTAAGTTGATGCTGGAGGGAATAATGGAGACATGCCGGTCAAAAGAACCTGCTGATCAGCTCATCGGTCATATCGATTCCTATCTCAAGGATAAGGACAATCAATATGCAATTGCACTTGAGGGAGATTGGGGGTCGGGAAAGACCCGATTCATTGAAGAGAAGCTCGCCAAGCATCTCGAAGAGGGCGAATACGACCTTGTCCGCGTTTCTATGTTCGGGATTGCTACTGCTGAAGATTTATACGAACGCATTGTGATGGCGCTCGTACACCTTAGCGATAAAGACATGAGGTCGCAAGCTGCTGCCAAAACGATAGGGGGCGCCCTCAACGGTATTTCGGGGGCTTTAATTAAAAGAACGGGATTATCCGTGAATCTCTCCGTCGGGATACAATCCGTTGCCTGCCTAATGCTCAGAAAGAAGCACTTTCTTGTATTCGATGATGTGGAGAGGCGTTCTAAAGATAGCGACGATTTGGCGCTATTCGGAACGATGAACGATCTTGTCGAAAGACTTGGGTTGAAGGTCATGCTGGTTTCAAATGCCTGGGGAGGCAGTGATGTGCAATCGATGCGAGAGTTCGATAGGGACGTACGCGAAAAACTAATTTGGAAAGTCTATCCATTCAGGCCGTGCCCGTCGGCATTGGCCGAAGAAATTCTCATGGGAGATTGTCGCCCATCGGAAGACCTTGATATACATGGTGCCATACTTGCGGGGGTTGAGGCCAGCGGATGCGTAAATGCTCGGGCAATGATTCGTGCTCATGAGCTAATCGGAAGAATTTGCAGTCTTGAGGCGGTTCAAGATACAGGAATTGCACCCCAAAATCGGTTTAACGCTCTACGGGACGCAGTCCATTTTGCTTTGTTGACCTCCATGGGGAGCGCGCCTTCCATGCCACAAAACGGAAGGCGAGAGAATTTGCTCAGTCCGGAGGCCCTGGAATACGATCGTAGCGTGTCTCTTTACGAGCAATACTCTGATTTCTCCGTGATAGGTAAAGCATTCGAACCTTCAGGCGAAGTAACAAAGGATGATCTTGAGCAAGGGTTTAAAGCGTACATTGGAAAAAGGTGGTAGTGTCGAGAAAGTTGGTGTAAGGGCCCTTGCGGCCCCTGTGTCCGATATCCGGAATCAGTTGATATCCTAGGCCGCCTCCACGCTGTCGGCAAGTTCCAGGCTTGATTCGATCATCT
>NZ_JAMOKO010000031.1 GCF_023656745.1 Collinsella sp. BG-O-102
CCGCAGGTGCGGTAAGGGCTACCGCACGGGCCGATACTCAAAGCCCATTGTGGCACCCCGAGCCCGCGGAAAGAAGCTGCGCCGCGGGGGAGGCGGCCCCAATGGCTTTCTCATATCGTCTTTTGATGTAAGATTCGGCCCGTCAAAACTTATATCTCAATTGAGAATAGGCGAAATTGCGTGCGATTTTCTGCTTGTATGCAACTTTGCTGGCGTGTTGTTGGTAAGTCTAAGTTCGCAACGGGTTCTTGGCAGAGGATTGACCGGGATTGTGAATTGCGACTCTTCGAGGCGCGGCACCGAGGCCTTCCTGGAAAAGTCCGCGAGGCTGCCGCTCAGGTCAAGTTCTGCATGGCCGTATTCTTCGATTATGCAGCCAGGGTGATTCTCGTCTGGTAAAACTGGCTGCGAAGTGATTATCGCTAGACATGTCTCAAGTGGCTCATTAGTTTCCACGAGTTTCTCTATCATGTAATCGCTACGTCATGCGGTCGCTCCGCACAGGTATCATGGTGAAAGCGATTTCAATAACAGGGGTGCTCGTGGTAAAGATGAAAGATGTGGCCGAGCTGGCCGGCGTTTCGAGCGCCGCGGTCTCGCGCTATCTCAACGGTGGATATATCTCGGCGGACAAGGCCGAGCGCATTAAGCAGGCGATTGAGCTGACCGGATACGTGCGATCCAGCCAGGCTCGCGCGCTGCGCACCGGCTCCACCAAGCTCATCGGCGTTATCGTGCCTAAGATCAACTCGGAATCTGTGAGCCGCATTACCGCCGGTATTGGCCAGGTGCTCGGTCGTCGTGGCTACCAGATGCTGCTTGCCAATACCGATAACGCGGCCGATCGCGAGCTCGAATACCTTGATTTATTCCAAAATCACCCGGTCGATGGCATTGTGCTGGTGGCAACCATGATCACCGACGAGCACCGTCGCGCGATTGAGTCGTGCCGCGTGCCCATTGTGTTGATCGGCCAACATGTCGAGGGCGCGGCATGTGTCTATCACGACGATTACGAGGCTGCCTTTGAGCTCGGCCGTGCGCTTGCGGGTCGGGTGGATGGCAAGATCGCCTACATCGGAGTTACCGAAGAGGACCGCGCGGCTGGTTTCGACCGTCGTCGCGGCTTTGAGGCGGGGCTTCTTGCTGCGGGCGTGGTGCTTGATTCGAGCCTGATTCGCCAGGGATCCTTTACGCTTGACTCGGGCTATCGCGCTGCGCGCGAGCTGCTTGCCGATGCCCCCGATGTTTCGTTTATTGCGTGCGCGACCGACACTATGGCGGCCGGCGCCCTGCGCGCTCTTGACGAGGTTCGCGGCATGGGCGAGGGCATACACCGCGTGAGTGGTTTTGGCGACAACGCGTTTTTGCGCGCGCTGACGGGCGGCATTCCCACCGTGCATTATGGCTACCTGACCAGTGGCGTCGAGGCGACCAATATGTTGCTCAACACGCTCGATGGCGTGGAGGGGGAGAGCGGTCTAAAGACGCTCAAACTCGGCCATCAGCTTATGAATGTCTAGATTTTGGGCACGTCTGCCTGCCTCTGAGCCCTTATGTTTGTCTCAAAACTACCATTCGCCGGCTATTTCCTACCGTTCACCCTACTATGAAAACGATTACAGACATATGAAACTGAAATCGATTACAGTGTAAGTGTTAAAGATGGCCGGGTGCTGATGCGCCCGTTGGAGGAAAGGGAAGTCATGGACTACCGCAAATCAGCCCAAGAGGTGCTCGACAACATCGGTGGCGCCGACAACGTTGTTTCGGCCGCACACTGCGCCACGCGTCTTCGCCTGGTGATTGCCGATAATTCCAAGGTTAACAAGGAGGCCATCGAGAATGTCGATGGCGCCAAGGGTGTCTTTGAGGCTCAGGGCCAGCTCCAGATTATTTTTGGCACCGGCACCGTCAACAAGGTCTACGAGGAGTTCATCGCGCTCAGTGGCGTCGAGGCTGCCACCAAGGCCGAGGTCAAGGAGGCCGCGGCTCAGCAGCAGAACATCTTTATGCGTGCCATTAAGGTGCTCGGCGATGTTTTTGTCCCCATCATCCCCGCCATCGTGGCTTCGGGCCTGCTGCTGGGCATTATGAGCGCCCTCAACTTTATGGCCTCCAACGGCTTTATCGCGCTCGACACCAATAACTTTATCTACAAGATCGCCGACCTGGTCTCGGGCACGTCCTTTGGCATTCTGCAGATCCTGATCGGCTACTCCGCGGCTAAGGCCTTTGGCGCCAACCCGTATCTGGGCGCCGTCGTCGGTGGTGCATTCATCAACTCCTCGCTGCAGAGCGCCTATACGGTTGCCTCCGAGGGCGTGCAGACCATGGTCAACGTCATCCCCGGCGTGTACAGCTTTGAGTGGGTCGGCTATCAGGGCCATGTGATCCCCATCGTTATCGCCTGCGCCATTCTGGCCTTCCTCGAGAAGCGCCTGCACAAGATCGTTCCCGAGATGTTCGACCTCTTTGTGACCCCGCTCGTCTCGGTGTTCGTGACCGTGCTCGTGACGCTCGTTGCCGTCGGCCCCATCTTCGTGTGGGCCGAGAACGCCATCCTCGGTCTGATCCAGGCCCTGCTGACCCTGCCCTTCGGCATCGGTTCCTTTATCGTCGGCCTGTTCTATGCTCCCACGGTCGTTACCGGTATCCACCAGATGTACACCGCCATCGACCTGGGCCAGCTCGCCCAGTATGGCGTGACCTACTGGCTGCCCATCGCCAGCGCTGCCAATATCGCCCAAGGTGGCGCCGCACTTGCCGTTGCCTTTAAGACCCGCGATGCCAAGATTAAGGGCCTGGCGCTTCCTTCGGCCCTGTCCGCCTTCATGGGCATTACCGAGCCGGCCATCTTTGGTGTGAACCTGCGCTTCTTTAAGCCTTTCATCGCCGGCTGCATCGGCGGCGGTTGCGGTGCCCTGGTCTGCGCTCTCACCTCGCTTGCCGCTTCCGGCACCGGCGTTACCGGCATCTTCGGCATCCTGCTGTGCCTGGCCCAGCCCGTACAGTACGCAATCATGTTTGCGGTCGCCGCGCTGGTTTCCTTTGCTGTCTCGTTTGTCCTGTACAAGGACGAGCCCAAGGCTTCCGAGCAGGCCTAAGAGCTTTTGATTGAGGGGCGCCCGCGGGCTGTATGCTCGCGGGTGTTCCCTGCATCTGGTGCCGACCTCTGGCGCCTTGTTACTTTCGATCCGTTAGGACTTTGATATGTCTAATGCACTTGGTCGCGACCTTGCAAAGCTGGTTGCCGCTGTTGACGCTGACGCCTCTGAGTGCGGTCATGGCGTGTATGGTCAGCACTTCCATATTATGCCGCCCGCGGGTTGGCTCAACGACCCCAACGGTCTTTGCCAAGCAGGCGGCGTGTTCCACGCTTATTTTCAATATGCGCCGTTTGATGTCGAGGGTGGCGTTAAGGCCTGGGGTCATGCGACGAGCCGCGACCTTATGACGTGGGACTACGTTGGCGCCCCATTGCTGCCCGACGAGCCGTTCGATTGCCATGGCGTGTATTCGGGCTCCGCGCTTGCCGAGGACGGTCGCATTCGCGTGCTTTATACGGGCAACGTTAAGCTTTCCGATTCGGACGGGACGTACGACTACGTCAATACCGGCCGCCGCGCTGATACCGTCTATGTGGAGAGCGTTGATGGCCTTGCCGGTCGGGAGTTCAGCCAAAAGCGCGTGGTGCTGGCGTCCGAGGATTATCCTGATGATTTGACCTGCCACGTGCGTGACCCCAAGGTGTGGCGCGATGATGATGAGCGTTACCACATGGTGCTGGGCGCGCGTCGTCGCGTGGACGGGCCGCATGTCGAGAGCCGTTTTTGTGCGATGCATGGCGAAGGTGCCGGGCGCGATGTGGGCGAGATCTTGGTGTACGGCTCGGCTGACATGCTTAGTTGGGAGCTCGAGAGCCGTGTGTCTACGCCCGAGCGTTTTGGCTTTATGTGGGAGTGCCCCGGCTATATCGAGCTCGATGCGAATGGCGATACCGCTGCATTTTTGTCGTTCTCGCCCCAGGGCCTTGAGGGCGGCCGTTGGGACCGCGGCAACGTATACGCTGCTGGCTACATGCCCGTTACGGGTAACATTACGGGTGGCAAGGACGCTTATGAGCTGGGCGAGTTCCGCCTGTGGGACGCCGGCTTTGACTTCTATGCTCCGCAGGAGTTCACGGCCGAGGACGGTCGTCACATTCTGATTGGCTGGATGGGCATGCCCGATGAGCCGACCTACGACAATGCGCCCACCGTGGCGTGCGGCTGGCAGCACTGCATGACAGTGCCGCGTGAGCTTACAGCCGGTGCCGGCGGCGTGGTGCTGCAGCAGCCGGTGCGCGAGATCGAGCACCATTATGCCTCGGTGCGTATGGGGGAGGGTTCGTTGGAGGTTGCCGGCGATACCTGCTTTGACGTTGTTGTCGACGGTGTTGACGGCGTGTTTGCCGCGACCGTTGATGGCGATCTGAAACTGGCGTTTATGCCCGCCGAGGGCGAGCTGCCCTCGCGCTTTGAGATGCAATTTACCGATGAGAGTCGCGCTTCTGCCGGCTGCGGTCGTACCGTGCGTTGGGAGCCCGTCGATGAGGTTCGTAATGTGCGCATTGTTGGCGATGTTTCGTCGGTCGAGGTGTTTGTGAATGATGGTGCGCTTGTGTTTTCAACGCGCATCTATCCCGAGGCCTATGGCGTGACCGTTGACTCTCCGGGTGCGAGCGTGAACTATCACACGCTCATCATCTAGGCGAGTCGTCGCATATCGGCGCTATACTGCTGCCGTTGCCCACGATGCGGGGAACATCCGCATCGTGGGTTTTTGCTTGTGAAGGGACGGTACTGCGTGGACGTGCAACAGCTAGAAGAGGCCTGGGCTTTGAGGACCGGCGCGCGTGAGGTGCATCTTTTTGCTGCCCGGCACGTGCCGGCAGCGCTTTCGCTGCTGGGTATTGTGCGTCCCGGTGACCGCCTGGTGGCCTTTGCGGACGACTTTGCCGATGCGTTTACGCGCGGCTTTGATGGCTGCGACGTTGTGCTCGTGGGCTCACCGTCGGTTGCGGCGTTTACTGCCGCGTCCGAGGATTTTGATGCTTCGTTTGATGCCGAGGGACCGCATCTGTGGTGGTTCGTCAACTCTATCGGCGGGTTTGGTCTTCGTGTGCCCGACCTTCGTGCTCTGGGCCGCGCGGCTCGTGAGGCCCACGCGCTGCTGGTTGTGGACAACACCGTGGCGTCGGCTTTTGGCTGCAATCCGCTGCGGCTGGGTGCCGTGCTGTCACTTGAGGCGCTCGACCGTGTGTGCGCCGGTAAGGCTCCGCGCAAGCTCGTTGCCGCTTCGATGGCGCGCTCGCAGCTCAAGCGCCATCGTATGGATGCCGCGGCTGAGTGCGCGCATGCCCTGCTTGAGGGCCGTGGCTTGGTTAAGCTTGATTTGCCTGCTGACGAGGCCGGTGTGCTTGAGCGCGGGCTGGACTCGCTCGATACCCGCATGCAGGCGCATTTCGACCGCGCCCGTGCGCTGGCCGAGTACTTGGCTGCGAATGAGATGGTGCGCAACGTGCGCTATCCCGGGCTGAGCTCGCATCCCGACCATGCGGTTGCAACGGGAATCCTCGAGCACGGCTTTGGTCCGGCAGTTGAATTTGACCTTATCGAGCGTAGCGCGGGCGAGCTGTTCGACGCTTTGCCGGGGGAGTTTCGCACATCGCCCGCCGGCGGCGCAACGACGCGCCTTTCGGCCCCACGCGGCAGGCAGGGGAGCACCATCCGCCTCTTCGCCGGCACCGACGATCCCTTGATCGTGGCCGCCACCCTAGATAATGCCCTCCGCAACTAGCTAAATCATCCTCGACTCCATAAGTTGCGGTGAAATATGGATTGATTTACGGCTTTATCGGCATAAACAGCCCCTATTTCACCGCAACTTATGAGAAGGGGTTGTGCAGCTAAAAAAGCCCATTACAGTTTGAGTCGTCCGAAAGGGCGGCTCTTTTCCGTTGCACGGCTATACGATTGAGCCGTACCGGTGGTCGCTGGCCGACCGCCCCGGACGGCCGTCAGCCCCTGCCCC
>NZ_JAMOKO010000032.1 GCF_023656745.1 Collinsella sp. BG-O-102
AGGAGCTTCCTTCCGAGCCTGTACGAGTCGATCTCTCCCGACCAGATGAGGTCGTACGCCTTGTTTCGGCTCGCCCTCATGTACTCCTGCATCTCGATCACCGTCATCCATTCGTCCCGATCTCGGCTTCCCTCGGGCGCGGCGCATTCGGCTGTGCGTGCCATGGTTCCTCCAATCTTCCCGTGCGGCACCGCGCGAGGACACCGCACGACACCGTGTGCCTTTTCGTCTGCACGACGATTGAACCGCCTGATGGCGATTGGTGAGCACGGCAGGAGCGGAGACGGGTCGAAGTGGGTCGAGCTGGTCGTGCCTTCACGAAACGGCCATGAGCCGCGTGCCTTAGCTCGCAGCTAAGTCCCTGAAAAGTAAAAGGCACCCATGCGGGCGCCTGCCTAGTAGCTGGAGTTGTTCGGTTGTGGTCGGAATGCTCGTCTTCCGCGGTGCTGTCGTCCGGGGTCCGGCATCTGTCGTTCGCCTCTTCTGTCGTGTTTGATGTTGCGTGTTCTGCGAGCGACCTTGTGCAGGTTCTTCAACCCGTTGCCCCAGGTGCACCCGGATAAATGGTACCCATCCGTTGGGACACGACCTGCTGTGGTTGTCATTTCGGACGAATGGGAGCAGACGAACGGCGCGAGGATGCGAGCCGAATTCGAGTTAGTCAATATTGGCTTTTGAATCGGACCGATTGGGATTGCCTCATTGCCGGCAGCTCTTCGAGTCCAATCGTGAAATAGCTGCATCCAGTGCGGCTTTGTAGCCCTCTGATGCTGCTTCGTAATCTTGGATATAGGATTCTAGGTCGGAGGCGACGGCATTCGGGAAGCTCTCGACCCACCGTTTCCCCTTAGGCTTCGCCAGCCTCACCGCGCCGTCCATCCCGAATAGCCACCTGTAAAAGGTCGGAGACGGCATCGCGCTGACGCAGGCGTAGCCGATGACGTTTCTTTCGTCGCTCTCGTCGATGTGACAGAATTTGAGGTCGTGGCCGAACCTTTCGTAAACGTACTTGGCATGAGTGCCGGATACTTCCAGGAACAGCTTTCTGGCGGTGCCCGAGCCGAACATGTCGACCCGCTGGCGCGTGTCCGCGACCACGCGCGTCCTCAGCGCCTCTACCTTATCCCGATCCGACACCGGTTTTCCGGTGACAACCGGGTCCGCGATATCGTCTAGTCGGTAGAAGTAGGGACTGGGGGAACCGCCTTCGTCGATATGCATGCTCTCGAGATAGTAGCGGCCGAAGCTGAACACGATCGCCACCGGGTCCTCCTCGTACGGCCCAATCTTTACGGTCGATCCGTTCATCAGGTGAACCTGCTTCTTGAAGGCGAGCCTTTCGTTCATGCGGATCGCTCGGGATGCGGCATGGAGGACGTTGAAAATCGCGTCGGTGTCCCTGCCGGCCTTGCGGTCGACGAACACGGTCTCCACGCTTTCGTCGACGTCATAGTCGGAGGAGAATGCGAGCACCTTCGAGGAGATCTTGTCCTTCCGCCCCTCGCCGATGAAGGAGCTCGTCCCCAGCACGTCCGAGATGAGGATCGCCTCCTCGGATGACAGGGGTTTGTTTACGGCCCTGAACCCGACGTTCTCGCCGTGGCCAGGTATCGCCATGCGGATTCCCATGGGCATGCTTTCGCTTATCTGGTGCAGGTCCTTGAGAATGGCGTTCTCCGACGTCGGCCTCTCGGAGCAGATGCCTATGACGCGCGCGATTTCCGATGCGGATATGCCCGTCCTCTCATCGGTGAAGCGGACGAGGAGGTCGAGGACGGACAGGATCCTGCTTCTCGATGTGCCGCTCGCCGCGAATCCGGCTTCCTTTAACTCGGAGATCTCCTCCTCGGTGAATGTCCTAGACATTGCAGGTCCTCCATAAACAGCTTTATTGCCTATGAAATTGTAGGCAATCCAAACCAGTCAGAGGAGACGAAATTCCGATGGCGGTTGAAAATAAGGGTCGAAGCAATGGAAGAGAGAGTAGGGAGCCAACTATGAACGACGCCGGACGGGCGGTGAACGCCCCGACGATTTCGTCAGCCGATGCCGTAGCGGAGGCGGCGTGCGATAACGGAAGGAGGATCCTCGGCTTTTCGCCGGAGCAGCTGATCGCCGCTTGCGGTCTGGCCTTGATGGGCATCGCTGTTTTAGTCGGGTCGAACTACAGCCTCTCTATCGCCAAAGGTGATTTCAGGCTTGATCTGCGCCCTGCGTGCTAGGCGATGCGCCCACGCGGAAGCAACAACCGCTGTTGTGGGACGCGGCGTCGTCGACGCGTGACGCGCCCCAAGGAATTAACTCTCGATTCGAATGATAGGAGACGATATGGAATGCAATGATTTCCCCGAAGTTGGCACCAGGTTGACGTACGGGGAGGCGATCCCCGTTTACGATCGCTTCGAGCGGTCGATGCTCGAGAAGGCGTACGGGGCCGGGCTCCTGCCCGCGGCGGGGCTGTACGACCTGCTCTGGCAGCTTGAGTCGCTCGCGCAGAAGTTCGGAATCGAGGGCAAGGGGGGCCTTCTCAAGGCTCAAGAAGGAGATTCGGTCGTTTTCGAG
The DNA here is from genome assembly GCF_023656745.1 of Collinsella sp. BG-O-102. Taxonomy (GTDB): domain Bacteria; phylum Actinomycetota; class Coriobacteriia; order Coriobacteriales; family Coriobacteriaceae; genus Collinsella. The sequence goes on from NZ_JAMOKO010000032.1 coordinate 2,563, forward strand.
CGAGAGGACCGCTCTGGCGAACGGGGTGAACGGCGAGAGGTTCTACCTTTTGCAGAACCAATCGGCGCTCAAGCAGCATGATGAGACTCATCTTTTCAAGGTCGGAATCGACGGAAACAAGCTTGCTGATGACCTCGACGAAGCTCTCGAGCTGCTTTCGAAAGAGGCCTCAAAGAGCGACGAGTACGGCGATACGTATTCGCGCGACTGGATGGAGCGAGCTTCCGACAAGCAAGAAAAAGACCCTTTCTTGAAATGGGCCGGAATCGGGTTTTGCGCGATGATGGTCTGCCTCGGAATCTCGATGCTCGTCCATTCGGTCTTCCAGATCGGCTTCTGCTCCAAGTGGTTTCTCTGATGCGGAAGCTGGCAACTAGGACGACCGTCGTTCAGGTCATCAACTCATAGACGCGTCAACGTGGGGCTTCTCGTTTCGTCGATAGATGACGGAGATGTTTGACCTGCGAATTTGCCACCAGCGTGCAAGCCACGGCGCTGCCTCACCTGCGGTTACGGACTGGTGGCTTGCGCCCGGGAAGGCATGAACCCTACGGACATTCCTCGCGCTCCCGCCCTTAAAACCGGCCACGATGGTCTTTAGGGCGGGAGCGCGAGGTCCACGCCCTGGGTTCGAAGTCACTCTGCGCTCGTGTCCCCAAGGTAATTTCCGTCTCTGTAGATGACCTTTTGAGGCCCCATGAGCTTCAGCCCCTCACCGCAGATAATCAGCATCCCTTGTTCAACCAATGAGGGAAGACGGTCAGTTGGGTACGAGATATCGTAACGCTTATGCGATCCGATTCTCTTGAAGTACACACCCGAGAACGATTGGGCTTTTCCATATCGGTCGGGATCGGATTCTTCGTCGTCGGGGCAAGCAAACAAGGCGGCCTCGGGGGAATCGTCGCCATCGAGATAAAAAACGGGAAACTCAAGAGGATTGCCTTTAGGAACGGCCGCCGATGCCACGTAGTTGCAGAGCTTCCACTCCTCGCTTTTCTGCACGCAATCGCTTTCGATGCCGAGGAGGCTTCGCATTTCAGTATCGATGCTGTAAGAACCTAGGACTAAGTAGAAAGCCAAGAGGACTGACGACCGGGCGCTTTCCATCTCGGTCCAATCGTAGAGATTGTCTTTGTGAGCAATGCCGTTCCTCATCGTTCGAGCGCTTTGGAGTGCGCGAATTATCGACTCGTACGTATCCTCGCTTATCGCCGTATCGAGAAGGTCTTCATTGCGGCTGTACAGCTGCTGCTTCTCGCAAACATAGTCGCCGAAGAACCTTGTGAGCCTACCGAGGTCTAAGACATATTCGAAACCATCCGTGAAAAGCTCATCGTTGATTTCGATTTCTCCGTCCTTGACTTCTATGTGTCGCGATTTGTCGGGAACGCCATCTCTTTTCGCAGGCAGGTAGTAAGGGTTTTCTCCGAGCTTTTTGCCGTAGTAAATACGCCTACTCTTCGATTTCGAAGTCTTATGTATGGCGTAAAGAAATCTGTACAGGAATTGTTCGAGCGATTTGAAGTACTCCAACGCGATGGGGGCGAAATCTATGCATCCTGCATGCGTTAAAGAATCCCTTAGCCATTCTGCGGTCTGGAAGCTTACTGCGAAATCCGTGTCACCGGTCAACGCCGAGTATCTGCCGTCTACGACAAAGCTCTTGTCTATGGCCATTCTCTGTTCGGACCCCAATTCCACGTCTGGTTTGTAGCCGATCAGACGGTCTCGGATGTCTCTCCTGAAATGGCCCATGCGCAAATGGTTAAGCGATTTGGTTATGCTCAAGCCATAGTAGGAACGCGCTTTCTGCCTAAGCTCAACCACAGCCTCCTCGAATTTGTCGAACTCCTCTTGTGGAAAGAACAGGCGGAAGAACTCTTTAACCGAGATGTAGGGCGTAGCGTCCTTCACCGACTCGTAATTGAGAACCTCCCTCTTCGCTCCGTCCATAACCAAAGAGACGTAGGTGATTTTCGATACCCCAAAGTTTTCCCTCAGCGAATCCTCAAGCTCTTTCGGGAGACTCTGGTCTAATCCAGGTTCCTTGAATACAAAAACGCTCGGGGAGCCATCGACATCCACCTTGATTATGCGGACCACCCTCTTGCTCGCTTTGAGGACGGTCGGCCCGGCTAGGCCGTCTTTTGGGAGATATTGGTAAGCATCGCTTCTGCGAACGCGGGCACGTAGTGTTATGTATCCATATTCTGTAAGAAGCATGGAAATCGACTCGCAAATCAGTCGATACATGCACTCATTGGCTCTGTCCATGATGAAGGTATAGTTAAGCCGTTCGGACCCTGAGACATTGCATAGATTTTCAGGTATTAAAGAGGTTCCTCCCCTCGACTCGGAATAGCCGCTTTCATCCCTCCAGCCATCTCGAATTTTCTTCAACTCGCTTAAGCCTTCTCCAAGAAGGAATTCTTTGTAGATCGGTTCGCTATTCATCCAATACCTCGTTTTCTCTGCGTGTTTACAGCCTTGCACGAGCGAATCGCTCCCATAGGCGTATCGCGGACCGCATATGAAAAAGGAGGCTACGGAGGCGGGCCAAAAGTGCTGGCTCGGGCCATGCCGCCGTCACCTATATTTTCAGGCTCCATTGCCTGCGTTGGATGGCATTATCTCACCGCGTTGCCTCGGGAGCCATCCCGTGCGGCGGACAAAGGCAAACCCAGGGGCAGTTAGTGGAGAAGCCGCTATTAGGCCCCTAATCGCGAAAGCGGTTCAACTCATGAGTAAGCCACCTGAGACTACTCACTTTTCCCACGAATGGCGAAGGGTCGCGACCTGGGGTTTTGCAAATGGCGCGCAAACCACCCGCGCTGATTCACTTACTATGGCCGGGAGGTCAGCAAAAACAGTTCTTTGTCAGAAAGGATTTACGAGGTCTGCGCCGAGAGAGACAGTCTAAAGGGAAAGGTCAGGGACTACGAGCGGGTCAGGCGGGCCATTGGCACGGAACAGGCGGACAGAATATTAGAGGCCGCTTACCAGCAGGAACAGGCTGAAAAGGAACGGAAACGGGCCGCAAGGCAAAAAACAAGGGTAGGCGCACGGTAATCACCAAAACCGGAGGGTGTTCCAGTGAATGCCCTCCTGATTTATTGGTTGATTTTCAATCTCAACGCAACAGCCTGAACGGGCCCCGCGTTTCCGCAGCTAGCGCAACGCGGGAATAGCCCCCGGCACCTGGCCGTCGCACCGTTTCCGCAGGTGGAGAGGCTATGGAGGCCGGTGCCCCCATGCCGCCGCCGCATGCTCCGCCAGCCCGCCGCGCAGCCGTTCCGGACTCAGCGCAACGG
>NZ_JAMOKO010000033.1 GCF_023656745.1 Collinsella sp. BG-O-102
CTCGGACATCTTCCAGCTCGGCGATGGCTTCATCCAGACGGAGGGCGAGCCGGGCGGGCTGCACAAGGCCAACCCGATAATCCTCGGCTCGTTCGGCGGGCATTACGACAGCGACGGGAAGCTCGTCGGAGACAGGAGACGCCGCCGAATCCTGTTCGAGGACACGTTCGAGGAGACCCTTGCCGAGTTCCGCGATGCGAACTGGGCGATAACGAACGGTCTCACCTACTGGGGCAGGGCGAACACCGCCGACGCGCAGAGCAAGATGTGCGCCATGATTTTCGACCTCGACGGGCAGGATGACGGCACGCTCACGGCCTTCCTGTACAACTGCCGAAGCGACTACCCCGTTTATCCCGAGCCGAACTACATCATCCTGAGCGGCCACAACGTCCACCTGTACTACGTCCTCGAGGAACCCGCCGACCTATACCCGAACACCAAGAGCCTGCTGAAGGACATGAAGTACCACCTGACCGACAGGATGTGGAACAAGCATACGTCGAGGGAATGGGAGCACCCGCAGCATCAGGGCATCAACCAAGGGTTCCGCGTCATCGGCGGCAAGACGAAGGACGGCGGCACGGTCAGGGCGTTCGCGGTCAACACGCACCCCTTCTCGCTCGAAGAGCTGAACGACTTCCTTCCCCCGGAACAGCAGGTAGACCTGTCGAAGAAGTGGAGGGAGACGAGGTACACGCTCGAACAGGCCAAGGAGAGATTCCCCGAGTGGTACGAGAAGGTCATCGTCGGTGGCGGACGCGCCGACGGCTCGTGGGATGCCAAGGAAGACCTCTACAACTGGTGGCTGCGCAAGATACGCGCGGGTGCGACGTTCAGCCATAGGTACTTCTGCCTGATGGCTCTGGCGATATACGCCGTGAAGTGCGGCATCACCGACCGCGAACGCGTCAAGGCGGACATGGATTCGCTGGTGCCGTTCCTGGATTCGGTAGACACCGAGCACCCGTTCGGCAACGACCATGAGGTCGAGAACGCTCTCGAATGCCTCGACCTGCGGTACAAGAAGTTCCCCATCAAGGACTTGGAGAGGATATCGGGAATAGCGATCCCGAAAAACAAGCGGAACTACAGGAAGCAGGCGCTGCACCTCAGAATGGCGCGTTCGAACCTTGAGATTCTGAGCGAGGATGCCGGTCATGCGTTGCAAGGTCGGCCGAAGGGAAGCGGTGAAAAGTGTGAGTTGATTCGCTCCTATGCCCGGGAGCACCCGGATGCCAACCACTCGGACATAGCAAAGGCGCTGGGCGTGTCCAGAACCACCGTCATCAAGTGGCTGAGGGACTGGAAGCGCGACACCGACGGCCTGCCGGACGGCGCATGGTACGAGGGCGGTCATATCCACGTCGATATGACGGAGCCGGAAATCAAGGCGGGTGAGTGATATGACAACGAAACCTTGGCGCTTCACCATCGAGTTCGATGAGGAGAAGGCAAAAAGGAATGGCTACAACGTAGATGACCTCTACGATTGCGTGGGAGCATACGCGGAGCAAATGGGTAACGTCCGCATCGGTCTCGGCACTTGGCAGGCAAAGAACCGCGAGGTGCAGTTCGGAGCGCAGTGCCCTGTTTGCGCCGCCCTTTCTAAACAGCCTTGGGTCATGCGGAACATTAAGTCATGGCGCACCTATGAGGACATGAATGAACCGGAGGGCGAAGACTACCTACAGATAATCCGGGATATCAGTCCGGAACGCGTTTTCGATTAGGGACTGGGAAGGGAAACACCGATGTGGTTGAATACGTGCCATACACTTTGCCATACACTTTGCCATACACTTGCCAGACAGGAGCCAGTACCTTGGCCAAGGTAAAGAAGACCTTCCGAATCGAGGAAGACGCATACGATGAACTGGTGGAACTCTCCGCCGGGTGGGGCGTGGCGCAGGGAGCCGCCGTCGAGCGTGCCATACGCCTTGCCAGACAGATGCCAGACACTTGCCAGACAGATGCCAGCACCCCAGACGGCGGCGATTCGGCGGCTGTCGCGGCGCTAATCGGGCAGCTCGCCAAGAAGGACGAGCAGATAGCCAAGCTCATGGAGACCGTGGCCGACAGCACCAAGGCCGTGCAGGGCGCTCAGGCGCTCCACCACGAGACCGCCCAGACGCTCGCGCTGGAATCGACCGAGCAGAAGCTGAGCCGCTGGCAAAGGCTCAGGAGGGCTTGGAGGGGCTAGCCATGAAGCTCTGACCCTGCTGCTTTACGCTATGGCCATGAGACCATCGGCGAGGATTCCGCGGGCATACGCACCCGTCGACTTGCCCTCGGCCTTCGCTTCCTTCTCAAGAGCCCGCTTCATCGCAACTGGAACCTTGAGGGATAGCGTCACCGTCTCGGGTGCGGCCTTCGGGAGCTTGCCCTCGACAACCTCGCCAACGTTGACCCATCCGCTAGGCCACTCATCGCGCTCAAGGGCGCTTTCCCAATCGGCAATCATCTCATCGGTAACGACCTTGCCGTTCTCGGCAACGATTCCGTTCATGTCTACCTCCATCCCAGCTCACGCTTGAACTTCTTCGTCGGCGGCACCATCGCGTGGAACACGCACCAAACGCCGTCGATATCCATGAATCCAATCAGCTCGGCAAACCTCCCGTCGGGAAGCGAGCCGACCGAAATCCAGAGCGGCGGGTCATCCGTGCCGTTTCGCTGACGGCACCTAATCGGGTTCTCCCACGCATACGCAACTTCCTCGCTGGTAAGCCCGTGCTTGAGGGCGTTCCCATGCACTCTGACCACTGCCGTTCTCCTTTCTTTCCTAATAAGTATACCAGATGGGTATACCTGATTAAAGCACTTGATTATCGATCGGTCGCGCTGGGGCTTCGTGCCCGTCAAGCTTCCTGCTGGCACCCCTCATATCCCCGGCTTCATCGAGCAGAGACCACTCGCCCATCTCCCTCGACAGCTCGCCCATCTCCCCGACCTTCTCCCTGGCACCGTTGACGAGCACCTTCTCCGCTTGTCTGCCGTCACGTGCCGTCATGAAGTCGCGACCTGCCGCGAGCGCAGCCTTGCAGATAGGGTTCTCGGCGAACTCGGCGAGCTTGGCCTTGAAGCTCCCGAGGAAGCCGCGCACCGACAGGCACTCGGCTATCTGCGCCAGCTCGGCCTTGATGCGCTCGAACCTCGCGGCGAAGCCCTCGACCTGCGACCTGCACTCGGCGAGCTGCACCCGGGTGGATGCAAGCTCCTCCCGTGCCGCTTCGAGCTGCTCGGTCTTCTCGTCCAGCTCGGCCTGAACTCGGCGGCTCTCGGCCTTGTATTCGGCCACGGACTTGTGCCGCCTTGCCGGTTGACCCTCCAAGCGCTTCTCACCCCTAGAAAGGCCGTGCAGCGCCCCTACGCGCCCGTAGAACCTGTCCTGCATCGCACCGAGCGCCGCCTTGTCAGGGAAGAACCCCTTCCACGAGAGCTTCCCGTCTTTCAGCGGCACGAACCCGAAGTGCGCGTGCGGGGTCTCCTCGTCCATGTGCACCGTGAAGTGCACCAGATTCGACTCCCCGAACTCCTCGCGGCAGAACCCGAGCGCGTCCTCGAAGAAGTCCCTCACCTCCTCGGCACTCGCGTCCTCGAAGAACTCCGGGCTTGCCGTCACGATGCCCTCGACGAGTCTCACGGCATCCTTGCGCACCTTGCGGGTGCCCTTGTAGCCCGCGTCAATCCTCGCCTGCACCTCGCCCTCGTAGTCGGCGTGTGGGCACATCTCTCGGTTCATCCGGGTTCGGGATTGGTCTATGTCCGGGTTCGTGTGCTTTCCCGGCTCGCGGTCGTTGTGGTACTGCATGGCGCCTATCTCGGCACCCTTGCACTTCTGGACTCGAAGGATTGCGTACTGCTTACCCATCGGCGGCGGCACCTCCCGGCTTTTGGAACAAAAGGGTAACGCACTCCCCTTTTACCTACGGAAAAGGGGGCGCGCCGACAGTGTAGCACTGTCGGTTCTCCGCGACTTAGGGTCGCTCCGCGCCTACGGCTTGGCGGCACGCGGCGGCGCGTGCATGAGGGGGCAAGCCCCCTCAAACTCCCCCAAGGGTCGGGGGTCGGGGGTCGGCACCCCCCTGCGCGGGGGTCGCAGAAAGCCCCTCGCAGGAGCCATCCCCAAGTCTCACTTACCCGAGACATAGGCAAGGAAAGGGTCGATGGGAGCTTGCGCTCACATCGACCCTCTTCCCAGTCTGGTCTTCGGTTTTGACCGTCGCGTCAATTCCGCAGCCGGTGAACGAGTCGGCTTAGATCTGCTAACGCAGACCACGCCGCCCCGTAGTCACCGCCCGCTGCATTGACCCGCCTACTCACCGCCTAGGGATGGGCGCTTTTCTTCTGGCTCTAGGTGTACAATAAATCTATTGATAAGATAACGTGCCCATGAGGGCTTTCGGGATGGGTTCCAGAGGGAGCCTTTTTCTCTGGCTCTAGGTGTACAATAAATCTATTGATAAGATAACGTGCCTATGAGGGCTTCCGGGATGGGTTGGTGAGCGGGTTGTCTCTTGAGTCTGTTCTTCTCGAATACGGGGCTTCCGAGGTGTCGGCCATGGAAGTCTACTCGGACATCTTCCAGCTCGGCGATGGCTTCATCCAGACGGAGGGCGAGCCGGGCGGGCTGCACAAGGCCAACCCGATAATCCTCGGCTCGTTCGGCGGGCATTACGACAGCGACGGGAAGCT
>NZ_JAMOKO010000034.1 GCF_023656745.1 Collinsella sp. BG-O-102
CTCCATCGCGGGCCGGGGGATTCCGGCCCCTCTGGGGTTGCCTACCCGGATTCGCGCCTCAGGACTCAGCGCAACGCGTTGCGCTGAGTCCTGAGGCTGTTGCAATGAAAATGAGAATCAAGGAAGAACTAGCGATGCCCGCTAAGGGTCCCAAACGACCATTTTGTACGCTCGATCGCGCGTTAGGGTTCCGCGTCGCTTCAGTATCTTCTCGTCTTGATTCCACACCTCGCGTGCCTAACCCCTGCGCGGTCTACTTTCGAAGGAGCTCGCCATGCAGTTGAATCTCACAAACATTAGTTACACCTATCCTGGTGCGGTCTCTCCCGCTGTAAGGGATGTCGGCGTCACGTTTTCCTCAGGATGGACTGCCGTGATCGGTGACAACGGATGCGGGAAGAGCACGCTAGCGAGAATCGCCACGCGCCTTATCGAGCCCGATTCCGGAACGGTGGGCTCGAAGCTGTTCTCCGTGTACTGCCAGCAGGATTCTTCGCTCGAACCTGGGAACCTCATAGACTTCGCGTCAGACTGGAACCAAGAAGCGCAGCGCGCAAAGGCGCTTCTGCATATCGGAGACGATTGGCCCTGGCGCTACGACACGCTCTCAGGCGGCCAGCAGAAACGACTCCAGATCGCATGCGCGCTCTATGCTCGCCCCGACGTGCTTGTCATGGATGAGCCGACGAACGATCTTGATGCCCCGACGCGTGAAATCGTGAGCGAGGCGCTAGCCTCATTCGATGGAGTCGGCATCCTCATCTCCCATGACAGGGAATTGCTCGATGGCCTCGTCGATCAGAGCCTCCTGTGCGACGGCGCACGCTGGATCATGCGCCCGGGCGGTTATTCGAAGGCGAGCGATCAGGCGGCAAGCGAACGTGCCACCGCGCTGCGCGACCGAGAGAAGGCTATGCGCGAAGTGAAGCGGCTGAAGGCGGAGGCGCAGCGCAGGAGCGAGGAGGCGGCACGTCAGAAGGGCAAGCGCAGCAAGCGCGGTCTGGACAAGAGAGATAGCGACGGGCGCGCGCGGATCGGGCGCGCCATAGTCTCTGGGAAGGACGGTGTAGCCGGTAAACTATCAGCCGCCATGGATGAACGTCTTGCGAGGGCGGAGTCGACGCTATCGGAGAACTCTGTGCCGAAGCGCTACGACCACTGCATTAGCGATTTCGGAGAAGCCGCCAGATCGAGTATCGTTGCGCGCGTTGGTCCTACTCGGCTCTTAGCGGGCGAGTTCTGCTTGAATGTGCCTCAGCTCTGGGTCTCTCCAACAGACCATGTGGTGTTGACCGGAGCAAATGGGACGGGCAAGAGTCTATTGGTGCGTGCCATCATCGATTCCGTCCCCGAGAATATAAAGGTTGCCTATGTTCCTCAGGTTGTTGCGTCGGTCGAGCGAGAGCGTGCCCTTGAGCAGCTGCGCAAGCATACGCAAGAGAAAAAGGGGCGTATCCTGTCCATCGTGGCACGCCTGAACTCCGACCCCGATAGACTGCTCGATGGCGACGACCTGAGCCCCGGTGAGCTCCGAAAGCTGATGCTCGCGGAGAAGCTGGTTGCGGAACCCAACTTCCTCGTGCTCGACGAGCCGACCAATCACCTCGATATCGGCTCGATAGAGGCATTGCAGAGACTGCTCGTTGGATTCCCCGGGGCGATCCTTCTGGTCACGCACGATATCCGGTTGGCGGAAGCTGTAGGGCAAACGAGATGGCTGATCGAACAGCTCGTTGATGGTCACGCGCTAAGAGTTGGATGAATTGGAGCGAGTGGCTTGTCAATGGGCTTTAGAGATCCTGCGATTCCTCTCCAAGCCACCGATGCGCCAGAGCAGCCATCCAAAAAGCGCCACCGCATTCTCTGGGGCTTCCTCTACGTGGGGATATTCATTGCCGTCTTCACGCTTTCGGCGGCCATCAAGCTGGTGAGCAATCCCCTCGGCGACGATTTCTCCGTCGTTTGGAACGACTCGGTGGGAACGGTTTATGCCGACATCCCCTACGGCGACGGCGACGCGAACAAGTTCGACCTCTATGTACCCGCCGACCGGTCGCGGCAGCACTACGGGTTGGTCGTGTACCTGCACTCCGGCGGGTTCACCAGCGGTGACAAGGCCGACGACGCGCGGACCCTCCATTGGCTCTGCGCTCAGGGCTACGTGGCTGCGGGTATCAACTACACGCTTTTCAGCGAGCAGCACCCCGGGGCGAACATCCTCACGCAGTCTCTGGAAATCAAGAGAGCATGGACGCGGTGGTCGCCGAGGCGGCCAAGCTGGGCTACCCCGTGAACGAGATGGCCATCGGGGGCGGATCGGCCGGCGGGTGCCTCGCCCTGCTGTACGCTTACCGCGACACTGCGGAATCGCCGGTGCCGGTGAGGTTCGTGTTCGAAGCCGTGGGGCCTTCCAGCTTCTACCCCGAGGACTGGGACAACTACGGGCTGGACAAGCCGGAAGCCCAAGCAGAAGCGGCGGGCCTGTTCGGCGTTATGACGGGTGCCAAGCTCACGCCGGACATGTTCGGTACGCCCGCCTACGACGCCGCCGTCAAGGACGCCTCGGCGCTTCTCTGGGTGACGAAGGACGCGGTACCCACGGTCATGGCCTACTGCACTCACGACACTATGCAGCCCTTCAAGGCATCGGTACGCCTCGATAGGGCGCTTACCGAAAACGGCGTCCCCCACGACTGCTTTGTGGCGGAGCACTCGGGTCACGGGCTCCAGAACGACAGCGCAGTCTATCGGCAATATCTCGAAACGGTGCTGGAGTACCTAAAGACCTACATGCCCCCGGAATCCTAGCTGGCTTTGAGTCCGTCAAAGAGGCGTGCATCTAGTGCAAGGCATTCACTAGTGCCGTGATCAGGAACGCGATGAGGAAGCCGAACCCCGCACCGCAGGCCATCTTGAGCGCAGGGCTGAGCCGTGACCTGCGTCTGGAAAGCGCATCGGTCTCGCTCGGAGCCTCCTCGCCGTCCATGAACGCGCTGATCTCACGGAACGTCACAAGGTCATGCTCGCGTTTGATCCTCTCGATGCGCGACGTGCATACGAGCGACGGGATCCAGAATGCAACAAACACGAGTATCCCGATCAGCGCGCCTGTGGACATATGCGGGATGAACGATGGCTCGGGCAGTAGTGCGTAGATGCCTGCCATGCATGCAATCCCCGCGAGCAGCAGGGCAGCAGACCCCATCGCCAATCGCTCCATCTCGAGCGCATCCTTGCTTACGACTTCCTTCATTGAAACCACGTCTCCTTTCACAAGTTCATCGATGGAGACGCCGAAGAGGTCGCTTAGAAGCAGCAGGCTTTGGACATCCGGATAGGTCTTTCCGGTATCACATACTAAGAAGGAGTGATTACATGAACAAAAATATAAAATATTCTCAAAACTTTTTAACGAGTGAAAAAGTACTCAACCAAATAATAAAACAATTGAATTTAAAAGAAACCGATACCGTTTACGAAATTGGAACAGGTAAAGGGCATTTAACGACGAAACTGGCTAAAATAAGTAAACAGGTAACGTCTATTGAATTAGACAGTCATCTATTCAACTTATCGTCAGAAAAATTAAAACTGAATACTCGTGTCACTTTAATTCACCAAGATATTCTACAGTTTCAATTCCCTAACAAACAGAGGTATAAAATTGTTGGGAGTATTCCTTACCATTTAAGCACACAAATTATTAAAAAAGTGGTTTTTGAAAGCCATGCGTCTGACATCTATCTGATTGTTGAAGAAGGATTCTACAAGCGTACCTTGGATATTCACCGAACACTAGGGTTGCTCTTGCACACTCAAGTCTCGATTCAGCAATTGCTTAAGCTGCCAGCGGAATGCTTTCATCCTAAACCAAAAGTAAACAGTGTCTTAATAAAACTTACCCGCCATACCACAGATGTTCCAGATAAATATTGGAAGCTATATACGTACTTTGTTTCAAAATGGGTCAATCGAGAATATCGTCAACTGTTTACTAAAAATCAGTTTCATCAAGCAATGAAACACGCCAAAGTAAACAATTTAAGTACCGTTACTTATGAGCAAGTATTGTCTATTTTTAATAGTTATCTATTATTTAACGGGAGGAAATAATTCTATGAGTCGCTTTTGTAAATGGTTGATTTTCAATCTCAACGCAACAGCCTGAACGGGCCCCGCGTTTCCGCAGCTAGCGCAACGCGGGAATAGCCCCCGGCACCTGGCCGTCGCACCGTTTCCGCAGGTGGAGAGGCTATGG
>NZ_JAMOKO010000035.1 GCF_023656745.1 Collinsella sp. BG-O-102
CCACCGTTCCTTCAACTGGGAAAACGGCGCCCCCGGACCCCAGGAGGGGCCGCGGGGGCGTTCGGCTAACTGCGGGAATGGCCTATTTGCTCAATGTGTTCGGCTGAGATCGGAAATCAACCTATCTAAATAACGTGGTTGTGAATCAACCGCTAATTGTTACCCGCCCATGTATGGTCGGGTTTTCCAAGTGCCGCAGATTGCCGTGAAAGAGGAGCGACGCGTACTTTGGTACGCGAGCGACGGTTTGAACGGCAAGGTGCGGTGCTTGGGAAAGCCGCTTATCGATAGGAAACGCTCTGCTGAGAATCCTTCACGACTACGTCGTGGGCGCCGCCTTCGACGATGGAGGTGGAGCTGACCAGAGTCAGGCGCGCCTTTTCCTGGAGCTCGGGGATCGAGAGGGCACCGCAATTGCACATCGTGGACTTGACCTTGTAGAGCGTGCCGCCCACGCCGTCCTTGAGGGAACCGGCGTAGGGAACGTAGGAGTCGACGCCCTCGACGAAGCTGAGCTTCGCGGCGCCGCCCAGGTCGTAGCGCTGCCAGTTGCGGGCACGCGCAGAACCCTCGCCCCAGTACTCCTTCATGTACTGACCGTTCACATTGACGCGCTCGGTCGGGCTCTCGTCAAAGCGGGCGAAGTAGCGGCCCAGCATCATAAAGTCGGCGCCCATGGCAAGGGCGAGCGTCATGTGGTAGTCGTAGACGATGCCGCCGTCGGAGCACACGGGTACGTAGACACCGGTCTCCTCGTAGTACTCGTCGCGAGCGCGGCAGACGTCGATCAGCGCGGTGGCCTGGCCACGGCCGATGCCCTTGGTCTCGCGGGTGATGCAGATGGAACCGCCGCCGATACCGACCTTGATGAAGTCGGCACCGCAGTCGGCAAGGAAGCGGAAGCCCTCGGCGTCGACGACGTTACCGGCACCGACCTTGACATCCTCGCCGTAGTTGGCGCGGATCCACTCGATGGTGCGCTTCTGCCACTCGCTGAAGCCCTCGGAAGAGTCGATGCACAGGACATCAGCGCCGGCCTCGATGAGCAGCGGCACGCGCTCGGCATAGTCGCGGGTGTTGATACCGGCGCCGACCATGTAGCGCTTGTCGCCGTCGAGCAGCTCGTTGGGGTTGGTCTTGTGGCTGTCGTAGTCCTTGCGGAAGACGATGCCCATGAGGTGATCGTTGTCGTCGACGATGGGCAGAGCATTGAGCTTGTTGTCCCAGATGACGTCGTTGGCAACCTTGAGGCTGATGTTTTTGTCGCCTACGATGAGCTGCTCACGCGGGGTCATGAACTCGGAGACCTTCGTCTGGTGGTCATCGCGGCTGGGGCGATAGTCACGGCTGGTGACGATGCCCAGGAGCTTACCCTTGGGAGTGCCGTCGTCGGTAACCGGCATGGTGGAATGACCGGTCTTCTCCTTGAGCTCGATGACCTGCTCCATGGTCATGTCGGGGGTCAGCGTGGAATCGGACTGAACGAAGCCAGCCTTGTGATCCTTGACGGCCTTGACCATAGCGGCCTCGGACTCGGCGCTCTGGGAACCGTAAATGAAGGACAGGCCACCCTCGGTAGCGAGCGCGACACCCATGTCGACGCCCGAGACGGACTGCATGATGGCGGAAACCATGGGGATGTTCAGGGTGATTGCCGGCTTCTCACCGCGCCTAAAGCGGGTTAGCGGCGTCTTAAGAGAGACGTTGTTGGGGATGCACTGCGAGGACGAGTAACCAGGGACCAGCAGATACTCCGAAAACGTGTGGGACTCACCGGGAAAGAACGTAGCCATGTTTCTCCTTTTTCCATGCGACCGGTCGGCTGCAGGCCTCGTAGGACCCAGCCCAACCTTGGGCGCCCAATACTGGGGAAGTATCTTAACGCACTTTGACTGCTACAATGCATGATTTAAGAAGAGCACACGAAAGAAGAGCACACGAGGGTTTGACGCAGGCTTTGCGTTTGCCCAGCAAACACTTTAGCGGGGAGACGTGGAGCAGATGGAGTACAAGACGACGGCAAAGTTGGTCATTCAAGCGTGCGACAAGGATCTGCCGGGCGTCTTCGGCCACGGCTGTGTCTTGCTGCTGCAAGGTATCGCCCGCGAACACTCGCTCAACCGTGCCGCCAAGAGCATGGGCATGGCGTATTCCAAAGCCTGGCGCATTGTGAACGAGGCAGAAGGCCAGCTGGGCTGCAAACTCATCGAGCGCGACGGTGCCCGCGGATCCACGCTCACCCCCGCCGGCGAGCGAGCCATCGCGGTCTACGAGGAGCTGCAGGCCGACATAAACCAGGTCATTGCTACCAAAGCCAACGACCTCATCGCCAGCATCAAAAAGTAGCTAATTTGGGACGTGTCTCTATAGTTTTGTCAACCGCGTGCTTCGCGCCATTTCGGCATGACGCATCCGGGCGCCTGGCGCCCCCGCTTGGTTTCCTCTTCGGTTGATCCCGCCGCCCGCTAGGC
>NZ_JAMOKO010000036.1 GCF_023656745.1 Collinsella sp. BG-O-102
GATTCATATGGTTCTATTAGATAGGAAAAGGAATTTCTCGGGGCCGCCTCTCGGCGGCCTTGCGAAAAACAAATCCAAGTTAGACCATTTCAAATGGTTCGATGTCTGCCCGGATGCGACACTGAAGTAAGTGTCCATCCTCGCAGTATCCGGTTCTCAAGGTGCACGCTTTGCGGCTGATCCGGTTCGACCGGGCCGCGCGGCAAGGAGATATATTGCCAGACCGGAGGGCCCCCGGGGGCGGGAATCTGGGCGTACACATTTCCCACACATATAAGTACTCTCGGCTGGCTGGTTAAAAACAGGAGGGGACCTCGCTTCCGAGATCCCCTCTTTTGCCTATCTATAGCAATAGACTCTTAAATACCTTATGCCAGCAGCTTGCGACCGGACTCCTCGATAGCGTCAAGTGCTGCATCTGCCTCGGCGGCATCCGCGCCCTTAGCGAAGATGTACAGCTTGATCTTGGGCTCGGTGCCGGAAGGACGAACGATACCCTTGTTGCCACCCTCAAGATCGAACTCAATAACATTAGCCTTCGGCAGGCCGTTCACGCAGGTGTTGTAATCAACGACGGCCTCAATCTTGGAACCGGCGAGCTCCGCGGGCGGGTTCTCGCGCAGACCGGCCATGATGCCGGCCATCTTTGCCGCACCCTCAGCACCCGGATAGCTCAGCGAAATCGTCTTATTGTGATAGTAGCCATACTTCTCGTACAGCTCGTGCATCGCGTCGGCAAGGTTCTTACCCTGCAGCTTGTAATACTGCGCCATCTGGCAAATCAGAAGCGAAGTGCTCACCGCGTCCTTATCGCGCACGTGGTCGCCGGCCAGATAGCCGTAGCTCTCCTCGAAACCGAAGATAAAGCGGTCGACCTCGCCAGCATCGGAAAGCGAGGTAATGATGTCGCCGATGTACTTGAAGCCCGTCAGGCAGCGACGGAGCTCAAAGCCATACTCCTCGGCCAGAGCGTCAACCATGGCGGAAGAAACGATAGTAGTAACGGCAACCTTCTTGGTGAGATCCTCGTCGCGGGCGGCACGGGTCTTGCAAATATAGTCGAGCAGCAGGACGCCCATCTCGTTACCGGTCAGCAGCAGGTAGTCATCACCATTCTTGACGGCAACGCCAACACGGTCGGCGTCGGGATCGGTTGCAAGCAGCAGATCAGGGTGAACCTGCTCGCAGAGATCGATGCCCTTCTGCATGGCCTGACGGATCTCAGGGTTAGGATACGGGCAGGTCGGGAAATCGCCGTTAGGCTCCTTCTGCTCCGGAACAACCGTGACATCGGTGATGCCAGCGCGCTCGAGCACCGTCGTGACGGGAATGAGGCCGGTGCCGTTGAGCGGAGTGTAGACGAGCTTAAGCGGTGCGCCGGCAATCTCCTCGGCAGAAAGGTTGGTCACGCCGCGGGCGAGAACGGCGTCATAATAACGCTCGAGGCACGAGTCATCGATCCATTTAACCAGACCCTGCTCAAGAGCCTCATCAAAGTCCATGGACTTCACGCCGGTAAACGTATCGGTCTCGGCGATAGCCCTCGAAATTGCATCGGCGGCCTCACTGGTGATCTGGCAGCCGTCGGGGCCATAGGCCTTATAGCCGTTATAAGGCGCTGGATTATGACTAGCGGTCATGCAAATGCCACCGGAGCACTTAAGGTCGCGGACGGCCCAGGAGAGCGTCGGCACAGGAGAAATCTTGGGATACACGAGGGCAGTCACGCCGTTTGCTGCAAGAATGGCAGCCGTCGTCTTGACGAACAGCTCACCTTTATTGCGGCTATCGCGAGCGATGGCGACCGTCGGATGCTCGAAGGTCGCATTGAGGTAGTCAGCGAATCCCTGGGTCGCACGACCGACCGTATAGATATTCATACGGTTAGTGCCCGCACCGATAGTGCCGCGAAGGCCGGCAGTACCGAAGGCGAGATCCTGGAAGAAAGCGTCGGTGATGGCGTCTTCGTCACCCTGCTCCTTCATCGTGTTGAGCTCAGCGAGGAGCTCCTCGTCCTTGACATTGGCAATCCAAGTATCAAGCAGCTCATGAACATCTGCCATGTGAGTCCTTCCGTCACAATCAATAAAACAACCCGTGTAAAACAGGACAAGCGCATCAGCGCGCTAAAGCAAATATTAGTCCATTGAGAACAGAGAACCGGCCACAGAACGGTGAACGTTTATATTCACCGGTGGATGATTGAATTGATTTAATTGCTTAGTGAATACCGCCTTTAACGCAAAAAAGGGGGAGGCCGCGAGGCCTCCCCCTTCTCAGTTCAAGCGCACGGCTCGGTGCCGTCCACCGGTCAGCGGCGCCCTGGCCTCCCACGGGCTGACCCCGCAGTACTCTCGGCGCGATGGGGCTTAGCTTCCGGGTTCGGAACGGGACCGGGCGTGCCCCCCATGC
>NZ_JAMOKO010000037.1 GCF_023656745.1 Collinsella sp. BG-O-102
TAATATGAGAAAGCCATTGTCAATAGGCATGTTCGTTCGAGCCCGGTTTGAAACCGGGCTTTTTCGTTTCCCGTCGGGAGAGCCCGCGCACGCTGCATGGCTTAGTCGACGCTTGCCTGGCAAGCTAATATCCGCGGGCTCTTGCGGGTGCGCTTCCGGCGGTCAGCCCGGTATGTCCGCGCACCCCACCGCATTTCGATTCTCCGTCCGGCGCTATCGTACGAATCCAGTCTTTTGTCGGGCGCGGCCCGGGGGCTGCCCATCAAAAAGGTCGTGAACTCGCGCCGGCGATGCGTCGAGGCGCGGGCCCTCCCGGCGGGAGTCGGTTGTAGCCGGCCGCTAGAGGACGGTCCCCTCAGACCTGCACCCGATCTCCCAGACCCAGCAGGCGAGCTCGCGCGCCACGGCGGCGTTGGCCTTGCACGCGCTCTTGCCCGCCGCGGCCAGCGCCTCGCGGCGGCGGTGGAGCCTGGCGGTGCAGTCGTCCGCCCTCGAGCGTATCGCCGGGGGCACGTCGGTGCCGGGGGCTGGGGCCTTTGGCCTCGGGGAGCACGTGGAGTAGTGCCATGCGGACTCTATGAGCGCCGTGCGCGCGAGCGCGTTGCCGGCCTTGGTTATCCCGCCGCGCCGCTCGGACTCGCCGCTCGAGTGCTCCGACGGGGTCAGTCCGCACCAGCTCGCGAAGGCCGGCGCCGAGCGGAACCTGCTGAAGGACCCGGCCTCCGCCGCGAGCCTGAAGGCCGTCAGGGTGTCGACCCCCTTGATGCAGGACAGCGCCTCCACCGTCGCCCGCCAGCGGTCGGTGCCCGCCAGCGCAACGACCCTCCTCTCGAGCTGCCGCCTGTCCGACTCCGCGCAGCGGGCGGCCGTGACGTAGTACTCCAGCGCGTCGCGCTGCGGCCCCTCGAGCCTGATCTCCGAGACCCACCTCCAGTGGGCCCTCGTCCAGGCCTTCTTCCTCGCCCCGTCGGCGTTGCGCTCGTCCCAGACGTGGCCCAGCCTGATCAGGAACATGTTGAGGCGCTGCCTCGAGCGTCGGAGCTCGCGGGTCGCGTCGTCGAGGGCGCGGTCGAGGTCCCGGGCGGCCTCGACCGCCATGTCGGGCAGCGGGACCTCGACGATGTTGTGGGTGGCGAGCATGCGGGCGATGAACTCGGCGTCGCGCCGGTCGTTCTTGCGCCGGGCGTCCGCCGCCGGCCTCTGCATCTTGGAGACGGCGGCCACGGCGCAGTCGAGGCCGAGCGCGCGCAGCTCGCGCGCCATGTGGAACCCGGTGGGGCCGCTCTCGTAGCACGCCCTCGGGTCCTCGAAGCCGAGGGCCCACTCCGCGATCTCGGAGGCGTCGGTGCCGAAGCTGCGGCGAACCACCTCGCCGGTGAAGGGGTTGAACGCCGCGGCGGCGACCGATCGCGCGTGGACGTCCAGGCCGATGGAGGTAACATGGGGCATGGGAAGCCTCCTCCCCGCAGGTGCGGTAAGGGCTACCGCACGGGCCGATACTCAAAGCCCATTGTGGCACCCCGAGCCCGCGGAAAGAAGCTGCGCCGCGGGGGAGGCGGCCCCAATGGCTTTCTCATATCGTCT
>NZ_JAMOKO010000038.1 GCF_023656745.1 Collinsella sp. BG-O-102
CCTTGATTCTCATTTTCATTGCAACAGCCTCAGGACTCAGCGCAACGCGTTGCGCTGAGTCCTGAGGCGCGAATCCGGGTAGGCAACCCCAGAGGGGCCGGAATCCCCCGGCCCGCGATGGAGGGAGGCCGGCATGTCCAGACCCAAGCCGTCCGGAAGGTCGTACGGGAGGCTCACGAGGCACGAGAGGAACACGGTCGAGAGGATGCTCGACCGCAACCGCAGCGCCCGCGAGATCGCCGCGGAGCTCGGCAGGTCGCCATCGACCGTGACCAGGGAGGTGGCGGCGCACCGCTACGTCACCGCGCCGCGCTCGCGCTACGGCGAGCCCGCGCCCGCGGACCTCTCGGGGGCCTGCCCCAGGCTCTCCGCGTGGCCGAGGTGCTGCAACGGCTGCTCGCACAGGAGGGGCTACGGCTGCTCGAGGAGGCCCAGGGTGTTCTACAGCGCCAGGAGGGCGCAGGAGGCGGCCGACGCCGAGCTCTCGGCGAGCAGGTCCGGGATCGACGAGACCGAGGAGGGCGCCGCCGCCAAGCTCGCGGCCATCAGGGACGGGCTCGCGCGCGGGCTCTCCCCGCAGCAGATAGCGGCGACGACCCCCGGGCTCAGCGCCTCCACCGTCTACAGGTGGGTGGACGCCGGCTACGACGGCATGACGAACATGGAGCTCAGGCGCAAGGTCGGCTACAGGCCGAGGTCGCGCCGGGCCCCGAAGAGGGCGACGTCCCACTCGTCGCGCAGGTCGCACGCGTCGTTCCTCGCGCTCGGCGAGGACGCCTGCGCCGCGGCCTGGGAGATGGACACCGTCGAGGGCCCCAGGGGCGACTCCGCCAGGCTCCTCACGCTCCTGCACCGCCCGAGCCGCTTCCAGCTGGCCCTGCCGCTGCCGGACGGCACGTGCGCCTCGGTCCTGGCGGCGCTCTCCTCCCTGCGCGGGGTCCTCGGCGAGGACGGCGCGAGGCGCGCCTTCGGCGCCGTGCTCACCGACAACGGGAGCGAGTTCGCCGACGAGGGCGCCATCGCGGCGCTGATCGGCGAGCGGGACGGCGAGACCAGGCTCTTCTACTGCGACCCCCGGCAGAGCCAGCAGAAGGGCGCGTGCGAGAAGAACCACGTGGAGATCAGGAAGCTGCTGCCCAAGGGCGCCGGGGCCAGGTTCGACCGGCTGACGGCGGCGGACTGCGCGCTGCTCATGTCGCAGGTGAACTCCGAGCCGAGGGGGGCGCTCGGGTTCCTGACGCCGGCGCGCGTGCTGCGGATGGCCCTCGGGGAGGACGCCTCCGCCCTCATGGACGCGTTCGGGATAGAGGAGCTGGCGCCCGGCGAGCTGGACCTCACGCCCGGCTGCATCGACAGGGCCAGGGCCGCGAGGGGCGAGGGGCCGCTGGCGGGATAGGCGGCGGGCCGGGACATGGGCCGGAGGGCCCGTTGCGCTGAGTCCGGAACGGCTGCGCGGCGGGCTGGCGGAGCATGCGGCGGCGGCATGGGGGCACCGGCCTCCATAGCCTCTCCACCTGCGGAAACGGTGCGACGGCCAGGTGCCGGGGG
>NZ_JAMOKO010000039.1 GCF_023656745.1 Collinsella sp. BG-O-102
TGGGACGTGTCTCTATAGTTTTGTCAACCGCGTGCTTCGCGCCATTTCGGCATGACGCATCCGGGCGCCTGGCGCCCCCGCTTGGTTTCCTCTTCGGTTGATCCCGCCGCCCGCTAGGCCGCGTACGGGACGGCGTCGCGCATGATCGCATATATGACCTTGAGCCTCTTCCTCGCGACCGCCTTCAGCGCCTTGCTGTGCCTCATCCCCCTCGCCCTGCACTCCCCGTAGTACCTCCCGAACCTGTTGTCCGTGCCGATGAGGGAGTTGCAGCTGAATATGAGCAGGTTCTTGAGCTGCCTGTTCCCGCCGTGCTGAGGCGACGTCGACCTGATGCTGCTCCCGGAGCGCCTGTCTGACGGCGCCACGCCGCAATAGCTCGCGAGCTCGTCGTGCCCCCTGAAGGCGGATATGTCGATCGACGTCACCAGCGCCGCGGCGGTCTTGGGGCCGATCCCGGGCACCGTGAGGAGGCACTCGTAGACCTCGTCGCCCGCCAGCGAGTCGGCCACGAGCGAGTCGAGCTCCTCGATGTCGGCGTCGAGGGAGGCTATCTCCCGGGCGAGCATCCGGACCGCGACGTCCTCGCCGGCCGGGAGCCGCCTTCCCGAGCGCGACGAGGCCAGCAGCGCCTCCCAGAGCCTCCTGGCCCCCGCCGCGGGGGCGCCCGCGCGCCTGGCGGCGTTCGAGAACCTGCGCCAGCCGGCGGCCGAGCACCCGGCGGCCCCGCCGAACTCGGCCAGCATCGACACCTGCCAGCGGCTCGACGGGTCGACCGCGCCCTCGAGCGCGGGGTCGGCCTCGAGCAGGGTCGCGCGCAGCCTGTTCTTCGCGCGGGTCCTGGCGGACGACGCGAACTCGCGCTGCGACGACAGGATCCGCAGCGAGGCGGCCCCCTCGGGCTCCTCGGGCGCCGGCCTGAGGGCGCGGGGCACGCCGAGCGCGGTGCGCGCGATCACCTCGGCGTCGATGGCGTCGGTCTTCGCGATGCCGGGGAACATCCCGCGGGCCTGCTTCTCGGCATATCCGGGCAGGTAGGCGCAGGGGTTCCCGTGCGCATGGGCGCGCGCGAGGACCAGCGCGCCGATGTTTCGCTTCTGGTCGACGACGACCAGCGCGCCGGAGCCGGCCCGCTCGAGCAGCCGGTCGATGTCGTCGGGCCTGTTTGCCAGCTCGGCCCTGAAGGCGACGCCCCCTCCCGCATCGAGCGCGCACGCGCTGTGCGAGCTCTTCCCGACGTCGATCCCCAGGTAGGCCACGGGCGTCTCTGCTGCAGGCATGGTGTATCCTCTCCCTTGAGCCGGCCGTTAGCCGCGGAAGCGACACCCACATTACCCGGCCGTGGCCCGGTCCGGGCCCGGCACATCTCTATCAGTCGTTCCCCGCGGCCCCTCCCGCCCCGGCGGCAACACGTCCCGGGCCCTCTACGGGGCAGGGGCTGACGGCCGTCCGGGGCGGTCGGCCAGCGACCACCGGTACGGCTCAATCGTATAGCCGTGCAACGGAAAAGAGCCGCCCTTTCGGACGACTCAAACTGTAATGGG
>NZ_JAMOKO010000004.1 GCF_023656745.1 Collinsella sp. BG-O-102
CCTCTACGGGGCAGGGGCTGACGGCCGTCCGGGGCGGTCGGCCAGCGACCACCGGTACGGCTCAATCGTATAGCCGTGCAACGGAAAAGAGCCGCCCTTTCGGACGACTCAAACTGTAATGGGCTTTTTTGACTGGTATGATTGGTACGACCATTCGAACCAGCTAAAAGAGCCCCGTCCCAATTTGACTATCGAGAGGATCTGCCATGGAGCGCATCGCCAGCTTTTCCGTTGATCATCTGCTGCTTGAGCCCGGCGTGTATGTGAGCCGCATCGACCGCGATCCGGCGACCGGTGCTGCCGTCACCACGTTTGACTTGCGCCTGACCACGCCCAACAAGGAGCCGGTCATGAACACCGCCGAGTGCCACACCATCGAGCACCTGGGTGCAACGTTCTTGCGCAATCATGCCGAGTGGTCGGGCCGCATTGTCTACTTTGGCCCCATGGGCTGCCGCACGGGCTTTTACCTCGTTGTGTTTGGCGAGGTGACGAGCGAGGAGATCCTGCCGCTCGTGCGTGAGCTGTTCGAGTTTGTCGCCGACTTTGAGGGCGATGTCCCCGGTGCCGCTCCCGAGGAGTGCGGCAACTACCTGGACCAGAACCTTCCCATGGCTAACTGGCTCGCGCGCCGTTACCTCGACCGCGACCTGGCCGATATCGACGAGAAGCACCTGCACTATCAGCAGGCATAAGGGCTTTATCGCCCAAAACGCGCGCATTGGGCGCCTTCGCTTATGCGGGGGCGCCTTTTTGTTGATTGGTCGGGACGAGCGTTCAAAATCGCTCATGTTTGTTCTAGAATGTTCGTATAGTCACATTTACGAACAGGAGTGAACATGCATATCTACTCTGTCAACGATCCCGAGTTCAAATCCTATGGCAACGTTTGGGATGACGTTCCGTCCGAGCTCACGTCGTCTGTGCTCGAGGCGCTCTCTGCCACGCTCATCCCCGAGGGCAGCAAGTACGTAGCAAGCGCGCCGGAGCTCGAGGACGTCAAGGATGCCGACAAGCTTGGCTTTCTCATGTTTGGTGGCCGTCCCTTCCAGCTCGGCTGGTGCAACGGCCACAATACACGACTCAACTGCCTGGAGTATCACCGCGCGAGCGAATTCAACCTGGGCGCTCGCGACTTTATTCTGCTCGTGGCGCATCGCTGGGAGGTCGAGGACGGCAAGCTCGACACCGCGTGCGTCAAGGCGTTCCGCGTGCCGGCGGGTACGGTCGTCGAAGTCTTCAACACCACGCTCCACTACACGCCGTGCATGGTCGACGACGGTGGCTTCCAGGTGATGGTGGCGCTGCCCGCCGGCACCAACGGTCCGCGCCCCGAGGCCGCGGCCGACATGCCTGCGGCCGGCGACAGCTACTGCCACTGGAAGGCCGACAAGTGGGTCCTCTGCCATGCTGACAGCCCCAAGGCAGCCGAAGGCGGCTACGTAGGCCTCATCGGCAAAAATATCGACATCACCGTGGACTAGCGCATCGCCCCAAACCACCACAAAGGTGCCTGTCCCCTTTGCGGTGGTTTGGGGCGGGCGGATATCGGGAAGTGTCAGACGGGGGAGGCTGCCGGGCGCCTTGCCGTCTGCGGATTTTGGGACATGCGGCCCGCTTTTTCGACCCATCTGCCGGTACACTAAAAGCACTATGGGTACCCGCGAGCGACATATCGGCCACGCGGCCGCCCGATCCGCACCCGTGGCGGATCCCAGGGGCGGCAGGCTCTTCGCCATGCCGCGATTCCTTGTTGGCATAACACATCAGGTGTACCGCCACCGCGTCTTTGCTATCGCCGGTGTCATCACCGCGATGTTCCTCATGCTTTTGGCAGTCTTGCCGGCGCTGTTCGCCTTCGACCCCAAACTTTCTAACGCCGTGCCCGCCTATAGCGAGGTGTCCGAAGAGGTCGTGGATGCGCTCGTCCATTCGAGCTCTCTGCCGTTGCTTGTTGCCGCAATTGCATTTTCGATCTGGGGCGTATCGGTCTATCTGCGCTGTTTGGACTATGTGTTGCGCCGCCGTCTTGTTGCCATCGCCACCATCTGCGCCCTGTGGATGATCGAAGTCATTCTCAAGTACAAGTCGTTCACGCCGTTCTATGCCACCGTGCTGTGGTACCTGTACTACGTGCCCATGACGCTCATTCCGCTGCTCTACCAGTTGTGTGGTCTGCGCCTTGCGGGCCTGGAGCAACACCGCCTGGGTCGCCGCTACTGCGCTGCGCTGTGGATTATGGCTATCCTGCTTATCGGATTTGTGCTCACCAACGATTTTCACCAGCAGGTCTTCCACTTTGACCGTACAAGCGACACCTGGAGCAACGATTACACGTACGGCTGGGGTTATTTCGCCGTCCTCGTGTGGACGGCCTTTAACTTTGTGGCCTTTTTTATCCTGGTGGGCCGGTCCTCGTCCTTTCGCATCCAACGTTTCTCGGGCACGGCGGCGCTCGTGCTGCTGGGCGGCGCGTTCTTTGCCATCTCATATGCGTTGCGCGTGCCCTGGGCATGGAGGCTCAACTTCTCGCTCGTCTATTGCGTCTTGTGCGTGGTGGCGATGGAAATCTGTCTCGATTGCGGTGTCGTTCCGTCATATCACGACATCGCCGGCATTTTCGACACCTTGCCGCTTGACCTCAAAGTTCTAACGCGCGACCTGCAGGAAGTCTATGCCACGCCAGTGTCAAAGCCAATGCCGGTAGGCGTGCGCGAGGAGTTGCGGACCCAGGCGCACAGCCGCGCCCATGCCTTTGCCGTGGCGTCCGATCCCGATGTGATGTACCGTGCCTTTCCACTGCTGGGCGGATCGGCCCTGCTTGCCCAAGACGTGTCGGATCTCAACGAGCTTAACCGTGAACTGGCACATCGTCGTATGGAGCTGCAGCGTCAAAATGAGCTGCTCGCCGCCGACTACGACCTTAAGACGCACCTGGCAGACCAAGAGGCCGAGACCTTGCTGGTCCAAGACGTGGACCAGGCGCTTGCCCGCGCGCTCGAAGGGATGTACGACCTGCTGAGCTCGCTGCCGCCGTTGACCGATGAATCGTCTTCGCACGAGCGTTACCGCATGCTGCAGCGCGCCAAGATGCTTGTCGCCTATTGCAAGCGCAAGGGATCGCTCACGTTGGCGCAGCACGGGGAGAGCGGTTTTGATCGCGACCGCATTCAGCTCATCGCCAACGAGCTCGCAAGCGACCTGCGCACCATCGATATCGATTGCGCCTCGATTATCGCCATACGGCGCCCGATGCACGCCAGTACGGTAAGCGCCCTGTACGACTGCGTGTATGACTTTGCGTTTTTTGCCTACACCACCGACCATCCGGCGCTTATGTATCACTTGGGCGATCATGACCGATGCAGTGTCGAGCTGCGTGCCGCGCTTTTTTCCAACGATGATGCAGATCTTTCGCAGACGCCCGCTGCGCAAGAGCTCGAAAGCGCTCTGCAAGGGCGCAACGTGGCATACCGCCTTGAGGGCGAGCCCGGCCAGCTGCGCATGATCGTCTTGATGCCGAGGGCGGGTGAGTGACGATGCAGATTTCGCTCATTCTTCCCCAAATCGTTGCGCTCGATGTTGTCTTTGCCCTGGCTGCGTGTCTGCAGACGATCCACGTCCCGCTCATCGCATCGCGCCGCTCGTCCTATAACCGTAAGGTGATTTGTGCCTACGAGGCGAGCCTTGTGCTTCACCTAATTATTTCGGCGCTCATCTTGTTCGCGTCGTCTGGCTCATATCTGGTGGCGCCGCTTGACGTTTGCGCCAGGGCAATGGGCGGAGCGTTGTGGCTCAATGCCGTGATCTTTGCCTACGGCATGGTGCTTATGGTGCACTATCGTCGCCCCGTCATGCTGGCCGAACTGTTGCTCGTAGTCGCCGTGACACCGCCGGTGGTGCTTGCCATGGGCTCGGCGTGGACCACGGTCCTTATCGCAGAGGGAGCGTTTTTCCTGTTCCGCTCCATTGCGGCGCTCTTGATGGATGTCCGCAACCGCCAGGAGGATATCACCGCGTTCTCGACGATCGAAACCATCAACGTGATTCCCGTGGGCATCCTGTATCTGGACCCGAGGGGCCGTCCGCTGCTCATGAACCGCTGCATGCGAAAAAACCTGGTGGAGCTTCATATGCCCACCGACCTAGGCGATATGAGCGGTACATGGAACGACCTGCGCAAACTCAGCATGCAAATGCCCGAAAGCAGCCAGAACCGCGTGCGGATTAATCTGGACCGCTTTGGTGAGGCGCGGGCGGTGGTCGAGGTTTCTCCCGCCGAGATTCGCTTGTTTGTGCACGATGACGTTATGGTTTCGGGCCGCCTCTTCGAGCGCATTATCGGCCTGGATGTAACAGAGTATGCGCATGCTCATGATCGCCTGGCGCAAGCCAACCACCTGCTTGAGCTTGCGGGCCAAGAGCTCCAAGCCCAGATCGAAGAAGTCAAAAAAGTTGCTGATAATGCGGCCTATCTGCGTATGCGCGCTCGCGTGCACGACGTGATCGGGCAGCGCCTGTCCATCCTCCATCGTTATCTGGAGGAGGGGCGCCTGGATGACGAGTCACTCGAGCAGATCGACCCGCTGCTGCGCTCAATCGCTGCCGATCTGCGCAGCGGGGGCGACACCGAACCGGCAGAGCAACTGGGAGATATCGTCCATGCCTTTGGCCTGGTGTGTGTGCAGATCGATGTTGAGGGTGCGCTGCCTGAGGACGCGCGTGTCGCCGCCGCATTTTTGCAGATTATCCGCGAGGCCTCGACCAATGCCACCAAGCATGCACAGGCGCATCGGGTCCACGTGCGTCTGTGGCAGGAGACGTCGGAAGACGGTGCTGTTGCGCGGATGACCGTTTCTAACGACGGCGTGCCTGCACCCGTATCGTATCGCGAGGGAACGGGTGTCCC
Organism: Collinsella sp. BG-O-102; assembly: GCF_023656745.1. Taxonomy (GTDB): domain Bacteria; phylum Actinomycetota; class Coriobacteriia; order Coriobacteriales; family Coriobacteriaceae; genus Collinsella. The sequence continues at coordinate 4,910 of NZ_JAMOKO010000004.1, forward strand.
AGGTATGAGGCATGTCGCACAGAATCTGGGCGGCAGCCTGGAAGTCCACACCGCCCCGCCCTTCACGCTTACGGTGTCCATCCCGCTCGCCTCCAACGCCACGGTCCAAAGGAGAAGTTCATGATCCGCGTCCTTATAGTCGAAGACCAGGCCATCCTGCGCGAGAGCCTGGCGCGCTCCGTTGGCGACCAGCCCGATATGACCGTTGTTTCCGCCATTGCCGATGCTTCCGAGGCCTTGGGTGTCGCGCTCAAGGAGCGCCCGGACATGATACTGATGGACGTATGTACCGAGCATGATTCCAACGGCATCGTGGCGGCGGCGCGCATCAAAGAACAACTGCCCGAGTGCCGCGTCATTATCATGACGGGTATGCCCGAAATCACCTTTGTGGACCAGGCGCGCGAGGCGGGCGTCGACAGCTTTGTGTACAAGAACGTCGGTATCGACGAGCTATTCGCCGTGATGCGCTCCACGCTGGCGGGTTACTGCACGTTTCCCAAGCCGCCCGAGAGCATCTTCTCGGGCACGGCGGCCCTCGACGATGTCGAGCTGTCGATCTTGCGCCTTGCCTGCGAGGGCAAGAGCCGCCGCGAGATCGCGGCCGAGCTGTTTATGAGCGAGGGCACCATCAAACGCCGCATCTCGGAGATTCTCAATAAGACCGGCTACGACAACATCATGCGCTTGGCCGTGCGCGCAGTAACGGAGGGCAGCATCGTTCCCAACATGGAGCGCTAGCGCTCGTTACGCATCGGCATAAAGCGGCGGGGCCGCAGGATCAACTCCTGCGGCCCCGCCTGGCAAGTGCGCGGATGTGTCCGCCAATCCGCGGCTGATGTTACGTGCCGCTACGCGATGGTCGCGGTGTAGGAGGCGACGTCCTCATAGGAATCGGTCAGGTAGGCGTCGATGCCGATGGTCGTATTGACGAGGTCGTCAAGGCTGTCAAGCTCGCCGCTCGAGAACGTGAATTCCTCGGTGGCGTTGGTGCCGGGCATCAGGTGAGCCGAGAACCAGGGTTCCTTCATGGTGCCGTTGACGTTGGTCTTGCCGGAAGGAGCGTAGAAGGTCAGGTCCTTGTCGCTCTTGTTGGTGATGTTGACGACAAAGCCGATGTCGCCCCAGTCGTCCTTGAACTTCTCGGTGATGGTGATGGTGCACAGGTCGTCATCGGCGACGGTGACGGTGGGGGAGATTTCGACACTCTGGACATCTTCGTCTTCGACGGCCTCATCGATCTCCTCTTCCTTCTCGGCCGCCTCGCGATCCTTCTTCACCGTACCGGACAGATCCTTGTCGGACTTCGTAAAGATAAGCTTGTCGCCTTCCACCTCGAGGACGAGCTTGTCGTCCTTGAGCTTCAGGTCGTGCGACTCATCTTCGGCGGTAATCGTTACGGTGGTGGCGTCCTTGGCCTCCCATTTCAGGTCGGCGACCTCAAGGAACATGTCGAGGACGCCCGTGCCGTCTTCGTCGAGGATCAGGATACAGTTGAGGCCCCACTCCTTGAGCATATCCATGTACTCATCGGTGAGCTCTTCGCCGTCCAAGGTTCCACCCGAGAGTTCCCAGCTGCCGACGAAGTTGGCCTTGGGGTCTTTGCCGCCGCCGCTGCAGCCCGTCAGGGCAAAGGCGAGCGCCAGGACGCATGTCAGAAATGCGAGTACGGACTTTTTGAACGTTGTCTTCATGGTGTCCTCCTTCGTGTGTGAAAACCCATAGAAGCAAATGCGGGGGTGGCGGATCCCCCGCCAATTACCAGATGGAGGGGCTAGGGCCTGGGCGTTCCGCAGTTGCTGCAGAACTTGCCGCCGTTTTCGCTACCGCAGTTGGGGCAGAACCACTTGGCCGGTGCCGGGGCGGGCGCGGGGCTGCCGCACTCGGAGCAGAACTTGCCGGTGTTGGTGGCACCGCAGCTGCAGGTCCACGTGCCGGCCGCGGGTGCGGCGGCGGGGGCCGGTGCGGGGGCGGGCGCCGGAGCCGGCTGCGGGGCGGCCTGCTGCTGTGCCTGGCCGGCGGCGAACAGCTGGCTGGCGTTCATGCCGCCCATGCCACCTGCCATGCCCATGCCCATAAAGCCTGCCATCGCGCCGTTGGGGTTGGCGGCCGCCGCGCGCATCGCGTCGCTCTGGGCGCTGGCGATGTTGGCTGCTGCCATGGTGGGATCGCGCATGACCGCGGCCTTCTGCAGGTCCTTGATCATCTGCTCGTCTTCTTGCGAGGCGGCGATGGAGTTGACGCCAAAGCTCACGATCTCGACGCCGCGCAGGTCACGCCAGTCGGCAGAGAGGATCTCGTTGAGCGCGCGGGCGAGTTCGGTGGTGTGGCCGGGGATGGCGCTGTAGCGGATGCCCATCTCCGAGATCTTGGCAAAGGCGGGCTGCAGGGCGGTGAGCAGCTCGGACTTAAGCTGGCTGTCGATCTTGTCGCGCGTGTAGCTATCGGTCACGTTGCCGCATACGTTGGTGTAGAACAGCAGCGGGTTGGTGATGCGGTACGAATACTCGCCGTTGCAGCGCACGGAGATGTCGACGTCCAGGCCAATGTTGTTATCGACCACGCGGAAGGGCACGGGCGAGGCGGTGCCGTACTTGTTGCCGATGATCTCCTTGGTGTTGATGAAGTAGACGCGCTGGTCCTTGCCCGCGTCGCCGCCAAAGGTAAAGCGGCTGCCGATATTGGCGAAGGTCTCCTTGATGGAATCGCCCAGGTTGCCGCTAAAGACGCTCGGCTCGCTGCCGGTATCGAAGACGAACTCACCGGGCTCCAGCGCGACTTCGATGATCTTGCCGTTTTGCACCACGAGCATGCCCTGGCCGTCGTTGACGGCGATGACGGAGCCGTTGGAGATGACGTTATCCTCGCCGCGCGTGTTGGAGCTGCGGCCGCCGGTGCGCTTGCTGCCCTTGCAGGCCAAGACATCAGCGGGCATCGATTCGCAATAGATAAATTCCTTCCACTGGTCGGCCATGACGCCGCCGGCAGCACCCAATCCAGCTTTCAAGAGTCCCATGGTGATCTTCCTTTCTCGTCAAAGGCCGGGTGGTATTGGTCAGGATGGTTAGTCGTCCTTGTCGTCTTTCATGACAACGGTGGTCTCGGTGTGGCTGAAGGTGTCGTGCTTCTCGGTCAGGTCGAGCTCGCCACAATACTCATCGGCATGGGTTGCTTCGTTGGCCGTCTTGAGCTGGCCTACCAGTAGCACGTCTCCGATAATCACGATGATCAGCGGCGCGATGATGTTGATGAGGATGCCCTCGATATCAAAGGTGAGGTAATCCGGATCGAAGGCGTATTCCCCCATAAAGAGAATCTGGGAGAGGATAAATCCGATCACGAAGAACAGCACCGAGGCGATGGCGAGCTTGGGCTTGGAGCAGGGGAGCTCGCCGACCAAGCGGCCGGTCTGGCCGTTCATGGCAAACAGGTAGCTCTTGCCGTTCCACGAGGTGGAGAGCATCCAGACGGGGAACAGGGCGTAGTCGCTGTCTTCCCAGGTGTAGTCGAGCTGCTTGCTTTCGACCGTGGCATCGTCGTATTCGTCGACGACGGTCTCGCGCAGGGCCGAGATCGTGCTTTCTTCCATACGGCGCTCGGCGCGCGCCTTGCAAGTCTCGCAGTCCTCGTCGTAACGGTTGGCGATGTAGCCGGGCATATAGGCGACCGAGAACGGACGCAGCGCGTCGTAGTCAAACGGCTCGATGGCATCCATGTGGCCGTCGGGCATCTTGGATGATCCGTCGACGGGCACGCGCTTAAACGAGATATTGCCCTTGCGATAGGCATCGTAGTGGTCGGTGGTCGTGACGGTGCGGTCGGATTCCTCGGTCACGGTCTCGTTGGTCGCGTCAAAGTGCACTTCGCCGTCAACGCGGGCGCCGTAGAGCCAAAACGGTACGTAGACACCTTGGACCTCGTCGATGTGGTTGCCGGTGACAAAGCTCTTGGGCAGCAAGATCTTGCCCTTGTAGTGTTCCTTGAGTGCGGCCGTGACGTCGTCGCGCCCGAGCTTAAACGGAATCACCAGGTCGGGCGAGAAGTCGCCAGAGAGCTGGCCGGGCGCCACGGCGGAGTTGCCGCAGTACGGGCAGGTGGTGACGGCGACGGTGCCGTCGGACACGAGCTCGGCGCCGCACGACGAGCAGATGTAGCCGGCGTTTTGGGCGAGCTCCTGCACCGCAGCGTCGGTCGCGGGCTTGGGTGCCGCCGCTGCGGCGTCGGCTTTGGCGTCTGCCTTGTCCTGGCGCTCGCGATAGAGGGCCTCGACCTCTTCGACTTCAAAACGCGAATCGCAGTAGTCGCAGACGAGCTTTTGCTCGGCACTGGCAAAATGCAGGGGGCCGCCACACGCGGGGCACTGATAGTTGACGCTCTCGAAGGCCATGATCGGTCCTTTCGCTGCCGGAGGCTATGCGCCGATGGCGCCGCCGCAGTATTCGCAGCGCCCACTGGCATCGGGAATGGTGGTGGCTCCGCAGAAGGGGCAGGTGACCGCGGTCTTGGGAGCCTTGGCGGCCACGACACTGTCGCGCGTTTCCTGACGCAGCTGCACCAAGGCGTCGCGAACTTCGGTTGCCTGGCGCTTGGCCTCGCGGTATTCGATGGAACCGCGCTGATCGATGGTGGAGTCGTTCACGCGCAGGTTGATCTCGGTAAAGTACGGCGTGTTGACGTGGATGGTCAGATTAAAGTCGTAATCCAGGTCGTAGCGCGGCGGGTTGTAGCTCTCGCGCTCGCCGTCCTTGGTCTCGCGATAGATCTCGGTGCGCTGCTCGTCGATATCCATATCGCAGCCGAGTACCTGCGAGAACTCGATGATGTCGGGATTGGCGTCGCGCCAGCGGCTCTGCGAAGTGATGATCAGCAGGCCCGCGTCTTCATCGAGCATAATATTGGTGCGCCCGGCAGAAAGCGTGCGCGTGGGGTTGAACGAAGACAGGCGCTCGGCGTTGGCCTCGCGGTAGGCGAGTTGCTCACGGATATCGTCCGCGGTGCTGGAGCGATAGCCGTGAAAGTAGGGGGAGAGCTTGCCGGCGCACTCTTTGCACAGGTAGCCTTCATTGATTTTTGTCTTACCTAGAAGTCCCAGCTCGGTACCGCAAATCGCGCACTCTTTCTTCTCGAACATCTTGTCAAAGAAGCCCATGGCTGCCTCCCATCAACAGGTAGCGTGTGTCACTTTTGATGATGGGGGAGTGTGCGATTCTTCGCGATACCCAGACGGCTCAAGGAGTCTCCACAACTGGGACACATGGCCCATTTTTGACTAGTCATTGGGGACGTTCTTAAACGACTAGTCGCGGGGGACACTCTTCGGCCACTCATTGGGGACGTGCTTAAATGAGTGGCAGTTGGAGACACTCCTGGCCGAGCTAGAGGTCGCGCGTGCCCCATCTGGTCCATGCGGCTCAAAATCGCGGCGTGATGTGGACGACTGGGGTCGAATTGGCAGCATTTCGAGCTTGGCTTTGATATTGAGATTGATTCTTTATTAAAATAGATTCCAGACAATTGAGCGGCCGGGGGTTAACCGTGAGGGGCATGGGAGACACGACCGCATATTTGCGTCGGGGCATTCGGGAGATTATATGCCTGGCGCTGTTCTTCTTCACGTTTTTGGCGTGCGAGTATCTTTTTGATGTGCGCATGGCCGAGTTCGTGTCTCCAAACGAGGTCGTTATTTATGAGAGCCTTGTTATCGGCGCGAGCGTGATTGGCTTCTTTGTGCGTCCCATTCTGTACTATCGCCGTCCCCATGCTATCGACGCAACGAGTGACGTCACGGGTGTTTTGCTGGTGGCGGCATTGCTGCTGTTGATTATGGCGGTTCAGGTTGAGGTGGTAATTGCCGGCGGTTTGGTGGCGTGCTGCGCGCTGGGCTACTGCGGATCGACTGCCCATGCAAATTTTGCGAGGCGCTTTGCGCGAACGCCCTGCTTGGCGCGCGCCGCCGCACTTTCTTACGCCATGGGCGTTCTGGTGCAGGTTCTCAACCACATGGTGATGCCTGTCGGCATTCCTCAGCAGACTGTTCTGGTCGTCTGTGCGATCGCGCAGGTGGCGTTGCTCCACGGTGCCCGACGCGCCAAGCTGCGCGACGAGTCCGATCCCAACTTTGAACCCAGTGCTGCCGGGCTTTCGGTAGATGCTCTGGAATATGGCGCCAAGTGGCATGACGATCCCGAGGCAAAGGCGGCATTCCGTCGCGCCGTAGTTCGCCTGACCGTGGCGACGGCGTATCTTTCCAGCGTATTCGCCGCTCTCAACGCGGGCTTCACGACCCTGCATGCTGTCGGAGCCGTCGATTTGGGCGATTGGCCGCGCCTGCTGCTTGTCGTGAGCTCGTTGGTCGCTGGCGCGCTATTTGACCTGCACGGCCGCTCGTATATGAATATCGGCATGACATGTTCCGCCATACTGTCCACGCTTTCGTTCTTTGTGCTTATCGTCGATGGCAACGGCGGCAACGAGCTTGCTGCCACGATCATCTTTTATCTGGGCTCGGGCTTCTTTGTGGTGTTCTTTACCACAAAATATGCCGCCGTCTCGCTCTATGCGCGCTGGTCATATTTTTGGCCGTGCATGGGTCGCGTCGTCAACAACGTGTGCTCGATGCTCGTGACGGCGCCGGCGGTGGCGATTATCTCGAGTCAAAACGTGCTGGCTGCGGTCGGTGCGGCGCTCGTGATGTTTGTGGGCATTGTGATTACGCTGCTGGGGCAGTTGGGGCAACGAGCCGATGATGCCGTGATGCAGGATGGCCTGCCGCTTGCCACCGACGATCTTGGTGGGGATCTTGCGCCCACATGCTCCGACCCCGAGCCCGTGGAGGCAGCGGAGCTCACGTCCGATGAACGCCTCGATGCTTTCGTCGCCACCTTTGGGCTTACAGAGCGCGAGCGCGATATTCTTGAGGTATTGGTCGTTTCGGACCAGAGCGTTCAGGACATCGCCACAACGCTCTTCCTTTCGCGCTCCACGCTCTATCGCCACATTTCCTCAATCAACAAGAAGACCGATACCGCCTCGCGTGTGGCCCTTATCAACTTCTTCTGGTCCTGGACGCCCAAGGACTAGCGTATGAGCCGCCGCCCAGTTCCTTACTCTAACGGGGGGATGTGGCCTCAAAGCGCGCCCGCATCTACGCTTCGCCTGCGCTAAACTGGAAGGCACGTACGCGATTACGAGAGGAGCCCGCATGGAGGCTTACAAGCAAGAGTTCATCAAGTTTATGGTTGAGTCCGACGTTCTTAAGTTCGGCAGCTTTACGCTCAAGAGCGGCCGTCAGTCCCCGTTCTTTATGAACGCCGGCGCTTACGTGACGGGCTATCAGCTCAAGAAGCTGGGCGAGTATTACGCCCAAGCCATCCACGATAACTTTGGCGACGACTTTGATGTGCTGTTTGGACCGGCCTACAAGGGTATTCCGCTGGCCGTCGTGACCGCAATTGCCTACCACGAGCTGTACGGCAAGGAGGTCAAGTACTGCTGCGACCGCAAGGAGGCCAAGGACCACGGTGCCGATAAGGGCAACCTGCTGGGTTATGAGCCCAAGGACGGCGACCGTGTGGTCATGGTCGAGGACGTTACCACCAGCGGCAAGTCCATCGACGAGACCTATCCCAAGGTCAAGGCTGCTGCCGATGTCGAGATCAAGGGCCTGATCGTGTCCCTCAACCGCATGGAGGTCGGCAAGGGCGGTGTGACCACCGCGCAGAAGGAGATCGAGGCCAAGTACGGTTTCCCCGTCGCGAGCATCGTCTCCATGGCTGAGGTCGTCGAGACCCTCTACAACCACGAGATCGACGGCAAGGTTGTCATCGACGACGAGCTCAAGACCGCCATCGACGCCTACTACGAGCAGTACGGAGTCAAGTAGGTTCCGCCGTTCTGCCGAACGGCGGACCGGTCGACGCTGTGCGGGCCGCATTTGGACAATCTGACGTTCAACTTCAAGGGCGCGACCAGAAGGTCAGCGCCCTTTCGTTTCACGTCACCTTGCCTCAAATGCGACCCGCTCGCTGGCGTTGCCAAAACATCGGCGATGCCGGAGTAGTCATTGGGGACGTTCTTGTTTGACTGGTCGTTTAAGAGCGTCCCCAATGACTACTTAGGAATGAGCGTGGATAATCTCCCGTTTTTGGCCCCCGTGTGGGCTCAAAGTGGGAGATTATTCACGCTCGTTGGATAGGTGTCCGAAAATCAACGCTCATTCGGTTGGCGCAGGGGCAAGCTGTTTTCCGCTGTGGTGCCACATGTGAGCCTGGCCTCCTGTGCCAGATTCTAATAACGAGTTTACGGAATAAATAGTTATTAGAGCTGAAATGGCCGACCTAATGACGAGAAGTCGTTATTAGGTCGGCCATTGGTCATTGGGGACGTTCTTAAATGACTACTTGAGCCCGGGTAGGCGGGTGTAGGGGAATGAGCGCTCTGGGAATTCGGCGCAGCGGGCGTAGTCTTTGGCGAAGTAGCTGCTGTAGAGCGAATCGAGTACGTATTGCACGGCGATGTGGCTGGCGAACTGTGTGATGCGATACGTCATGCTCTCGTGATCGCTCACCGTAAGGTAGGCGGCAAAGCCGGGGTGAATGCGCGCGCAATAAGGCGTGCCGATGACGATGACCGGGGCATGCTGGCTGCTGAGGATCGGCAAGATTTCCTTGAGGTTGGGCGCAAGGCCGCTGTAGGAGATAACGATCGCCGCGCGGTCTGAATCCGAGGTAAGCGCCGTGCGCACCTGTGCCTCGATGTTGCCGTAGCATGTGGCGCTCTTGCCGACCGAGAGCAGGCGGTCGCGGAACATTCCCGCTGGATAGAGGTTGTGAGAGCCCGTGTAGATGTCGACCTGTCGGGCGTTCGCGATGAGCTTGGCGGCGTGGTCAAGCTGCGTGGGGTCGAGCAGCTCCTGCGTTTCGGCCAGCGTGGTCTGGTAGAGCCCCTCCATGCGCTCCATAACCTGCGCAGGCGATACTCGGCTTATCGACCCGCGATGCAAAGGAGATGCTCGCCCCACGAACACTACCGGGAAGGGCTCGCGATTCGAGTCCCCACCTTAGCATTTGAACCATTTGGCACTATAATCACCATAGGCATGCGCATAACGTTGCGCTTAATCAAGAGGAGAAAACGTATGGGTCTGTTTGACATGTTCAAGAAGAAGGCTGAGCCCGCGACTGCCGCTGCTCCGTCCTCCATCTCTGCTTCTGCCGGCGCCGACGTGCTGTGCTCGCCCGTCAAGGGCAAGGTCATCAAGATGGCCGACGTGCCCGATCCCGTCTTTGGCGGCGAGGTCCTGGGCAAGGGCTGCGCCGTGTGGCCCGAGGACGATCTGGTCTACGCTCCCTGCGACGGCAAGGTGACCGTCACCATGGGTCACGCCGTGGGCCTGCAGTCCGATAGCGGCATCGAGGTTCTGGTGCACGTTGGCGTCGATACCGTCAACATGAACGGCGACGGCTTCGAGGGCTTCGTCAAGGCCGACGACGTCGTGAAGGCCGGCCAGCCCATGCTCAAGATCGACCGCGCCAAGATCGCCGCTGCCGGCTACAAGGACTGCGTCGTCGTTGCTGTGTCCAACACCGCCGAGTTTGCCGATGTCGAACTCGCCGTCGAGGCCGACTCCGCTGTCGCCGCCGGTGACGCCATCGTTAAGGTCGTCCGCAAGTAAACTGCGACATCATAAGGATGTGCAAGGGTGGTCGGGTTGTCCGGCCACCTTTTTTAATGGGCCAAGCAGGTGCGTTTTATTGCAGGGGGCTTGCTTTACGGGCCATTCGTTCATCAAATTGAGCCGCCTGCGCGGTTGTGGCCTCGATTCGTTTTGAATCTAATTGTTGACCTCTCCATACGATCGAGGTTTTTTATTGGATAAAAACGCTTGCCATGCAAGTTCTACCGTTCGTATTTGTTGCTCAACAACTTGCCAATGCTTCTCTGTAATCTAGGTATGAAATTGGCGTACGCATAAGGGGAGGAATTGATGAAAGATATCTCGAGAAGGGACTTTCTAGCCGGAATTGCAACGCTGGGCCTTGCTGGATGTTCGGGCAAACCTGATAAGACGGACAGTTCCACGCTAAAACCGAAAAAGGGCACGCTTAAGAATGAAAGTAGTCCACAGAGTTCCGATATTGTAGTAACCATGGACCCTATTTACAACTATCAGGTTGGTCAAAGCGGCTGTGGCTATATTACAAAAATCAAAAACACTAGTGATCAAGTTGCTGTCGATTGGGGAGTTGATGGCATCGCAAAGAAGGCGGATGGCACACTGTGTGGCACCGTGAGTAGCACAATATCTAGCTGCTGTGCTCTTCTTCCGGGGCAAGAAATATGGTACTTCGGCGCAATCGATGGCATAGATGAACTACCGGTGTCACTTGAGCTTACGTTTAGGGTTAATTGCTTTAAGAAGGTCACCGAAAAAGACACCTATGAGTTCACAGTGTTAAATGAACGATTAGAACAAATCGCTACTAACATGTATCGTTTTGATGTCGAAATTCAAAATGATTCGCCGTATGACTATGGTATGGGCACGACGCTCATGGGCGTATTGAAAGATGATATGGGGAACGTCGTGAACGGATTTGCGGGTGGCTCTGATGTTCTTGAAGCGGGCTGCCATACGATAATCTCCGCCAATAGTGGTCTCGATTTGACTGGATCTCCCTATGCATCGTATGAGTACAGCATTTTGAAGAACGTTCTTGAACCGTGCTAAGCAGATGAAAATCAACAGCGTTTCTTAGTTTGCAGCATCCGGTTATCGTTCTCCCCCCGCAACTTCATCACAACGGAAAGAATCTCGTATGTTTCAGGATCGACGTGAACAAGCGTGTATCGAATATCACAGCATCTGAGCGCTTTTACATTATCCTAGTCAATTGGAATATCATCGCTATTTTGAACCTGTCCCAAGCCTGAGGGGTTAAGGGGCCGCCGGTTCGAATCCGGTCGTCCCGGCCAGAAGCCCGTTTTTGCGACTCAGGGGTTTGGGTCGAGCCGTTAATATGGACTTACTGTCACAACGTGCGTTGCGCATGGAACGCAGCGCCGCTTGTTTGGAGGAATGTCATGAAAAAGAAGCCGCTGCTTGCGCTCATGTTGGCTGTAGTGGTTGCATGCTTGATCTCTCTTTCCGGTTGCGGTGATCCCACAGTCGAGCAACTTATTAACGAAGATCTGATCAATCAGCTTGATGAGATTAAAAATAACGACGAGTCATTTCTGGATGGCTTGGATAAGGCTGCAGGGAAAGAGTTTAAAAGGGTCGGCATCAATACCGAGGAATACGCCAAGAGCTATCTCGAGGGCTTCGACTATAAAATCGGCGACATTGTAGTCGATGAAGATAAGGGTACCGCTACTGCCGAAGTGACCGTTTCTTGTAAGTCGATGGCTCAAATTCAAGGGGATTTTGCCACCAAATACCAAGAGAAGGTTGCTGCTCTTGATGGGTCGCCTTCCGAAGATGAGTTGTACAAGCTGGCTGGACAGGTAATGCTCGATGTGACCAAGGCCGCCAAGCCCAAGGACACCAAGGTTACCTTTAAGTATTCTGCTAACGATGACAACGAATGGTCGGGGGACGACTCTAATATCTCCGAGATGATGAGCGCTCTGCAAGGGTAGCGCTTTATATTTAGGTTGCCATGCGACAAACAGTTCGTTATGCAATAAAGGGAGGATCGTTGGGGCGACCCTCCCTTTAGGACAACCAAAGCCAAGTGTGTCTGCGATATTGGTAAGCGTTATTCTGCCGGCAGTTGGGGACACTCCTTGTGCCAGCGTTGCATCGAGTGCTTGGGAAACCGCGACCCGGTTTTTGGCCGAATAGTGGGTCGCATTTTCCGGATGGGGTGGGTTGCGGAAAGTGCGACCCGGAATATTGCTCTGAAACGGGATGCGGTTTCCCTGATGCGCCTCAAACGGAAAGCATATCCCATTCCGGAGCTCCAAAACGGGATGCGCTTTCCGCGCGGAAGAATTGTCGCAGCTGCGTTAAGCAGTGTCGCTCGTTACTCGCCCAGAATCAGCGCCGCTAGCTCGTCCTGGGTGTCCACCACGTAGTCGGCGCCGGCGGCCTCCAGCTCTGCGCGGCCGCGGAAGCCCCAGCTGACGCCCGCGCTCTTAAGGCCGGCGTTGTGGCCGGTCAGGATATCGACATTGGAATCGCCCACATAGAGCGTGGTTGCCGGATTGGCGCCCAGCTCCTCCATCACATGTAGCGTGACGGGTGCTTCGGGCTTGGGCGGAAACGCATCGACACGGCCCTGTACCAGCGCAAAGCGCTCGGAACCAAAATACTTCTCGATAAGCGGAGCCGCCGAGACGTGGTCCTTGTTGGTGAGCACGGCAAGCTGCACGCCCGCGGCACGCAGGCGGTCGAGCATCTCGATCGTGCCGGCATAGGGAGCGGTGTGGTCCTCCTTGTGCTCGCCGTAGTAAGCCCTAAACTCGGCAAGCGTCTGCTCAAACATACGGCCGTCGCCCGCATACTCGGCAGGCATAAAGCGCTCAACCAGCTTGAGCATGCCGTTTCCCACCTTGTAGCGGTACTCGTCTACGGCAAACGTGGGCCAGCCGTGCGTCTCGCAGGTATGGTTGCCGGCGGCCGCCAGGTCCTCGAGCGTGTTGAGAATGGTGCCGTCCAGGTCAAAGATCACATGGGAAAAAGCTGCTGCCATGGGTGCTCCTGCCGCTTGAGTTGTAAAACGCACCCCATGATACTGGGCATGCGTGCCGGGCATGTTTGGAATCTGAATATCTTTAATAGCCCTGAGCCTTTGTCGTTAGCAAATCCTCGGCAGCTGCTCTCCTACGAGCATGTCGAGGATACGGGTCGAGCCCCAGCCGGTGCGTACGCGCACGGCGTGACGGGCGCCCTCGGCAAGCGGCAGCACGCGGCCGATGATGGCGGCGTTCTCGCCGTAGCGGGCGGCGCGCATGGCGGCCAGTGCGGCATCGGCCTGCTCGGCCGGCACCACGGCGACCATCTTGCCCTCGTTTGCCACCTGCAGCACATCGTAGCCGAGCATCTCGCAGGCTGCCTGCACGTCGGGGCGCACGGGTACATCGTCCTCGTCGATTTCCATGGTAACGCCGCTGGCCTGAGCAAACTCGTTGAGTGTGGACGCCAGGCCACCGCGCGTGGGGTCGCGGAGGCAGCGCGTGTCGGGCGCTGCGGCCAGTACGTCGGCGATCAGGTGGTTGAGCGGCGCGGCATCGCTTTCGATGGTGCTCGAAAACGCCAGACCCTCGCGTTGGCTCATGATGGCGATGCCGTGGTCGCCGAGTGTACCCGACACCAGGATGACATCGCCAGGCTGGCAGTTGGCGCCGCTGAGCGCCACGCCCTCGGGCACCTCGCCCACGCCGGCGGTATTGATGTAGATGCCGTCGGCCCCGCCGCGCTCGACCACCTTGGTGTCGCCCGTGATGATCGCCACGTCCGCCTCGCGTGCCGTTTCGGCCATCGTCTGCACAATCTGGTGGAGCTTGTCCATGGGGTAGCCCTCTTCGAGGATAAAACCGCACGATAGGTAGCGCACGTTGGCGCCCGAGGTCGCGACGTCGTTGACGGTTCCGCACACGGCGAGGCGGCCGATGTTGCCACCGGGGAAGAACTGCGGCGAGACCACAAAGCTGTCGGTCGACATGGCGATACGCCCGCTCGTGGGCAGCGCGGCGACGCCGGCATCGTTGCCCGCGAGCAGCTCGGGCGACCCAAAGGCATCCAAAAAGACCTCATCGATGATGCGTTTCATCATCTGACCGCCAGAGCCGTGGCCCAACAGGACAGTGCTATCGGTGATGCTATGGGACATATCCAAAACTCCAATCGTGGGTGGTGCCAGTATGTGGGTGTGTCCGGGCTAGTCGCGGTAGCGGTAGTACGCCGCGCAGCTGCCCTCGGAGCTCACCATGCACGGGCCGACGGGGTGCTCGGGCGTGCAGGTGCGGCCAAAGAGCGGGCAGCTGCTCGGCGTAATGGCCCCGCGCAGCACGTCGCCGCAGCGGCATCCGCGCGGCTCGACCGTCGCCTCAACGGGCACGTCAAAGCGAACGCGGGCATCAAAGCGCGAGAACTCGGGGCGGATGGAAAGGCCCGAGTTGGCAATCGGCCCCAATCCGCGCCATGTGGTATCGCACGGCTCAAATACCTGCTCGACCAGCTGGCGCGCCACGGGATTGCCGTCGGCATTGACGCCACGGCGGTAGGCGTTGTCGATCGCGGGCCTGTCCTCGACAACCATCTGGACCAGCATGCAGATTCCCTGCAAGATGTCGACCGGCTCAAATCCCGTTACCACGCCTGGAGTCTTAAACTCGTCGACCAAAAAGCCAAAGGGGGCCAAGCCCGTGATGGTGGCGACGTGGCCCGGCAGGATAAAGCCGTCGATGGTGGTCTCGGGATCGTTGGCAATCGCGCATAGCGCCGGCGGCGTGGTCTTGTGGGCGCAATAGACCGAGAAGTTTTGGAGTCCGCGTGCATCGGCCTCCAAAATGGCGGCGGCGATGGTGGGCGTCGTGGTCTCAAAGCCGACGCCCATAAAGATGACCGGGCGATCGGGGTTGTGTTCGGCGATATCGAGTGCATCGAGTGGGGAGTACACAATGCGAATATCGCGCCCCGCGGCCTTTTGCGCGGCAAGCGAGGTGGACGATCCGGGCACGCGCATCATGTCGCCAAAGGTGGTGATGATGGCGCCGTCCATCTTGGCGAGCGCGATTGCATGGTCGATATCGCGGTTGGCGGTAACGCAGACGGGGCAACCCGGACCGCTCAGCAGTTTGAGCCCGGCAGGCATAATGGAGCGAAAGCCATAGCGCCCGATGCTCGCGGTATGCGTGCCGCAGACTTCCATAAGGTTGATGGCGCGGTCGCCGACGAGTTCACGGATGTGCTCGATGAGCTCGCGAGCCAGCTTGGGATCGCGGAATGCCGAGAAGTCGATACCGGAGCGAGCCGGCTGTCCGGCCGCCACTAGTAAGCCTCCGCCGGGTTGGTGGCCAGCTGGTCTTCTTCGACCAGTTCGGTCATGGTGTTGACCAGGTCGAGCGTCTCCTGCGCCTCCTGCTCGTCGACAATCTGAATGCCAAAGCCGGCGTGCACGAGAATATAGTCGCCTACCTGTGCCGTCGGCACGAGGCGCAGCGAAACGGGGCGCTCGATGCCCATCATGTCGACGGTCGCCTTAAGGTCGTCGTCGCGTTTGACCACTTTACCGGGAACGGCAAGGCACATAATGTTCCCCTTTTATACGTTTTGCGCTGGATAGGCGCCTAATTACCCATCAGTTGATGGTAGCGCTCGCGGAAGTCACGAGCAAACGCGTTACACCTGTGAGACGGCGGCGCGCAGGCTGGCAAAACAGCCTATCGCGATGCTGTCTGCGCGAGGCGGGCGCGAGCGATGGCGGCCTGACCGTAGGCGATGCAGCCGTCGTTAACGGGCACGGTTTGGGGAATCAAGACCGTAAGGCCTGCGTCTTTAAGATTGCGGGTGAGGAGCTGAAGCAAAAGTCGGTTCATGAACACGCCGCCCGAGAGCGCGACGGTATCGATGCCTTCGCGCGCGCAGATTTCGTGTGCGATTCGTGCCGAAGAGCGCGCGATGGCGATGTGGAACCCGAGCGCGAGCCTGCCGGCGGGCACGCCGGTCCTGATTCCCTCCAAAAGCGCCTCAAAAAGCGGTCTGGAGTTCAGAACATGGCAGTCGTCCGGACGGGATGATTCGGTTACGGAAAAGCTGGCCATATTGCCGGTAGGGCAGGCACTTTCACTGCTGAGCGCGCGCCAGGCGGCGGCTTCGAATTCTATGGCGGGTTCGCCCTCGTAGGTTGCCTTGTCGCAGATGCCCAGAATTGCTGCCGCGGCATCAAAGAGACGCCCCATGCTGCTGGTATGCGGGCTGTTGATGCCGCGCTCGATCATGGTGGCTGTCACGCTGCGCGTTTGCTCGTCGAGGCTGTCCAAAAGCCGAGCGGCGCCTGGGTGCTCGAGCAGGCCGAGCTCACTGAGCAGGGCAAAGGCGTTGCGGCGGGCGTCGCGCACGGAGGCCGCCCCGCCGGGGAGCGCCCAGGTGCGCAAATGCGCGGCGCGCTCAAAGCCGCCAAGGCCGGCGACAAGAAACTCGCCGCCCCAAATGGTCCCATCGGTGCCGGCGCCGGTGCCGTCAAAGGCGATGCCAAGGACGCGCGCGTCGGTTGTAAGCTGGCCCGCGGCGATGGCCTCGGCCATTACGCTCGCGATATGCGCATGATGGTGCTGCACCTCGACGAGCGGCAGATTGCATTTTCGCGCCTGCTCGCGCGCCCACTGGCCCGATAGATAGCTGGGGTGTACATCGCAGGCCAAGGCGGCGGGCGCCAAGTCAAAGAGATCTTCCAAGCGCGTGCGCGCGGCGTTCCAGGCATCGAAGGTCCCGCCGTTTTCAACATCGCCGATATGCTGCGACACAAAACAGGTTGCCTCGCCGTTCGTCCCTTCGCGCGTGAGCGCAATCGTGGCCTTTTGTTGTGGCCCGCAGGCGAGCACGCAGGACGGAGCGCCGTCGAGCGCCGGCAACGGCAGCGGCTGGGGTGCATATCCGCGAGCGCGGCGCACGGGCATAACGGCGCCGCCGACCACGCGCACTACAGAGTCGTCGTAGCGCGAGAGGATCGCGCGGTCGTTACCGAGCAACGCGTCGGCGATGCCGGCGGCAACGAGGTGTTCCCAGGCAAGATCGTCATCGGTCTCGATGGGCTCTTCGCTCAGGTTGCCGCTGGTCATGACGAGCGCGTGCATACCGCAGGCTTCTGCCACGGCAAGCAACAGATGTTGAAGCGGCGTATAGGGGAGCATGACGCCGAGCTCGGGCAAGTCGTGCGCGACAGATGGCGCGAGGGCGAGGATGTCGGGGGAACCGCCGTTGCCCTCGCCAGCAGTGCGCTGGCGCAGCAGCACAATGGGGCGGATACTGCCGGCGAGCAGATCGCGTTCAGCATCGTCGATATGACACAGGCGCCCGGCATCGGCAAGACTGCGCACCATGACGGCAAGCGGCTTATTGCTGCGGCGTTTGCGACGGCGCAACTCGGCCACCGCCTGCTCGTTGGCAGCGTCACAGGCTAGATGGAATCCGCCCAGGCCCTTGATGGCGACGATGCCACCGCTGGCCAGCAGCTCAACGCAGCGCTCGATGATAGCGTCGCTGGCCTCGCGTGTGGTGCCGACGGCCGGTGTCGCGGACGAATTCCCGCACGCATCGCCGTTCACAGCCTCGCGCCACGTAATATGCGGCCCGCAATCAAAGCAGGCATCGGGCTGTGCGTGAAAGCGACGGTCGAGTGGATTGGCATACTCTGCGGCGCAGGCGGGGCACATGGGGAAACGGTCCATCGAGGTAGCCGCTCGGTCATACGGCAGCGACCGGATGATGGTAAAGCGTGGGCCGCAGTTGGTGCAGTTGATAAAAGGGTAGTGATAGCGCTGATCGGCGGGGTCGAACAGCTCGCGCAGGCAATCGTCACAGGTGGCGATATCGGGCGAGACGAGAGTCGTGTGCGCGGTCTGATCCTGCGACGCTACGATGCGAAAGCCCTGCTCATTGGCAGTGCTCCAGCCGCTAGGCTCCAAATCCGCAATATCGACTCGCTCAACGTGAGCTGCCGCAGGCGCATGCTCAGAAAGCGCGGCAACAAAAGCATCGAGCGCATCGGCCGGAGCGTGCGCCTCGATATGCACGCCGTCGCCCGCGTTGAGCACCCATCCGCAAATGCCATGCGCCATGGCCTCGCGATACACAAACGGTCGCATGCCAACGCCCTGCACAATGCCCGTCACATGAATATGCACATGCCGCATGCGACACCCCTCATCAAAACCGACCAAAAAGGGACAGGTTTATTTTGGTAGGTAAAACTTCTAAACCTGCCAAAACAAACCTGTCCCTTTTTGGCAGGTGCGCTGCGGGAAATCCCGCTACAGCCCCAGGCTCTGCTTGGTGGCGGCGCACGTGAGCTCGCCGTGCTTAACGCCGCGCAGGCCCAGCAGGCGGTCGGACAGTTCGTAGACGCGCTCGTCGCGACCCTTGAGCGCCAGGATCTCCAAGCAGTTGTGGTGATCCAGATGTACGTGCATGGTCGATACGATCTCGTCGGTGTAGTCGTGCTGCACTTCGTCCAGACGGCGCGTCAGGTCGCCGGTATGGTGGTCGTAGATCATGGTGAGCGACCCGATAACATGCTCATCGGGCGTGCGCATCTGCTCTTTGGCGATCGAGGCGCGAATCAGGTCGCGCACGGCCTCGGAGCGGTTGGCCACGTCGCCGCGGCGCGCGATCTGTTCGTCAAAACGGCGCAGCAGGTCGTCCGGTGCGGTAACCGAAAAGCGGACCAGCTCGGAGCCGGAGCCACTACAGTGGCAGCCTGCGTCACCGTCCGCCCCGTGCGGATGCTCGTGCTCGTACCCGCAGCCGTGCTCATGTTCGGCCACGTTACACCAGCTTCACGGAGCCGACGGAGTTGTGGTCGGCCTCGATGGCTTCCTCGTAGCCCTCGAGCGCGTCATGCGCCTCGTGCAGCGCGGCCATGGCGGCCTCGAGCTTGGCGCCGATGCGCTCCATGTCAAAATTCTCGGTCGCATGCAGCAGCTGATGGCTCCACTCATGAGCGAGCTCGATGGTGTCGTCGACCTGTTTGACGCTCATGGCAAGCTGACTCATGTTCATTCCAACATCATGCATGGGAAATCTCCTTTTGTATGGGGCAGTTCAGTGGTTCAGATTTTACTACGCCCGCTCTGCGCGCAGTTGCATAAGAAAACGGGTACGAGTCTGTGCGACCCGCACCCGTTCACTGGGGGCTGTTTGTGACTACCATACTATCCGTGGTTGCACTCGGTGCATCCAGAAGTCCGGCGAGCGGTGCAAAAGCGCTCATAGACGGCGAGTAAGTAACAAGCGTATTACAGATGCTTCTCCAGCAGCGCCTGCAGCCTCGCCTTGGGTAGAGCGCCAACCGAGCGGTCAATCTCCTCGCCGTTCTTAAACACAATCAGCGTGGGGATGCTCATGACGCCATACTTCATGGCCAGGTCCTGGTTGTCGTCGACATTGCATTTGGCAACGGCAAGCTTGCCCGCCAGCTCATCGGCAACCTCGTCAACGATGGGCGAGAGGGATCGACAGGGACCGCACCACGGTGCCCAAAAATCAACCAGCACGGGCAGGCTGTCGTTAACGATGGAATCGAAGTTCTCGGGGGTAATCTGATTAATGCCAGCCATGGTGACCTCCATAATGCGACGCGGCTCGGCCGCGTAAAACTCAGTACGACCGTGCTTATACCCAGCCGCCCGCAAAGCAACCACTCGCGGGCAGCTCTTTTATATAATGGTGGGCACGCAAACGATTGGAGAGCGCATGTCCACGTCACAAAGCCAGAAAAAAGAAGCCATCGCCCAGGCGGCCGAGCAGGAGCTCACATCGCTTGCGGTCCGTGGCGTGCGTATCGCGGGCAACGCGTGCTCGCCGATCGTTCTGGTCAAAGGCGATTTGGACGACGCCGAGCGTTCGGGTGGCGAGCTTGCTGCCGGCCCGGATGGCACGGCGTTGCGCAAGGCGCTTGGGGCCATCGGCTACGCGCCCGAGGATTTTTGCGTGCTGGCAAGCGTCGCCGGCGTGGGTGACGGAGCGGTCGCGGTGGGCGAGACTCTGCCGTGCGAGCTGTTCCGCGAGGCGCTTGAGGCTTTGGATCCCGAGGCGGTGCTACTGCTCGACAACAACGCGGCTGACGCCATGCGCGAGACCTACGCCGATATGCTCGTGGCGATCGATGACTTCGACACCGCCATGCTCAAGCCCGGCTTGGTCGCCCATGTGCAGGGTCGCCGCGTGCTCGCGCTCGACGGTTTTGAGGCGGCGCTAACTGACAAAGCCGCCAAGCAGCGCATGTGGGCATACATCAAGCAGCTGACCCCGGCGGCCGCTCCGCTGTAGCGGATTAGCGCCGGCGAGCGATTGTCTGGCGGGCAAGGCACGCCTCGAGATCGGCGCCGCACTTCTACATCACAGCGCGCAGCTCAAACCGATCGCCGTTAATGCGGAACTGGCAGTTGCCGTTCATGCGTTCGACGGCAAGCTTAATGCTCTTGGTGCCAAAGCCGTGACCGGCGTGCTGAGCCACGGGCATGCCGTCGACCATGTGCGGCGCCCGTCCAAATGTGTTGGAAACCGAAAGCAGCAGCTGCCCGTCCTCAAACCGCAGATCAAGATCGACAAAGCGCTTGCCCTCGGGGGCGGTGCTCGCCGCGGCAATGGCGTTTTCCAAGGCATTTGAGAGCACGCTAAACAGGTCGGCGTCACCTACGTGGATGGTTTCGGGTACGGCGGCGCGCAGGTTGGCGGTAATGCCGTTTCTATTGATATCCGAGTTAAATGACGAAAGCGCGATGTTTACGGTCTCGTTGGCGCAGAAGCGGCGTACGGCGGTGCGATCGCCGACTTCGCAGAGTTCATCGATGCGTTTGAGCGCCTCGTCGGTGTGGCCCTCCTCAATTAAAGCGGCCAGGCCGCGTAGGAAGTGGCGCATATCGTGGCGAAGAATCGACAGCTCGCGCCCAGATTGACGCCAAGCCTCGAGCTCTTTGATGGCGGCGCTGTCGCGGGTTTCGAGCATCCAGCGCTCTCGCTCGGCGGTTTCCTTTTCTTCGTATTCGCGCAGGTAAACGGCAAGAAACATAAGATAGAAGGCACAGAGCGCAAATGCCAAAAACTCAACCGTCACCACCGAGCCCGAGTGGAACAGCGTGGTGTAGACGTTGGTGGCATAGTCAAAGACGTAATAGACGAGCGGCAGGATTAAAAGGATGCCCAGCTCGGTGGTGCTTTTAATCGCCAAGCGCGGACCGATGTCGCCGGCCCAATGCAACAGGACGGCAAAGACGGCGAGTGTGGTCGCGATGCGCGCCAGATAGTACGCGATCTGAGAATCGGTTGCGGCAAATGCGGCAATGCCCATCCAATTGCTGAACTGGCAGCTCAGATAGGCACTCGTAATGCCGAGTACGGCAAGCAGCGGGCTCAGGCGGTAGCGCGCGCACAAATAGATGACGAGCGGCAGATGCACGACGAGTGGATATACCTGGCGGGCGAAAAGCTCGCCGCCGACGGCATTGGCGAGGCCAAATGCGCATCCAGTTACGGCACCGACCAGCACCAGTTCAAGCGCATGACGCCGGTTGATCTCGACACCGCACAGCGCCGCCGAGGCAAAGACGCCAAAGAGCAGCGTCGTGGCGTGGTGGATTGCCCAAAGGATCATTTCGACCGTGGAGACCATCAGTGTCTCCCACCCTCAAAGCGCACCGCAAAGTAGGCGTCTTGGAATCCCTGCTTGCAGCTGCGCGAAAGCGGGATGCACGCGCCCGAGCGCATGACGATGTCCGTGCGGTCAAAGTGATCGATATTGCGCAGGTTGACCTGGTAGCTGCGGTGGCATTTAAAGAAGGTGGCATTTTGCGCCAAACGGTCTTCGACGCTGCGGAACGACTCAAGTGCCTCGATATCGCGTCCGTCGCGCAGGTGGAAGACCACGTGCTTGTTGCGCGCCTCGGCATATTCGATGTCGGACAGGCGCAGGGCGTGGTAGCCAAAGGAAGTTTTGATCACGAGCTCGTCGGTTGCCGCCGGGCGCATGCTCGAAAGCTCGTCGAGCAACTGCGCTAGGCGTTCGTAAGCCACGGGCTTGAGCAGATAATCGAAGGCGCGGACCTCGTAGGACTCCAGTGCAAACTCGGGCGATGAGGTGAGAAACACCAGACGCACGGCGGTATCGGCCTGGCGCAATTCGCGCGCGGTGTCCATGCCGTTGACGAGCGGCATGATCATATCGAGCAAGATGATGTCGGCGCGCGATGCGGCATGGCGGGCCAGCAGGTCCTCGCCGCGCGTGACGAGCGCAACATCGACCGCCGTGCCCGTCTCGCTCGACCAACGGTCGATCATCCGGTGCAGTCTATCTAGAAAAGCGACGTCGTCGTCGCAGGCAATAATCTTGAGCATTCTGAGCCCCCTTAGTAGTTCGATTTTGCCACATTGGGTGCGGACCGCTCGCGGAGGCGTGTCCCATTTGCGCCCCACGTCGCGCAACTCGCGCCGAGCGGTATTGCGGTGGCGAAAGATGCCTCCTGCGCTATCGAGAGCTCGGCTATCCTCAGCTTGCCAGTTCGAAAATGGACCTGCCGCATGATTGAATCTTTATTTCAACTTTACACCTAGGTTTACAGCTGTCTTGTCAGCTGTAAACCTAGGTGTCATACTAAAGCCCCAAGATTCGCCAAAAGAGAGGGGCCTTGATGGCACAGAGCGCGAACATGGATGCGTCGGAGCTTGCACGCGATATCGCGGCCGGCCTAGCATCGGCAACGACGGCAACGGAGCGCGCGGCACTGGTGCCCGCAGAGCTTGTCGAGGCCATTCAACAACTAAAAACCCAACGTGACGCGGTGATCCTAGCGCACTATTACGTGGCGCCCGAGGTACAGGCCGTGGCTGATTACGTCGGCGACAGCTTTTACCTGGCAAAGCTTGCCAAGAGCCTGCCGCAGCAGACCATCGTGCTGTGCGGCGTGGAGTTTATGGGCGAGAGTGCCAAGCTGCTCAGCCCCACCAAGACCGTGCTGCTGCCCGAGCCGGGCGCGGACTGCCCCATGGCGCACATGGTCAAGCGTGAGACGGTCGACGCGGCGCGCGCCGAGTATGGTGACGACCTTGCCGTGGTCTGCTACGTCAACTCCACGGTCGAGATCAAGAGCTGGAGCGACGTGTGCGTCACCAGTTCCAACGCCGTTAAGATCGTGTCCGAGCTGCCGCAGCAGCATATCCTGTTCATTCCCGACCAAAACCTGGGACGCTTCGTAGCCGAGCAGGTGCCGCAAAAGCACGTCATCCTCAACAACGGCTACTGCCCACGCCATCACATCATCACCGTCGAGCAGATCGTCGACGCGACGGAGGCCCACCCCGACGCGCTCGTGCTGGCGCACCCCGAGTGCAAGGCCGACGTTCTGGCCGAGGCCGACTACATCGGCTCCACCGCCGGCATCATCAGGTATGCCGAGGAGTCCGACGCGAGCGAGTTCATTATCGTGACGGTCCGCGGCGTGCTCTACGAGCTCGAGCGCCGCTGCCGGGGCACCGGCAAGAAGTTCTACTTCCCCGCGGTGCAGCCCACCTGCGTCAACATGGATCTCATCACGCTCGAAAAGCTCGTGCGCTGCCTGGAGACGGGCGAGGGCGAGGTGCAGATCGGCGTGTCGGACGAGGCTGCCGACCAGGCCAAACTCACGCTCGACCGCATGCTCGAGTACGCAGCGCGCTAGAACAATGTGACAAAGGGACAGTCCCTTTGTCACATTCAAGGGAAAGGATTCCTGTGGAAACCAAGCAATACCCCGATATGGAGTGCGACGTCGTCATTGCCGGCTGCGGCGTGGCAGGCCTGTACGCGGCCCTCAATCTGCCGACGAGCACGCGCGTGATCATGCTCTCCAAGGGCGCTGTCGACGAGTGCGATTCGATGCTCGCGCAGGGCGGCATTTGCGTGCTGCCCGAGGGCTCGGACTACGATGCCTTCTTTGAGGACACCATGCACGCCGGCCACTACGAGAACCGCCGCGAGAGCGTCGACATCATGATCCGCTCGAGCCGCTCGGTCATCAACGACCTGCTGGCGATGGGCGTGGACTTTGAGCGCAAGGCCGACGGCAGCCTCGACTTTACCCGCGAGGGTGCGCACAGCCGCCCCCGCATTGCCTTCCATGCCGACATTACGGGCAAGGAGATCACGACCAAGCTGCTTCAGGCCGTTCGCAAACTGGATAACGTGCAGATTTTGGAGCACGTGGCCATGACCGACATCCTGACGGGCGAGCGTGACGGCGCCACGGTGTGTGCCGGTGTCGTCGCCGTTCCCGTGGACGAGGACAACTCGGTCCGCCCCGCCGACGAGCTGATAAATGCCGCCGAGGGCGCGCATGCCGGCGAGCCGTTTAAGATCCATGCCCGCCACACGCTGTGGGCAACGGGCGGCATCGGCGGCATATACGACCACTCGACCAACTATCCGCAGCTCACGGGCGATGCCTGCTACATCGCTCAGGAGCATGGCATTAAGATGGAGCACCTGGACTACGTGCAGATCCACCCCACGGGACTGTTCTCGCCGCAGCCAGGCCGCACCTTCCTGATCAGCGAGAGCTGCCGCGGCGAGGGCGCGATTTTGCTCAACGCCGCCGGTGAGCGCTTTACCGACGAGCTTCAGCCGCGCGATGTGGTCGCTGCCGCTATTCGCGAGCAGATGAAGCGGGACGGTACCGAGCACGAGTGGCTGAGCTTTGCCCCCGTCGAGCGCGATGTAGTGACCGGGCACTTTGCCAACATTCGCGCACGCTGCTTGGAGGACGGCCGCGACATCTTGGACGAGCCCATCCCCGTTACGCCTACGCAGCACTACTTTATGGGCGGCGTGTGGGTCGACAAGGACGGCCGCACCTCGATGCCCGAGCTCTACGCAGCCGGTGAGACGGCCTGCAACGGCGTGCACGGCAAGAATCGCCTGGCTTCCAACAGCCTGCTCGAGGCGCTGGTCTGGGGTCGTCGCGCCGCGTGGTACATGCGCACCGGCGAGTCGCTCGCCGTGGAGCAGGCGGGCGAGCCCGCGCTCGACGGGCGTCATCGCGCCCTGAGCGCCGACTCCCTGGCAATCGATGATTTGGCCCGTGCCGCCGGCACGCAGGCCGTGGAGGAGTAGACCATGAATCCCATTACCATGAAGCTCGTCGTCGATGATCTGATTCTGCAGGCTCTACGCGAGGACATTACGTTTGAGGACGTGAGCACGGCGAGCGTGTGCCCCACGGCGCGCCCCGCCACGGTGGAGCTCATCGCCAAGGCCGATGGCATCATCGCGGGCTTGGATGTGTTCGCCCGCACCTTTGAGCTGCTGGATTCGCAGAGCTCGGTGCTGTTTGATGTTGCCGACGGTGACGAGGTGCACGCCGGCGACCACGTGGGCCAGGTGCGCGGCGATGCGCGCGTGCTGCTTTCGGGCGAGCGCGTGGCGCTCAACTACCTGCAGCGCATGAGCGGTATCGCTACCTATACGCACAGAATGGCAGCGGCGCTCGAGGGTACCAAGACCGTGCTTGTCGACACACGCAAGACCACGCCGGGCATGCGCGTTTTCGAGAAGGCGGCGGTTGAGATCGGCGGCGGCAGCAACCATCGCTACAACCTGTCGACGGCCGTCATGCTCAAGGACAACCACATCGACGCCGCCGGTGGCGTGGCGCGCGCGATTGAGATGGCGCGCGCCCATGCATCGTTTACCACGACGGTCGAGATCGAGTGCGAGAACCTGGACATGGTGCGCGAGGCCGTGGAAGCCGGCGCCGACATCATCATGTTCGACAACATGACCCACGACGACATGGCCGCCGCTATCGAGCTTATCGCCGGTCGCGCCAAGACTGAGTGTTCGGGCAATGTGGACGCCAGCAATATTCGCGCCCTGGCCGATCTGGGCGTCGACTTTATTAGCTCGGGCGCGCTGACACACTCCGCCCCGATCCTCGACCTCTCGCTTAAGCACCTGCGTCTGCTGGACGGTAAATAATGAACGCCCGCGAGCGCCGTCGTGCCATCATGGGCGTGCTCGAGGGAGCCAGGGAGCCCGTTTCGGGCAGCGCACTTGCCCGCGAGGTTGGCGTGAGCCGCCAGGTCGTGGTTCAGGATATTGCCCTGTTGCGCGCCGATGGGCACGATGTCGTGGCAACCAACCGCGGCTACGTGCTGCAGGAGGCCCCCAGCAGCCCCGCCGTGCCCACGCGCTTGGTCAAGGTTCGCCACAGCGTGGAGCAGGCAGGCGATGAGCTCACGAGTATCGTCGACGCCGGCGGCGCCGTGCTCAACGTGATCGTCAATCACCGCGTGTACGGTAAGATCACGGCCGACCTGGACATTCGCAATCGTCGCGATGTTGAGCGCTACCTGCACGATATCGAGAGCGGCAAGAGCTTTCCACTACTAACGGTGACGAGCGGCTATCACTTCCACCGCATTGCGGCAGAGGATGAGCAAACCCTCGACGAGATCGAGGCCATACTCAAGGAGAAAGGCTATTTGGCAGACCTGATGCCCTACGAGGACGATCTGTCGTAGCCGATGCTGCAAACGTCCCTAAGCGGCAATCTGACGTTCAATCGTCGGTCGCGTACCAAAGTACGCTTCCCTCCTCTTTCACGTCACCTTGCTCGCTTAGGGACGTTTTCGCTGACGTGAGCTCAACCTGCGATGGTGCCTAATTGGTTATCCGCACAAAAAAGGAGGCCTCCGCGGCGATGCGGAGGCCTCCTTTTTTGTGCACGGTGTACTTTTGAGTGTGCAAGTGCGGGAGTTGTTACTCCTCGACGATCTCGGTGATCGCGCCAGCGGGGCAAGCGTCCTGGCAAGCGCCACAGGCGACGCAGGAGTCCTCGTCAGCGACGGTGGCGACGTCCTGGAGCTCCAGAACGCCAGCGGGGCAGGAGTCGACGCAAACGCCACAAGCGATGCACTCGTCGGCATCAATTACGGGATGAGCCATGGTAGTTTCCTCTCTGTTGACCGACGCTACAGGCGATGCGCGTCGGTTTGATTCGGGCAAAAACATACCACGGGAGCGACCGTTTGCAATACCCTCTGACCGGCATCTTCATACCGTTCGCCGAGTATGCCATGGCTTACTAAAAAACATGCAGGTGAGGCCGTTGAGCTGCGCAAATGTTAGCTACAGGTGACTTGAAATATAGGGCGATTGAGCGTGTTTGCGGAAACCGCATCCCGTAATCCACGTCCAAAACGGGACACGGTTTCCGGTTGGACCGCCCGGCGGAAACTGCGTCCCGGAATTTACGCTCAGACTGGGTCGCGCTTCCCCCGGGGTCGCCTCAAGCCACCCCATGCGGCCTCGGGCCCAAACCTCAGCCATCTCTACATAGATCTCGATAGATTTGCCGAGAACTCAATCAGTGCGTCTACCTGCGCATTTGTGAACCTAAACTCTCAGCAATAAGAAATCTTATATGAATTGACTTAGATTTTGTATATTCCGGCCCATAAGGGGATACACTACATCCTGAAAGACAAGCCGAAACACCGCGCGGCAGACCGCCGAGTCGGTGCAAACGCACAAGAGAGAGGGAATTTCTAATGGGCAAGATTCTTGGTATCGACCTTGGTACTACTAACTCCGCAATGGCCGTTCTCGAGGGCGGTTCTCCGACCATTATCGTGAACGCCGAGGGCGACCGCACCACCCCGTCCGTCGTGGGCTTCCGTGCCGACGGCGACCGCGTCGTGGGTAAGGCCGCTAAGAACCAGGCTGTCACCAACCCCAAGAACACCGTGTTCTCCATCAAGCGCTTCATGGGCCGCAAGTACTCCGAGTGCACCTCCGAGATCAAGACCGTGCCGTATGAGGTCAAGGAGGGCCAGGGTGGCCGTGCTGTCGTCGACATCGAGGGCAAGGACTACACCGCCGAGCAGGTGAGCGCCATGACGCTCGCAAAGATGAAGGCCGACGCCGAGAAGTATCTGGGCGAGACCGTCACCGACGCCGTCATCACCGTCCCGGCCTACTTCAACGACGCCCAGCGTCAGGCCACCAAGGACGCCGGTAAGATCGCCGGCCTCAACGTCAAGCGTATCGTGAACGAGCCGACCGCTGCTGCTTTGGCCTATGGCCTGGATAAGCAGGGCACCGACCAGCGCATCCTGGTCTTCGACCTGGGCGGCGGTACCTTCGATGTCTCCATCCTCGACCTCGCCGACGGCGTGTTTGAGGTTCTGTCCACCTCGGGCGACAACCACCTGGGCGGCGACGACTGGGATCAGCGCGTCATCGACTGGATGGCCGATAAGTTCCAGCAGGAGAACGGTGTCGACCTGCGTCAGGACCCCATGGCCCTGCAGCGTCTGAAGGAGGCCGCCGAGAACGCCAAGAAGGAGCTCTCCGCCGCCCAGCAGACCACCATCAACCTGCCGTTCATTACCATGAACCAGTCCGGCCCGCTGCACCTCAACTACACGCTGACCCGCGCCGAGTTCGAGAAGATCACCCGTGACCTGCTCGAGCGCTGCAAGCAGCCTGTCACCAACGCCCTGCGCGACGCCAAGCTTAAGCTCTCCGATCTGACCGAGGTCATCCTCGTCGGCGGCTCCACCCGTATGCCCGCCGTCCAGGAGCTCGTCAAGACCATGACCGGCAAGCAGCCCAACATGTCCGTGAACCCCGACGAGGTCGTTGCCGACGGCGCTGCCGTCCAGGGCGGCGTGCTCACCGGCGACGTCGAGGGCATCCTGCTGCTCGACGTTACCCCGCTGTCGCTGGGCGTCGAGACCATGGGCGGCATCATGACCAAGATGATCGACCGCAACACCACGATCCCGACCTCCAAGACCGAGGTCTACTCCACCGCTGCCGACAACCAGACCAGCGTCGAGATCAACGTGCTCCAGGGAGAGCGCGAGCTTGCCCGCGACAACAAGTCGCTCGGTAAGTTCCAGCTGACCGGTATCCCGGCTGCCCGCCGCGGCGTGCCGCAGATCGAGGTCACCTTCGACATCGACGCCAACGGCATCGTCAAGGTCTCCGCTAAGGACAAGGGCACCGGCAAGGAGCAGCAGATTACCATTTCCGGCTCCACCGCTCTGTCCGACGACGAAGTCGATCGTATGGTCAAGGACGCCGAGGCTCATGCCGAGGAGGACAAGAAGCAGAAGGAAGAGGTCGAGGTCCGCAACCAGACCGACAGCCTGTGCTACTCCACCGAGCAGACCCTCAACGAGCTGGGCGACAAGGTTTCCGCTGACGTGAAGTCCAAGGCCGAGGCCGCTATCGCCGACGCCAAGAAGGCGCTCGAGGGCTCTGACGTCGAGGCCATCAAGGCCGCCGGCGAGTCCCTGCAGTCCGTGGCCTACGAGCTGGCCCAGGTTGTCTACGCCGACGCTCAGCAGCAGACCGACGGTGCCGCCGGTGCCCAGCCTGCCGACGATGACGTTGTCGACGCCGACTACGAGGTTGTGGACGACGAGGACAAGTAATCATGTCCGCCCGTAAAGCTCGCACGGAGGCGGCTGCCGCTGGCGCCGCCCCCGTTGACTCTGAGGAGAAGGACGTGAAGATTCCCGTAGAGGCCGCAGACGATACCGAGGCCAACGAGGCCCCGGCCGCCGAGGCTGCCGAGAACCAGGTAGAGGATTCCAACAAGGAGGCGACGATGACCGAGGACGAGATGGTGGAAGCCGCTATCCGCGCCGGTGAGGAAGCCGCCGACAACGACTTTAAGCTCAAGTTCGAGCAGGCCCAAAAGGAGCTTGCCGACGTGCGCAATGAGCTCGATGCTGCGGCAGAGGCCCAGAAGGCCGCCGAGGACAAGGCGAAGGACGCTACCGAGCGAACCGCTCGTCTGCAGGCCGACTGGGAGAACTTCCGTCGCCGCACCGCCAATGAGCGTATCGCCGAGCGCGAGCGCGCGACCGAGAAGCTTGTTACCGCGCTGTTGCCGGTGATTGACGATATCGAGCGCGCGATCGACCATGCCCGTAGCCAGGAGCTTTCCGACGACTTTAAGCAGTTCGTCGATGGCGTCGATGCGGTGCATGCCAAGCTGCTCGATGTGTTTGCGCACGAGGGCGTTGAGCCCATCGACCCCAAGGGCGAGGCGTTCGATCCGCTCGAGCACCAGGCCGTGGGGCGTGTCGAGGACGCATCGCAGTACGACGAGACTGTCAACGACGTGTACCAGAAGGGCTACCGCATGGCGGATCGCATCCTGCGTTCCGCGATGGTGACGGTGACCTACGGTGGCGAGAAGCGCCCCGCACCGGAGCCCGAAGCGGCGCCCGAGGATGCTACGGCCGATACGGCCGAGAGCACCGAGGAGTAATTGAGAAGGGCCCCGGGGCAACACCCGGGGCCCTTTCTGGCCTAGTGCCATATGAAAGCATGAGCCGCCGCCCGCTGGGCGGCGGATGAAACAGGAGAGGAGCTACGATGGCTGCAGGCAAAACCTTCTATGACATCCTGGGCGTATCCAAGAGCGCCTCCGACAAAGAGATCAAGAGCGCGTTTCGCAAGCTCGCGCAAAAATATCACCCCGATGCCGGAGGCGACGAGGCCAAGTTCAAGGAGATTAGCGAGGCCTACGAGACGCTTTCGGACGAGAAGAAGCGCAAAGAGTACGACCAGATGCTCATGTTTGGCGGCATGCCGGGCGCGGGCGGCGCGTATGGCGGCGGCTACGGTGCCGGCGCTGGTGCCAGCGGCTGGGGCGACATCTTCGACAGCATCTTTAGCGGCAACGGCGCCTGGGGCAGCGATTGGGGCTCGGGCTTTGCCGGGGCTGCGGGCGCTGCCGGTGCCGGCGCTGGCCGCAGCCGCGCTCGCAAGGGCGGCGACCTGTCGCTGACCGTCGATGTGACGGCCGAGGACGCGTTTCGCGGTGTGACGCACAAGGTCACCTACCGCATTCCCTCGACAGGCGAGCAGCAGACCATTACGGTCTCGGTGCCTGCAGGCGCGGTCGACGGCGGCAAGCTGCGTTACAAACGTCGCGGCGAGTATGGCGTTGCCGGCGGCGAGCGCGGCGACCTGGTCGTGACCACGCATGTGGAGGAGCATCCGCTGTTTAGGCGCAAAGGCGCCGACGTGACCATGGAGGTACCGGTCTCGGTCTACGAGGCGGCGCTCGGCTGCACGGTGGACGTGCCCACGCCCGGCGGTGCGACGGTCCGTTTGAAAGTGCCCGCGGGTACCCAGACGGGCAAGAAGTTCCGCTTTAAGGAGATGGGCGCGCCCGATGTTAAGCACCGTGGCCGCACGGGCGCGCTGCTCGTCGAGATCAAGGTGCAGGTTCCCACGAACCTGTCCGACGATGAGCGCGATGCCATGACCAAGCTGCGCGAGGCCGACACGCGCGACTATCGCGAGAAGGTCAATCGTTACAAGGCGACGTACTAGGGCGGTCGCGGCGCACGCCCACGCCCGCGGGCTTATGATGGACGATAACGAGACGGAAAGGGGTCAGGTAGCATGGCCGAGGACAATAGGAACAAACCGCTGTACATGATCAGCGTGGCGGCCGAGCTGACCGGCATGCACCCGCAGACTCTGCGCGTCTACGAGTCCAAGGGCCTGGTGAATCCTCAGCGCTCGGGCGGTAACACGCGCCTGTATTCGCGTGCCGATATCGAGCGTCTGGAACTCATCAACCAACTGACCGACGAGGGCATCAACCTTGCCGGCGTGGTGCGCATCCTCGATATGAAGGAGCGTTCCGAGGAGCGCGAGCGCGAGAACGAGAAGCTCCGCGCTCGCGTGCGCCAGCTCGAGGACGAGCTGCACGAGTATAAGATGCAGAAGAAGATCACCGCCCTGGCCCCGCGCGACGGCTCGGTCAACCCCGAGCAAGTCATGCGCAAGCTGCTAGGTACGGGTAGCGACCTATAGCTCCGCCGACGCTGCCGGGCACTCATTGGGGACAGACTTAAATGAGTGCCCGCAGAATGAGAGTGGATAATCTCCCGTTTTTGGCCTGTTTGCAGGCTCAAAGTGGGAGATTATCCACTCTCGTCATTTCGGCGTCTAAGTCTGCCCCCGGCACCCAACTCGTTCTTTGCTTTACCTAGATAAAGTGAACGTGCAGATTCGTAACCCACTCGCAACCGTTCTATGGCACGATATTGAACGAATGTATGCTATGCG
Source organism: Collinsella sp. BG-O-102 (assembly GCF_023656745.1). Taxonomy (GTDB): domain Bacteria; phylum Actinomycetota; class Coriobacteriia; order Coriobacteriales; family Coriobacteriaceae; genus Collinsella. The sequence continues at coordinate 36,709 of NZ_JAMOKO010000004.1, forward strand.
CCCAAATCTTTTGGGCAGAGTGGGAGACAGTATGGTCAAGCTGTACGAGGACGGCATCTACCTGCGCGGCGGCAGCGAGGTCGTGCCTGCGGCCGAGGCTGCTGAGCGCGGCATTACGAAGACGCCCGAGGATGCCAAGCGCGGAACCATCGCGTATTCGATCCTCCAAGCACACAATACGTCCGGCGACCCCGAGGCACTCAAGATTCGCTTCGACGCCATGGCGAGCCACGACATCACCTTTGTCGGCATCATCCAAACGGCGCGTGCCTCGGGCATGGAGCAGTTCCCGCTGCCCTACGTGCTCACCAACTGCCATAACTCGCTGTGCGCCGTGGGCGGCACCATCAACGAGGACGACCACGTCTTTGGCCTCTCCGCGGCCAAGAAGTACGGCGGCATCTTCGTCCCGCCGCACATCGCCGTTATCCACTCCTTTATGCGTGAGAACTTTGCCGGTTGCGGCAAGATGATCCTGGGTTCCGACTCGCACACCCGCTACGGCGCCCTAGGCACCATGGCCGTGGGTGAGGGCGGCGGCGAGCTGGCCAAGCAGTTGCTGCGCGACACCTACGATGTCGCCTATCCCGGCGTCGTTGCCATCTACCTCACGGGTGCCCCGCGCCCCGGCGTCGGCCCGCACGACGTGGCGCTCGCCATCATCCGCGCCGTCTTTGCCAAGGGCTACGTTAAGAACAAGGTCATGGAGTTCGTGGGCCCCGGCATCTCGAGCATGACGACCGACTACCGCAACGGCGTCGACGTCATGACCACCGAGACCACCTGCCTTTCCTCAATCTGGGCAACCGACGAGGACACGCACGCGTTTTTGACCATGCACGGCCGCGGCGACGACTACCGCGAGCTCAAGCCCGCCGATGTCGCCTACTACGACGGCTGCGTCGAGGTCGACTTGTCGAGCATCAAGCCCATGATCGCGCTGCCGTTCCATCCTTCCAACGGCTTTGAGATCGACGAGCTCAATGAGAACCTCGAGGACATCCTTCACGAGGTGGAGCTCGAGGCCGCCAAGATCGGCGAGGGTAAGACGCACTTTAGCCTGCTCGACAAGATCGTCGACGGCAAACTGCACGTGCAGCAGGGCGTTATCGCCGGCTGCTCGGGCGGCAACTACGACTCCGTGGTCCAGGCTGCCCGCGTGCTCAAGGGCGCCAACACCGGCTGCGGCGAGTTCTCGCTGTCGGTCTATCCCACGAGCCAGCCCGTGGCGCTCGAACTTACACGCCGCGGCTATATCTACGACCTTATGGAGGCCGGCGCGATCGTGCGCACGGCGTTCTGCGGCCCGTGCTTTGGCGCTGGCGACACGCCCGCCAACAACGGCCTTTCGATCCGCCACACCACGCGCAACTTCCCCAACCGCGAGGGTTCCAAGCCGGGTAATGGCCAGCTGAGCGCCGTGGCCCTGATGGACGCCCGCTCCATCGCGGCGACGGCTGCCAACGGCGGCGTCCTGACGCCGGCGACCGACCTGCCCGAGGAGACTTGGGACGAGGCCTGCGAGTACACCTTTGACGACGTGCCGTACAAAAAGCGCGTGTACTGGGGCTTTGGCAAGGCGGAGCCTGCCGACGAGCTGGTCGAAGGCCCCAACATCAAGCCGTGGCCCGCGATGGAGCCCCTCGGCGACGATATCCTGCTCAAGGTGTGCTCCAAGATCATGGACCCGGTCACCACGACCGACGAGCTGATCCCATCGGGCGAGACGAGCTCCTTCCGCTCCAACCCGCTGGGCCTGGCCGAGTTTACGCTGAGCCGTCGCGACCCGGCCTACGTGGGCCGCTCCAAGGAGGTCGACGCCGTGGAGAAGCGTCGCGTGGCCGGCGAGGCCGCGGGCGACCTGGCGGCACTCGATGCCGAGCTTGCCGGTGTGTTCGAGGCACTGGCCGGCGTGGGTGTCGCGGCCGATGCCAAGGCGACCGAGTACGGCTCCATGCTCTATGCCAAGAAGCCCGGTGACGGTTCCGCCCGCGAGCAGGCCGCGAGCTGCCAGCGCGTAATTGGCGGCCTGGCCAACATCGTCCACGAGTACGCCACCAAGCGCTATCGCTCCAACGTCATGAACTGGGGCATGGTGCCCTTCCAGATGGAGGCCGAGCCCAACTTTGAGGTGGGCGACTACGTCTTTGTGCCGGGTATCCGTGCCGCGCTCGATGGCGATCTCAAGAACATCGCCGCCTACGTGGTGCGCGCCGATGGTGCGGTTGAGCAGATTGAGCTCTATATTGCCGATATGACGGCAGAGGAGCGCGCCATCGTCAAGGCCGGCTGCCTGATCAACTACAACAAGTTCAAGGCCGCTGCCGAGTAACGCACTTAATTGTCCGCCCGGGGCTTACCCTTTCCCGCCCGCTCACGCGCTTCGCGAGGGTCGCGTTCGGCAAAGGGTGGCCCCGGGCTACATTTCTGCGTTCTCGTTGGGTCTTGAGGGATGCTAATAAATAGACTTGCTTGATGCCGCCTCTTTTATTGGGGCGGCTTCTTTTTGTCGAAACCCACCACATTGGGGTCAGGCACCTTTGTGGTGGTGGGGGTGAGCTCAATGTCGGTGTGCACGTTGAGCGACATTCCAATAAGCGCCTCTACAGGATTTCATCCGGGTTGGCGGGTTTGGTTGTTTTGGGGATGCCGAGTTTGGAGGACGCGAAATCGTCAACATTGTCCTTAATTCCGTCTTTGGTGTAGACAGTGACCATATAGGTGCTGTGTCCGAATTCGCCCTTGTCGCGTGTTGCCCAGGCATCCCAGTAGGCGGCCCCGTTTCGCCCTTTGATTTTTCCGACACGGCGGAGTTCTGTTCGCTTTAATTTCTGGTTGCTATAGATGGTTCGACCGGCCTCCTCGGTGAGCCCGCACTGTCCAAGCATCTTGTCGAGGACTTGGTTCATGTGGCGCTCATCGGTGTTTGGTGCGTAGTCGTAGGCGAGGGTGATGGAGTCGAGTGGCTGGTCGTCGATTAGATAGTTTAGCGCCTGAGGTCCAAGGCAGAAATAGGGGGAGCATCCGTCGATCTGACCGAGCAGTGGCAACTTTGACTGCCAAATTCCGGTGGGAATTCCATCTTCGTAAAACACGCCGCGACAGATAAAGGAGAGCGAGGTGGCACGCGAGCCGGCGTCGACCATTCCGCATAAATCGAAGGGCGAGGTGATACCAAGGGAAAAGGGCGTGATGACGATAAGGAAGAGCATCACGATGGGTATGGCGAGAATGGCGATGACGTTGCGACCGGTGGAATGAGACGGCTTCATATGCGCTCCTCGAGACAAAGAGCTGTTGAGGATAGGCAGAAATGGATATGTTCAGAGAACAATTCAAGTTTAATCTCATGGCGTGAGATGGTCGACCGTTAGCGTCGAAAACCACCACAAAGGTGCCTGTCCCCTTTGTGGTGGTGGGGAGCGCGCGGCTTCTTTTGGTGATAGTGTTAGCCGGCGGTATCATTAGGACAAATGGCGCGGGTTTGCATTGTGAGGTGCTTTGCTGTGAGAAGTCCTGCCCGTATTGGATTGATTGTCTTGGCGCTTGCGATCGCTGTGGTTGGCGCGGGCGCTGTCGGTATGGCATTTCTACCTGCTGCGGTGACGGAGCCGGTGGTCAAGCCTGTGACTCAATCTGTCGAACTTCTGACCGGCGACGACAAGCCTGAGACCATTACCGTTGATTTTGATGAGCAACCGGCTGCGCTGGGCATTAGTAATTATCCACGCATTCAGCTTGGGGCTATGCGCTATACCACGGATTCTGGTCTGATCGACAGGGCGTCCGAGCTGCTCAAGGGCAAAATCTTTAAGCGCTGGTATGGATATGCGTCCTATCGGGCAAAAGCGAACGACATGGTTGGCGGATGCCACTCTTCCATCGAGCTGGACACTGCAAACGGCGCAAAGTTATGTGATGTCTCGTACGATCCGGGCTACGAGGACAATGAGGGTCCGGGCATCTACATCATGGACGGCGATGTCGCCTATGTCATGGAGGGCGACCAGACCGAGCTCAACGATTTTATGGGCCAGTGTATCCAAGATGCCTATAAACAGACCTGCTTGCCTGACCCGCAGGCTGCACGCGATAGTGGGTCTGCCCGTACATGGCTGTTCGAGGATGAGATGCCCTGGACCGTCGAATCGGGAAGTACGGGTCCGGCGAAGGAGTAGAGACCGCGACCACCACAAAGGTGTCTGTCCCCTTTGTGGTGGTTTGCATGTCGTGGGAACACTCAGAAAATCTTATATATAGAGACTTAGATTTATGTATAAGATCGCACAAAGCTGGCAACAATACTTCTCGAACAACGTGAAGCCGCCCCGTAGGGCGGCCGCCCCAAGAGAGGTGATTCCATGAGAATCGATAAGCTAGCAATGACGTCGCGCGAGGCGTTGCAGACCGCCATGAGCACGGCTGCCGATGCGCAGGCCGGCGCGGTGGAGCCGATTCACCTGCTGTCTGCCCTGCTCGGTGCCGGCGAGCGCAATATCTCCGTGATCATCGAGCGCATCGGCGCTGATCCGGCCCAGCTCGCACGCTCCACGCAGGATGCCGTCGACCGCGCGCCCAAGGTTTCGGGCGAGGGTCAGCAGATGGGCCTGTCCAACGAGCTCGTCCGCGTCATCGAGAAGGCCGAGAAGAAGGCCACCAAGATGGGCGACAGCTTTGTGGTGACCGAGCATCTGCTGATGGCGCTTGCCGAGGACAAGGGCGAGGCGGGCCGTGTGCTGCGCGACGCCGGCGTCACCAAGGAGCGCATCGAGCAGGTCTACGAGGAGCTGCGCGGCGATGACCGCGTGACGTCCGCCGAGGACAAGACCCAGTTTGAGGCGCTGGAACAGTACGGCCGCAATATCTGCGACCTTGCCCGCGCCGGCAAGCTCGACCCGGTCATTGGCCGTACCGACGAGATCCGTCGCACCATTCAGGTCCTGTCCCGCCGCACCAAGAACAACCCCGTGCTCATCGGCGAGCCGGGTGTCGGCAAGACGGCCATCGTCGAGGGCATCGCCCAGCGTATCGTGGCCGGCGACGTGCCGAGTACCCTGCGCGACCGCGACCTTATCGAGCTCGACATGAGCGCGCTGGTCGCCGGCGCTAAGTACCGCGGCGAGTTCGAGGACCGCTTGAAGGCTGTGCTCAAGGAGGTACAGAAGTCCGAAGGCAAGGTCATCCTGTTCATCGATGAGCTCCACACCATCGTGGGCGCTGGTGCCACCGAGGGCTCCATGGACGCCGGCAACATCCTCAAGCCGGCGCTTGCCCGTGGCGACTTGCACGCGATCGGCGCGACCACGCTCGACGAGTATCGCAAGTACATCGAGAAGGACGCGGCGCTCGCCCGTCGTTTCCAGACCGTTATGGTGAGCGAGCCTACCGTCGAGGACACCATCTCGATCCTGCGTGGCCTCAAGGAGAAGTACGAGATCTTCCACGGTGTGCACATCACCGATAGCGCGCTCGTGGCCGCTGCTGACCTCTCCGATCGCTATATCGCCGACCGCTTTCTGCCCGACAAGGCCATCGACCTGGTCGATGAGGCCGCAAGCCGCCTGCGCATGGAACTCGACAGCATGCCGGTCGAGATTGACGCCACCACGCGTCAGCTCACCCAGCTGCAGATCGAGGAGCAGGCGCTCATGAAGGAGACCGACGACGCCTCCAAGGAGCGTCTGGAGGCCCTGCGCCAAGAGATCGCCGAGGTCCAAGAAAAGCTCAACGTGCAAAAGGCCGGCTGGCTCAACCAGAAGAACGCCATCGACCACGTGCAGGAGCTTAAGGGACAGCTCGACGAGGCCAGAAGCGAAGAGGAGCGCGCGACGCGCAACGGCGACCTGGGCCGTGCGTCCGAGCTGCGCTACTCCGTGATTCCGGGTCTGCAGCAGCAGATTCAGGATTCCGAGGCTGCGCTCGAGGCACAAAAGCAGAAGGACGGCGAGGGTCTCAACGAGCAGGTGACCTCCGATGAGATCGCCGAGGTCGTGAGTGCCTGGACCGGCGTGCCCGTGTCCAAGATGATGCAGGGCGAGCTCGACAAGCTGAAGGGCCTGGAGGGTGAGCTGCATAAGCGCGTCATCGGCCAGGACGAGGCCGTCTCCGCCGTCGCCGCGGCTGTGCGCCGCAGCCGTGCGGGCCTCTCCGATCCGGACAAGCCCATCGGCAGCTTCTTCTTCCTGGGCCCCACCGGCGTGGGCAAGACCGAGCTCGCCAAGGCACTTGCCGAGTGCCTGTTCGACGACGAGCGCGCGCTCGTGCGTATCGACATGTCCGAGTACATGGAGAAGTTCAGCGTCCAGCGTCTGATCGGTGCGCCCCCAGGATACGTGGGTTACGACGAGGGCGGCCAGCTCACTGAGGCCGTGCGCCGTCGTCCGTACTCCGTGATCTTGCTCGACGAGATGGAGAAGGCTCATCCTGATGTCTTCAACGTGCTGCTGCAGGTGCTCGACGACGGCCGTCTGACCGATGGCCAGGGTCGCCAGGTGTCCTTCAAGAACACGATTATCATCATGACGTCCAACGTGGGCTCCAAGGCCATCGCCGATCTGTCCGGTAAGGACGAGGAGGAGATGCGCCATCAGGTCGACGCCGCCATGGCTCAGACCTTCCGCCCCGAGTTCCTCAACCGTATCGACGATATCGTGGTGTTCCATCCGCTCGGCATGGCGCAGATCGAGAAGATTGTCGACATCCAGCTTGCCGACGTTCGCGCACGCCTGGCCAAGGAGCGCATGACGCTTGCCATCACCCCGGCGGCCAAGCAGATGCTCGCCGTGGGTGGCCTGGACCCCGTGTTCGGTGCCCGTCCGCTCAAGCGCCTGGTTCAGCGCGAGGTCGTGGATGCCATCGCCGCCGCTATCATCGACGGCACGGTGCGCGAGGGCGATCAGGTGACGGTCGATGCCGACAAGGACGGCGGCTTTACCGTCGTGTGCGACAACACGCCGGCGGCCACCTACGAGGTCCCCGACGCCGAGTAGGTTTTGGGCCATGCCTTAAAATCTACCAGCCGTCTCTAAACGCCAAGGGCGGCGGATCCAATTGGGTCCGCCGCCCTTTTTCGTGCGACAATCGATGATATTGAACGGATGCGATGCGAGGAGCTATGCAGATGAAAGACGAGATCAAGACAAGCGCGCCGGCGACCGATGCCGCACCCGCCGCACCCAAGCCTGTGCCTAAGCCGGCGCCCAAGCCGCGCGACCCCTACATCCGTGCCGAGAACGAGGACGATGACGGCTACGATCCCTACAGCGATCGCCGCCCCGAGCGCGAGCCGCTGTTCGAAGCCGACCCCTGGCGCTAGTTGCATCAAGTAGCTAATTTGGCGATGATTTCCTGGGACGGGGTAGTCAAAAAAGTCCCGTCCCAAATCGACTGTCCAGGGAGTCGCATTCGAGCTTGGTTGCCCTCTCAGCCACTCGGCATCCTTCGAGCAGTAATAGTGAAAAAACTTGCTTAAGTGTTAATCAAGTCAGACATAATCTTGATCTCTAATTAATCAAGAATCGCTATAATTTTGATTAGCTAGAGAGCAAGATTGGAGAATCATGGCATTCAACGACTTGATCGCCCAGAAAATAAAGGACTTTGAACAGCAGGGGGTTCCGCAGGTCTTTGAGCGAGACCTTGATCTAGGAAACCCACAGGAGCCAAAGCGCGACAACATCGTAAATGTGATTGTGGGGGCCCGCCGTTGTGGAAAGACGTATCGCCTGTATCAGGAGATGCGGCGGCTTCAGAGCCGGGGCGTCGAGCTTGACCGGATGCTTTACTTCAATTTTGAGGATGAGCGCTTGCGCCCGTATGAGCCATCGCTGCTGGCGGACGTGCTCGACACGTTCTATGCGCTGTATCCTGTTGCTCGAACCGAGGGCGCTTACATTTTCTTTGACGAGATCCAGGAAATTCCCGAATGGGGTGCGTTTCTGCGGCGTGTAGTCGATACGGAGAAAGCGACCGTCTATGTGACGGGATCTTCTTCTAAGATGCTGTCCTCAGAACTTAAGAGCGAGTTCAGGGGTCGTTCTCTTGTGCGAGAGCTTTTTCCGTTGAGTTTTTCGGAATACGTTCGATATAAGACGGGGAGCGTTCTCGAGTCAGATGCGACCTTTTCCCCGAGCGATGCAGCGCTGCTTCGACATCATCTGATCGGGTATCTTGAACGAGGGGGATTCATCGCGACACTTGAGCAGACGCCTGCAGACGCGATTCAGCTGCTACAGGAATATGCTTCGCGAACGGTCGCCATGGACGTCGTTGAACGTTACGACGTCAAGAACCCTCGCCTGGCATCGCTGTTCTTGACGCGGTGTATGGCATCTTCGGGACGAGAGCTGTCAGTGAACAAAGTGTACAACGAGTTCAAGAGCAGACAGATACCCGTCAGTCGTAATTCGCTCAGCGACTTACTTGAGTATTATGAGGACGCCTACCTGTTATTTTCTGTGCCGGAGTTCACGCGTTCACTGGCAAATAACATGCGGTCTGCGTCTAAGGTCTACGCTGTCGACCCTGCGATGTTTGGAGCATTCTCTCCCGCATCGGCATTGGACCAGGGCCAGAGGCTCGAGACCGCAGTGTTCAATGCGCTAAGAAGAAGGACTCCCGCGGTGAGGACCGGCTCGGTCTGCCGCCTGCTAATCAAAGAGAAGAGCAAAAGCCATGAGGTGGACTTTGTGGCTGGGGATGCGCTTCTCATGCGGGCTTATAGCCTGATTCAGGTGAGTGCGGATATGGCAAGTGAGAAAACGCGCGAGCGCGAAATCGCCGCGCTTGATGCCTCGATGGCCCAGTTTGATCTTGGCGAGTCGGCAATCGTTACCATGGATGAACAGACCGATATTCCATGCGAGCACGGTGTGGTACACGTTATGCCCGCATGGAAGTGGCTCCTTGCCTAATCATCTATGGGCCTGTGGGGTCAGGACCTCCTGGCTCCTTCATCACGGTTGGGGAGCACCTTGCTGCGCCAGGCTAGTCCTGGGCTTTGATACTCGGCAGCAGGATCTGCGCGAGGTAGTCGGTTTCGAGCTTAGTGGCACCATCGGCCTTGCCGTCTTTACCGACCAGGTCGTTTTTGATCTGGCTGTATGTGTAGCGGTTGCCGGTCGTGAGCTCGACAAGCTCAATCGCCGTGTCCATGGGGTAGGTCGACACGGGGTTCTGCGTGCGCCCGTTGATGGTTTGCGGAATCACGTACGGATAGACAGGGCCGCTGGCGTAGACGGTGTAGCCGTTGCCCAGGCTGACCGTGCCCAAAACCGTATCGCCGTCATCGGGGGTAAAGGTCTCGCCGTCGCGCACTGCGACAAGCGTCACGAGCGGTGTGTTGGTGTCGCTGTCCAGATAAATGCACAGCGTGCTGCCGTTTTGCCAGGTTGCGACCTTGCCATACCACTCAACCGGAATATCGAGCTGATACAGGTTCGTCGCCTTGTGCCGAGCGTCGGCATCGCGGGCGGACTGAGCCTCGCTTGCGCTTACGGCGTTGGCGGCGGCATCGCGGCGCGTAATTGCCGCCTGCTGGAGTATCTTTGCCGCGGCGGCAGAGCTTGCGCCCCCTTCCTCGGCATACTTGGCGGCGGCATCGATCTGGTCGTCAGTCACCGTGTCGGCCGAAGGTACCTTGAGCTTAAAGGTGGCTTGAGCGCGCAGATCCTGCCCATCGCTCTTAATGGTGACCTGCGCCTTGGTGGTCGGGACGGTGTAGATGGTGCCGTCTTCCGCGATGGGGGATCCAGCAATGGAGAGCGTGTAATCGCCGGGCAGCAGCTTAATGCCGCGACCGTGCTCGTCAACGTAGAGCGTTTCGCTCACAGAAGAGCCGTCGGAGTCCTGGCCACTCACCTGCACGGGGATCTTTGAGCCGGTGGAGCAGTCGAGCCCCGCGGCATGTACGCCAATTTGCACCGACATCATGGTATGGGCGTTTGCGGCAACCACGGCGGCCCGCTCTTGCTGGTATCCGTTCCAAGCCGCATAGCCCGCGCCGCCGGCGACGAGCGCGATGGCAACAACGCCTGCCACCATCAGGTTGCGTCGCCTGGGCGACATCTTGCGATGGCGAACCTCGGCCTCGCGTGCCGAGGGAACGGACGGCAGGGGAATATCGCCCATGGCGATGGTCTCGTCTACGGCAGGCGCAGAGCCTAAGCCAGGGAGCTCGCGGGTCAGCGAATCTTCGGCGGGCAAGCTGTCGAGCAAGATGGTTTCCTCGCTCGTGTCGGATTCGGGCTGGTCGTCGGCCTCGCATTCGGATTCCTCGTGCCCCGCCTCGTCTTCGGTGGGCGCGGCGCCATCGTCTTTTGCATCCTGATCATCGGGCTGCGCTTCGATTTCCGGCTCATCTCGCACATCAACGCTCGAATCGTCAAACGCAATCTCGGCCAGTGCAATCTGGTCAAGGCTCTCCAGGGCCTCGGCACACGCTTCTGCATCTTGGGCCGCATCCTCTTGGCCCATCGTCTCATCTTTCATATATCCCCCAAGCTCAATATCGGGACAACACTGTACCCAAAAATGGAGCCATATAAAGCGCATGCGAAATATAAGATCCGATTTAACCCGAGTGCATCGTTTAGCCGCATCCTCGCGGCAGCAAAAAGCCCCCGGAACGTGAACGAATCACATTCCGGGGGCCCTGCAATGCGTTGAGTTGCGCGGAGCCGGTTATGCGGCTTCGTACTCAAGCGATGTTTGCGTCAGGCGCGTTACTCAGCGTGCGCGTAATCAACCTTGGCGCGGCGAGCGGTGGCCTTCTCCCAGTCGCTGGTGCCCTCAAAGACGTCCTGCTTGTAGGGATTGCGGCCGAGCTTCTTGGCACGGTAGACGATGTAGATGATCGCGGCGACGTTGGCGACCAGCGCGGCGATCGAGACCGCGGTAGCGGCGCCGGGGTCGAGCGTGGAGTGGGTCACAAAGATGGACTCCTCCTGGAAGTACGGGAATACCTGGGCAAACATGCACCAAATAGCCAGCGTAAAGGCACGGTTCTGGATCCAGCCGCCCTTGTTCCAGATAAAGGCGGCGACGGTGGGCGCCAGCAGCAGTGCAAAGCCGCAGAACCAGGAGTGGGTGGGCAAGCAGTTGTAGGTGTAGCAGAAGTTCCAGATATCGTAGGCGATGATGTAGACCCAGGTCATGTCGGGCCACAGCATGTCGGTCTTGTCCTCAGAGGCGTAGACACTCCACCAACCGGTCATGCAGAAGATGTTGATGATACCGGCGATGCCGTTGAACACGTTGTTCCAGCCGGCGAGCTGCGTGGCGCCCTCGGAGGTGACCCAGGTGGACTCGCCCAGGACAAAGAAGTGATAGGCGCTCTCAAAGTCGGACACGACGGCGATCATGATGTTGATGGCGACGATCACAAACGGCCACGCGCGGAACCAATGCGCCTTGCCGATCTTGCCCCACTGGTACTTAATGGCAATGAAGCCCCAGCAACCGGCCAGCGCCGCGTATACCTTGGCGTAGTGGAACCAGCTGTTCTGGTACACATGGGTGGGGTTGGTGAGCGCCCACTCGGCACCCTGTGAGACGCCGATGGCGATAGCGACGCAGTAGATGGTCATGGCCAGCGGAGCCACGCCAAAGATGATGGCCGCGCCCAGCTTGGTGCGGCGGCCGACCTCGTTGAGCACGATCAGGCCAATAAAGACCATGGCCCAGCCGGCCCAGTGGATAAGGGTATTGCTACCCTAAACATCGAACAGCATGCTGCTCTCCTTTCACAAGCCCGCGGCCCCTCTTCTGATCGCGGGCAGTTTGGCCAAATGTCGTCAGTTCTGGGGCTTGCGCTCCTGATACTTGGCGGTATAGCCCTCGATATGGAGCGTCGAGGCGATGATTTCCTTGACTGTCTCGTCGGGCACATCGGGGTGCGTGCGGATATACATCAGCAGCCCCATGATGAGGGTGTAGAACGTCTCGTAGACATGGTCGATGCGTAGCTCGTGATGGGCGACAAAATCCACCACGGTGGTATCGCAGATATACTGCGCCACGCGCTGGACCACGTTGTGCAAAAAGCCGCCGTAGAGCGCGCCGCTGCTCGAGGTGAGCGTGCTCGGCAACTCGTGGCCGCTCACGACCAGGCGCTTAAAGAGCGGAGCAACGGTGTCGAGTGCGCCTTCGATGTCGCCAACCGTGCGGCTGGCGTTCCACTGCTCGAGCTCGGCGATAAAGCCGTCGATTGCCTCGTCCATAACGGCGGTGACGGCGGCATCCATATCGGCAAAGTAGTGGTAGAACAGCGAACGCGCGCAGCCAGCCCGCTTGGTCACGGCCGATACCGAAAGATGGGACACACCAAGCTCGGCGCTCACGGCGCGCACAGCGGCGAGGATCTCGCGACGGCGCTCGTCGCCCGTCAGGCGTTTTGCCGCGCTATCGGATGCGGGGACGGCATCGACCACAGAGATATCTGCTGCGTTGTTGCCCATGTTTTGCCGCCTTTCATCCTCTTTTGCCTGACCGTTCGCCTAACAGTCTTGAATATTGTTGACGGTTCGTCAATACTGTTTTTGACACAATGTCAACAATAGCGGGTGAACGGCATGGGGGCATGTCGAACCCGTACAAAGAGGGGCGCCGCGGTCTCGCCGGGCTGTGGCAAGAGAAGGGACGACTATGATTCTCAGCGGACCGGGGATTAGCTATACCGAGCCCGATATCGGCGCGGAGTTCGTGCCGCCGATACCGGAGCATCCGCGCGAGGCCATCGTCAAACTGTGTGAGCACTGCACCAACCGCCTGCTGCACCGCGACGAGCTGCTGGGCTACGAGTACTGGTCGTTTGCCGAGGCCGCAACCGACGAGCAGGCCGAAGTGCTCTGCAAGATGAAGATGCGCCGTCCCTATACGCTGCCCGAGATGGTCAAGCTCACCGGCATGCCCGAGGCCGATATCGAAAAAATGCTCGACGACATGAGCTACACGGGTCTGCTCGAGTACAACTGGGAAAACCCCGAGCGCGCCAAGCAGTGGGTGCTGCCCATGCTGGTGCCGGGTTCCGCCGAGTTCCTCAACATGCGCGTGAGCCAGCTCGAGGAGCATCCGGTCTATGCCAAGTTCTTTGAGCAGGCGTCCAAGGGACCGCTGTCCAAGGCCACGCCGATGGTGCCGCCCGGCGGTGCCGGCATCGGCATGCATGTCATTCCGGTCGAGAAGGCCATCGATGCTGCGAGCACCTCGGTGCCGATCGAGCATATCGAGCATTGGCTCGACAAATACGAAGGTAAGTATGCCGCTAGCACCTGCAGCTGCCGCGCGAGCCGTCGCGTGATGGGAGAGGGCTGCGCCGACGACCCGGCCGATTGGTGCATCGCCGTGGGCGATATGGCCGACTACGTGGTCGAGACCGACCGCGGCCATTATGTGACGCGCGAGGAGGTCTACGACATCCTGCGCCAGGCCGAGGACAACGGCTTTGTGCACCAGATCACCAACATCGACGGTGAGAACAAAATCTTCGCCATCTGCAACTGCAACGTCAACGTGTGCTACGCCCTGCGCACTTCGCAGCTGTTCAACACGCCCAACCTGTCGCGCTCGGCCTACGTCGCCAAGGTCGAGAAGGACAAGTGCGTGGCCTGCGGTCGCTGCGTTGAGGTGTGTCCGGCCGGCGCCGCCAAACTGGGCCAGAAGCTCTGTAGCAAAAAGGCTGGCGGACAGGTGCCCGAGTATCCGCGCCAGGAGCTGCCCGATGCCACCAAGTGGGACCACACCAAGTGGTCGCCCAACTACCGCAACGACAACCGTATCGAGACGCATGAGTCCGGCACCGCTCCCTGCAAGACGGCCTGCCCCGCGCACGTTGCCGTTCAGGGCTATTTGAAGCTCGCGGCGCAGGGCCGCTATGACGAGGCGTTGGCGCTCATCAAGCGCGAGAACCCGTTGCCCGCTATCTGCGGCCGTGTGTGCAACCGCCGCTGTGAGGATGCCTGCACCCGCGGTCGCGTGGACGAGGCCGTGGCCATCGACGAGGTCAAGAAGTTTATCGCCCAGCGCGATCTGGATGCCGCGACTCGCTATGTCCCACCTGTGGTGACCCCGACGCGTGCCGGCGGCTTCGACCAGAAGATCGCCATCATCGGCGCCGGTCCGGCCGGTCTGTCCTGCGCCTTCTATCTGGCCGAGAAGGGCTACAAGCCCGTCGTGTTCGAGAAAAACGAGCGCCCGGGCGGCATGCTCACCTACGGCATTCCCAGCTTTAAGCTGCAGAAGGACGTTATCGAGGCCGAGGTCGAGGTCATTCGCCTGATGGGCGCCGAGTTCCGCTATGGCGTGGAGGTCGGTCGCGATGTGACGCTCGACGAGCTTCGCGCGCAGGGCTTTAAAGCCTTTTACGTGGCCATTGGCTGCCAGGGTGGCCGCCTTGCCGGTATTCCGGGCGAGGATGCCGAGGACGTGACCGTGGCCGTCGACTTTTTGCGCGAGGTCAACAGCGGCAAGATCGACGCGCTGCCCGGGCGCACCATCGTGGTGGGCGGCGGCAACGTGGCCATCGATGTCGCGCGCAACGCCTGCCGTCTGGGTTCCGAGCACGTTGAGATGTTCTGCCCGGAGAGCGAGGTCAAGATGCCTGCCAGCGAGGAGGAGCGTCGCGAGGCCATTGAGGACGGCGCGCACATTAGCTGCGGCTGGGCCCCCAAGGAGATTCACCTGGACGAGGCCGGTCGTGTGTGCGGTATCACCTTTAAGCGCTGCACGCGTGTCTTTGACGACGAGGGCCGTTTTGCGCCCGAGTATGACGAGAACGACTTGCGCCGTGTCGATGCCGACCGTGTCGTCATGTCGATTGGCCAGTCCATTGTGTGGGGCGACCTGCTGGCTGGCTCCAAGGTGGAGCTCGGCCGCAGCCAGGGTGCCCTTGCCGATCCGCAGACGTACCAGACCGCCGAGCCCGACATCTTTGTGGGCGGCGACGTCTACACCGGTCCCAGCTTTGCTATCGACGCCATCGCCGCCGGTCACGAGGCCGCCGTGTCCATCCATCGCTTTGTGCAGCCGGGCTCCACGCTCACCATCGGCCGCAACCAGCGCCGCTACACCGCGCTTGACCGCGACGATGTTGTGATTGAGAGCTACGACAACGCGAGCCGCGAGGTGGCGCATGTCGACCGCGAGCGCGAGAAGGCTGCACCCTTTAGCGAGTACGTCGAGACCTTTACCGAGGAGCAGGTGCGCGCCGAGACCGCCCGCTGCCTGGGCTGCGGTGCCTCGATCGTCGACCCCAACAAGTGCATCGGCTGTGGCCTGTGCACCACCAAGTGCGCGTTTGACGCCATCCATCTGGATCGCGACCGCCCCGAGTGCTCAACGATGGTCAAATACGAGCAAAAGCTCCCAAGCCTGGGCAAGTATGCTTTGAAGCGCGCCATCAAGATTAAATTTGGTAGGAAATAAGTAGCCATAACGGGAACGGCGAAAGGATTAATAGTGCACGAGCTCGGGATTGTGTATCACATCATTCGTGATGTTGAGAACGTGGCGCGTGCCAATGGCGTGCGTCGCGTTTCGAGCGTGACGTTGCTGCTGGGCGAGGTCTCGGGCGTCGTTCCCGAGTTGCTGCTCGACGCTTGGCGCTGGGCGGCAGATAAAAAGCCCATCGCGCAGGGCGCGGAGCTTGTTGTGGAGCCCGTCGAGGCCGTGACGCATTGCGAGGCATGTGGCCGCGACTATGCGACGGTCGAGCACGGCAAGACCTGTCCCCATTGCGGTAGCGGCGAGACATACCTGCTGCAGGGCCAGGAGGTCATGATCAAGCAGATCGAGACCCCCGACGAGGACCCGGCAGACGCTGCTCCTGACGGCCTCTCCGACGCCCCCGATGCCGTCGACGCCGCCGACCCTCTCCACATCGCCTAACATCTAATGTCTACATGGGCTAGAGTTCTAAACATATTTGCTTCGGTTAGTCAAGTCATGTCTGTTTAAACAAAATGGTGGCACGCAGACGCATTGGGATTCACCTAAAAGCGGTCTTAACGAACGGTGCACCTTTATATGTCTTTGAAAACAATCAGCAAATCACGTTTTAGCAGGCAATGAGCTATAAGCCAGCAACGTAATCAATTTGTAACAAACATAGACGTTTAAACAAATAATCCAACCTTTTGCGGATTTAGCTATAATTCCACAAACCAAACAGGTATACTCCTTTCATGTCATGTAGGAATTACGTAGACAAAAAGGAGGTTATGTGATGGTAAGTATTGTTCTTGCTAGCCACGGGGACTTGGCAGCTGGAATCAAGCAGACGGGCTCGATGGTCTTTGGCGATCAGCCGTCTGTGGCCGTGGTCTCGCTCGAGCCGAGCATGGGCCCCGACGACTTCCGTGCTAAGGTCGAGGAAGCAATCGCTTCCTTCGAGGACCAGGAGCAGGTGCTCTTCCTCGTTGATCTGTGGGGCGGCACGCCGTTCAACCAGATTAGCGGGCTCATCGAGGGCCATGATTCCTGGGCTATCGTCACCGGTGTCAACCTGCCTATGCTCATCGAGGCATATTCGCAGCGCTTTGATGCAAAGAACACTGCACATGCGATCGCAAAACATCTCGTGACTGAGGCTAAGGCCGGCGTGCGCGTCAAGCCCGAGTCTCTGGAGCCCGAGGAGAAGAAGCCGGCTGCGGCCGCCGCTGCTCCTGCAGGCGCCATCCCTCCGGGAACGGTCATCGGCGACGGGCACATCAAGATTGCCCACGTCCGTATCGACACCCGTCTGCTGCATGGTCAGGTGGCCACCACGTGGACCAAGCAGATCAACCCCAACCGCATCATCGTGGTTTCCGACGGCGTTGCTCACGACGAGCTCCGCAAGACCATGATCGAGCAGGCTGCCCCTCCGGGAGTCCATGCCAACGTCGTGCCTATCAAGAAGATGGCCGAGGTCGTCAAGGACACGCGTTTTGGTGACACCAAGGCCATGCTGCTCTTCGAGAACCCGCAGGATCTGCTCAAGGCCATCGAGGCCGGCGTCGACATCAAGGAAGTCAACATCGGTTCCATGGCTCACTCCAAGGGCAAGGTCGTCGTCACCAACGCCGTCGCTATGGGCGATGACGACGTTAAGACCCTCGAGGCCCTCAAGGCCAAGGGCGTCAAGTTCGAGGTCCGCAAGGTTCCTTCGGATGCCTCCGAGGATCTCGATGCCATGTTGAAGAAAGCTAAGGCCGAACTGGCCGCTCAAGCATAGTAAAGGAGGGTCCGATACATGTCTGCAATCACTATTCTGCTTGTTGCGATTGTCGCGTTGCTTGCCGGTATGGAAGGCATTCTGGATGAGTTCCAGTTCCATCAGCCGCTCGTGGCATGCACGCTTATCGGTCTCGTAACCGGTCACCTTCAGGAGGGCATCCTCCTGGGCGGTTCGCTCCAGATGATGGCCCTTGGCTGGGCTAACGTCGGCGCCGCCGTCGCGCCTGACGCCGCTCTGGCCTCGGTCGCTTCTTCGATCATCATGGTGCTCGCCCTCAACGGCGGCGCCACTGATTCGGCCAAGGCCGTTACCGCGGCCATCGCCGTCGCCGTCCCGCTGTCGGTCGCTGGTCTGTTCCTGACCATGATCTGCCGTACCATTGCTACCGCTATCGCTCACGCCATGGACGGTTGCGCCGAGAAGGGCGACTTCTCCGGCATCGAGCGCTGGCAGTACGCTGCCATCCTCATGCAGGGCCTTCGTATCGCCATCCCGGCAGTACTTCTGTGTGTTATCCCGGCCGAGGCTGTTACCAACGCGCTTAACGCTATGCCCGACTGGCTGTCCGGCGGCATGGCCGTCGGCGGCGGCATGGTCGCTTCCGTCGGTTACGCCATGGTCATCAACATGATGGCCACCAAGGAGACCTGGCCGTTCTTCATCCTCGGCTTTGTCCTTGCTGCCATCCCTCAGCTCACGCTGATCGCCCTTGGCCTCATCGGCATCTCCCTTGCCCTCATCTACCTTGGCCTTAAGGATCTGGCCAAGCAGGGTGGCGGCACGGGCGGTGGCTCCGGCGACCCGCTCGGCGACATTCTGAACGATTACGAGTAGGAGGGGAGTGATACATATGGCAGAGAACAAGATTCAGCTCACCAAGGCTGACCGTAAGAAGGTTTGCTTCCGTCATCAGTTCCTTCAGGGCTCGTGGAACTACGAGCGTATGCAGAACGGCGGCTGGTGCTTCGCAATGATCCCTGCGATCAAGAAGCTCTACACCAGCAAGGATGACCAGATTGCCGCGCTTAAGCGCCACCTGGAGTTCTATAACACCCACCCCTATGTTTCCGCCCCCGTCATTGGCGTTACCCTCGCCCTCGAGGAGGAGCGCGCCAACGGTGCTCCGATCGATGACGTCGCCATCCAGGGCGTCAAGGTCGGTATGATGGGCCCGCTCGCCGGCGTCGGTGACCCCGTCTTCTGGTTCACCCTTCGCCCGATTCTGGGCGCTCTGGGCGCTTCCCTGGCCATGTCCGGCAGCATCGTCGGTCCGTTGCTGTTCTTCTTCGCGTGGAACATCATCCGTTACGCTTTCCTGTGGTACACACAGGAGTTTGGCTACAAGGTCGGCTCCTCTATCGCCAAGGACCTCTCCGGCGGTCTGATGGGCAAGGTCACCGAGGGCGCTTCCATCCTGGGTATGTTCATCATCGGCGCCCTGGTCGAGCGCTGGGTGTCCATTTCCTTCACCCCGATCGTCTCCACGGTCAAGCAGTCTGCTGGCGCCTTTATCGACTGGGCTAGCCTGCCTTCCGGTTCCGAGGGTATCAAGGAAGCGCTGACGATGTACAACTCCGTCGGTGCTACCGCCCTTGATCAGATGAAGGTCACCACGCTCCAGGGTAACCTCGATCAGCTCATCCCCGGCCTTGCCGCCGTGTGCCTGACCCTGCTGGTCTGCAAGCTCCTCAAGAAGAAGGTCAGCCCGATCGTCATCATCCTGGCTCTCTTCGCCGTCGGCATCATCGGTCGCTTCTGCGGCTTCATGTAAGCACGCTTCGGCTTAAGACCGAGAGTTGCTAGGTAAGGGCTTTTGAGCCATTGAAACGGACCGCACCCGGTGGGTACACTGGATGCGGTCCGATTGTTTTTATTGGAGGGCGAGGCGCGTATGGCGCAATCTCAGAACAGCACGGTCGATCTGGCAACGCCGGCAACCTGCCTGATGGGGCTTACCAGCCACGGTAACGTGATGGTGGGCAATAAGGCGTTTGAGTACTATAACGAGCGCAATCCCGAGGATTATATTCAAATCCCGTGGGACGAGGTCGACTATATTGCCGCCGAGGTTTTGCGCGGCACCAAGAAGATTACGCGTTTTGCCATCTTCACCAAGGACAACGGTCACTTTACGTTTTCGACGCGCGACGACAAAGAGACGCTTCGCGCGGTCCGCAAGTACGTCGACGAGAATAAGCTCGTGCGTTCGCCCGACTTTATCGATGTGACGGCCAAGGGCGCCAAGAGCATCCCCGCTGCCATCAAGAGCCTTTTCCACAGAGACAGCTAATCGTTGGCGATAGATGGCGGAAAATGCATCCCGGAATTTGTTCTCATTCCGGGATGCATTTTCCTTTTGAGGGCCAGTTGGGAAAGCTTGTCCCATTATTTCGCGTTATTCCGGGTTATTCTTTCCGATATTGAGGATTGCCCTCGGAAACTATTCGCTATAGAGCCTTCTCGATGAGTGGCCATGCGCTACATGGCAAAGGGGTAAATCTGCTACACTAGTACAACATGCCTCCGTAGCTCAGGGGATAGAGCACCGCTCTCCTAAAGCGGGTGTCGACGGTTCGAATCCGCCCGGGGGCACCAGGGAATATGACGGCGTCGCGGGAGCGGCGCCGTTTCTGGTTTGCGGGGGCCGCCGTGCTGCTCGCCCGTGGGGGACTGGCATCTGTTTCCTAGAGTGCGCTGCGGTAAATCTTTCTCGCGTTGTCCAGCGTGAGCTTCCTGAAGCTGCCGAAGAGCTCTCCGCGGTTGATCTTGAGGCCCGGAATCATCTTTTCGATATCGTCCTCGGTGACTCCGAACTCCGATAGCGCGCGCGGCATTCCCAGCGAGACGAAGAAATCCTGCAGCTCGTCGATGGTCGCTTCGACCGCGTACTCGATTGCCTGCTCGGGGGTTACCTCCACATCGAGCTCGTCCGCGTCCGAATCGATGGGTTCGATGCCAAGGGCCTGGGCGCTGAACTCCAGGAAGCGCTCAGGGTGCTCTCGCCATACGTAGCGCATCCAGGCGGGGAAGATGACGGCGAGGCCGGCGCCGTGCGTGATCTTGGTGTCCAGTGCGGATAGCTCGTGCTCAAGGCCGCGGCAGGTCCAATCGCCGTCGCGCAGGGCGTTATGGGCGAGCGTACCCACCCACATGATCTCGGCGCGGGCGTCGTAGTCATCGGGGTTCTCCATCACCTTGGGCGCCGCCTCCCTCGCGGCGCGCACTAGCCCGCAGGCGATGTTGTCGGTTACGCCCACGGCGGGCTCGCCGGAGAAGAGTCGCTCCATGATATGGGCGATCATGTCGGTCACTCCCGCGGCGGTCTGGCAGGCGGGCAGGCTGAAGGTCAGCTCCGGGTCGAGGAAGGCGATGGCCGGGCGGTTGAGGTCCGTGTTAATGCTGCATTTGAGGTGCTCCTCGTCGTTGCTGATAACGCAGGAGTTAGAGGCCTCGGAACCGGATGCGGGGATGGTCACCACGCAGGCGACGTCGATGCGGTCGGCGGGAACGGCGCGCTTGCGGAAGAAGTCCCATACGTCGCCGTCGTATACCGCCCCAGTGCGATGGCCTTCGCGCAGTCCATGACGGAGCCGCCGCCCACGGGCAGGATGATGTCGGCGTCGTTTGCCCGTGCGAGCTCGACGCCTTCTCGTGCCAAGCCTATTTCGGGGTTTGGACGCACCCCTCCAAGCCCGATGTGCTCCACGCCCGCGGCATCGAGCGATGCCCTCACGCGGACGAGCGTTCCGCAGCGAACTGCGGAACCCCTGCCGTAGACAATGAGCGCTCAGCGGTAGCCGGAGGCGGACAGAGTCCCCCAACCTTGTCGGTCGCTTTTCGCCCAAAGACAAAGCGGGTGGGGGAGTAGAAGGAGAAATCGTTCATGGAGCTCCAATCTGGCGTTTCGCCCTACATGCGCGGAGGAGTTTTTCGGGCGCATCGCCTGCGTTCGCGTCGCAATCTCGGCGGCGCGGTGCGGTCCGCGGATTCCATCGTATCGCCCGCGGCACCCCTTACCGACGATTGAGGCGAGTCTGCATTTCGCGGCGCGACGTCCACCTGGCGGACGATATCCGTTCGCGACACGTGGCCGTCCCGGTCGCAATAGCGTATGCGCACCGGGTTGCCGAGATGGGCCTGCGACCCCTTCTCCTGATGCGAGCGCGCGAGACGGGTGAGCAGCGGCGCGAGCACCTGCTCGACCGTCTCCTCCCGATACCACGCCGCCACGGGCAACCCGTTCACGTCAAACCCGTACGTTCGCCATGCCATTCGCCTCGCCGCCTTCGCCGAACGAAACCGCGTATCCAGACCGCCGGTCCCCCACCCAGCACTTCGACGAGCCTTCGCGCTCACTTCTGCGGTCGGGATGCGCCCGCGAGGCGCTCGGCAGGCAGCGCCATTTCCGCTCGCTGTGTCGAGCGCGAGTGTCGAGAAGTCGCCATATGCCACTCAGATGTAGCATGGAGTGCCGAAGTGCACGCGCCCGTGACGAAACACTGGCGCCAACCCGTTCCGCGCACCACCCCGCCCGTAAGGTGTGTGGCGAAAGGAGGACCAGCCGCATGAACATCCCCGAGACACAGAGCCTACCTCGATCGCATTCCGCACGAGCTTCTCTGACATTTCCGCCCATTACCACGTGGAGGTCCCCGTCGCGGAGATCGCCTACGCATACGACTACATCAATTCCCGGCATGCCCCGCGCAGGCAGGCCACGCTGAACGACGGGTCCGCGGCCCGGCAGGACGAATGACGCGCTTCGGCACAGGCCATGCCGAAACGCGTCACGCAAGCAAAGGAAGGAAGCCAACATCACATGAGCATCATCGCAGCACGCATCGACAACCGCCTGCTACACGGCATAGTGGCAACCCAGTGGGTACCCGAGTTCCGTCCGCAGCGTCTCATGGTCATCGATGACATCGTCGCCAACGACCCGACCAAGAAGGCCGCCATGCGGATGGCAAAGCCCTCGGGAGTCGCCCTCTCCATTATCAACAAGGAGACGGCTCTCACGAACTATCGGGCGGGCAAGTACGACGACCACACGGTCTTCATCGTGGCGCGAGACCCCCAGACCATCCTCGACGTCATACAGACGGGCCAGGTTGTTCCCACACTCGTGGTCGGAGGCACAGTCTTTCCCGAAGAGGGGTCAGACGCCGTCCAGGTGAGCAGTCGCGCCTACGTCACCAAAGACGAGCTGCCCGCATATCGAGCGATTGCTGGCACCGGCTGCGACATCACCGTTCGCTATGTGCCGGCCGACAAGCCCGTAGAGCTCTCCAGCATCATCACGCTTTAGCAAGGGAGTGAACTTATGACACCATCCATCATCCAGATAGCCGTCGTTACACTCATCGCCTTCATCTACGGAGCCGAGAAGAACGCGGGACAAATTCTCACGAACATGTCCGTCACGCCAGCATGGTTCGTCGGACTTGCGCTCGGCGACCCCGTAACCGGCCTCGCCGTCGGCGCCATCGTCCAACTCATGAGCCTGGGCGTGGCGGCCATGGGAGGAGCCTCCGTCCCCGACTATCCCACTGCCGCCATCATTGGCGCCGTCGTTGCCATCACCTCGGGTCAGGAGGCGAGCGTCGGCGTTGCCGCCGGAATCGCAGTCGGCATGCTCGGCCTTCAGCTCGACGTCATCGCCAAGACGGCAAACGGCTTCCTCGGGCGTACCTCGCAGCGCTTTGCCGAAGAGGGCAAGTACTCGCAGATGAAGAGCGTACTTTTCCTCGGTCCGGTCTTCTATGGCCTTACGGCGGCCATCCCCACGTTTGCCGTACTGCTCTTTGGCGCCGATGCCGTCAACGCTTTCCTCTCCGTCATGCCCTCCTGGTTCACGACCGGCCTCTCCATCGCCGCCGGTATCCTCCCCGTCGTCGGCCTTGCGATGCTTCTGTCCTTCATGCCAATGAAGAAATTCATCGCCTACGCCATCGTTGGCTTCGTTCTGGCCGCCTACCTGCAGATAAGCATTCTCCCCATTGCCCTGCTCGGTGCCGCCGCGGCCATCGAGTACTACAAGTCGCACAGCAATCCGTCCGTAAACGCCCTCGACGCTGGAGGTCTGGAAGATGAGTAACGAAGTTAACGCCACCAAGGCAAACGAAGCGCCAACCCGCCTGGCAGACGGAACGTACCAGCCAGTCCTCACCGTTTCCGATCTCGACCGTTGCGGCCGCCGCTGGATGCTCGGCGCGTCCATCTATAACTATGAGTCCCAGTGTGCCCCGGCGGTCATGTTCGCAACCGAACCCGCCCTGCGCAAGATCTATGCAGGAGACGAGGAGGGCTACCGCAGGTCACTTCTGAGCACCTATCGCTATTACAATGCGACTCCCCAGGTAAGCGGCCTGCTCCTCGGCGCCGGCCTAGCCTTGGAGGACAAGGGGCACAATGACGCCATCGACGCGGTCCAAGACCTTAAGATTGGCCTCATGGGCTCCCTCTCAGGAGTCGGCGATACGATCTTCGCCATCCTCATTCCCACCATCTTCGGCTCCATCGCCGCCTACATGGGACAGGCGGGAAACCCCGTCGGCGTGCTTCTCTGGCTCGCCGTCGCCATCGCCATCTTCGTATGGAAGCTCTTTGACTGGCGCATAGGCTATAAGTTCGGCGACAAGCTCTTCACGACCCTTGCCGAGAAGATGTCCGTTTTCACCGAGTCGACGTCGGCACTTGGCATGATGGTCGTCGGTGCGCTCATCCCCACCGTCATCAAGGTCTCGTGTGGTCTCACGTTCACCATGGGTGACGTCACGCTCGACGTCCAGACGGGCATCCTCGACCAAATCATGGTCGGCATGCTGCCCGTAATAGCCACAGCCATCGTCTACGCCCTCGTCAAGCGCAAGGTCAGCATCAACAAGATTGTCCTCGGCATCCTCATCATCTCGTGGGTGTGCGCGGCTTTCGGCATTCTTGCTGCCTAGCCTAGGGCTAGACCAACCCACAAAGGACGCATTATGAGGCACATCATCATTGCATCGCACTACGGCCTGGCAGCCGGACTCGGAGACACGCTCAAGGCCATCATAGGACCGGGGCACGACATCAGGGTTGTCTGCGCGTTTACAGACGAAACCCCGCTCGAGGAGAAGCTCGCCAGCGCATTCGAGGGCATCGCCGAAGATGACGAGACCCTCGTTCTCACCGACATCCTTCAGGGCAGCGTAAACCAGCTCGTAGCCTGCTCGGCTCCGCGAGGCGCGTTCATAGTGACCGGCGTAAACCTTCCCGTGGCCCTCGAGCTCTCGCTCCACGCCGGACAGCTTACTCCCGATGTGGTGAGGCATGTCGTCACCCAAGCCAAAGAGCAGCTCGTCTACCTCGGAGATCTTACTCCGGACGTTGACGAAGAAGACGAATAGGAAAGACGCGACAGTAAGGAGGACGAGACATGCGCAAAGTCCCGACCAATAACCAGCACCTGTTCTACCAACCGAAGGACGTGTGGGTGGGAGACGTCATGCCCTTCGGCAAGGACGGCACGTTCTATCTATACCACCAGCGTGACACGCGCGACCCCGCTCCGCTTGCCGAAGGACAGCCCTTTGGGTGGTCGCTCGCGACCACCCAGGACTTCGTGACGTACCAGGAACACGGAACGGCGATCCCCCACGGCGGAGAAGACGACCAAGACCAGTTCATCTACGCCGGAACCGTTTACGAGGCAAAAGGGGAGGTACGCGCTTTCTATACCGGGTTTAACCGCAACTACCTGCGAGAAGGCAAAACGTCCCAGGTGCTCATGCAGGCGAAGGCCTGCTCGGATGATTATGCGACGTGGAAAAAGACGGGCGTTGCAGTAGAGCTCACGCCTCAGCCAGGATACGATGGGCGCAACTGGCGCGACCCTTTCGTAATATGGGATGACGACCGGAAGGAATACCTCCTCGTACTGGGCACGCGTAAGGGAGACGACCCCTCCAAAACCCTCCAAACTGGCAGGCTCGTTCACTTTACGTCGAAGGACCTCGAGCACTGGCAGTTCAAGGGCGACTTCTGGGCCCCCGGCCTCTACACCATGTTCGAAATGCCAGACATTTTTAAAATTGGCGATTGGTGGTACCTGGTCTACTCTGAGTACAGCGACGAGAACAAGATCGTCTACCGCATGAGCCGCGATCTCTACGGTCCGTGGGAGAAGCCGAGAGATGACGCCTTCGACGGGAGGGCGTATTACGCCGGACGGACCGCCTTCGACGGATCGCGCAGGATTCTGTCCGGCTGGGTCCCCACGCGCGAGAACGACGATGACCGGGCCAACTGGCTTTGGGGTGGCTCGTTTATGCCCCATGAGGTGTACCAGCGCCCCAATGGCACCCTCGGCGTTCGCCCTCCCCAAAGCATAAAGGATGCGTTCGAGTGCCCTGATGCCGTCCCGGATATCGAGCTTCGCGGAGACCACGAACGAACGGAGTGCGTAATCACCGAAAACGCAGGCGAGATCTTCTGCTTCGAGGCAGACGTGACGTTCAGGGACGCTTGCGACTTCTCAATTCGAGCCTACAAGAATCTCGAGACCGACGAGTCGTACGAATACCGCTTCGACCTCGACGCGAATCGGCTCTCGTTCGACAAGAGCCCCTGTTACAAGTGGTTCCGCGTAATGGATAAGGGGCTTTGGAGGCCAGTCTGGCTCGAGTCCGGGCGTTCTTACCACCTGCAGCTCATCGTTGACGACAACATCCTCGTCCTCTACCTCGACGGTACCGCACTCACGACACGCGTCTGCGAGAAGTTCGGCCACTCGCTTGCTGTTACGGTAACGAATGGCGAACTCAAACTGTCCAACATAGCCTTGGCGAAGGGGCTGCGCGAACAGGAAAAGTAAGCCAGTGAACCTCGTCGCCACAGCGACTCCCCCAGCAAAACACGCGAACAACGGGTCCGGCCGCATTCCGGCGACCGGACTCGTCCTGTGCCCTGATGGCACATGGCCCCGGGCTGCCGACAGCGAGGCGGCCTTAGGGGCCTCGCCTACAGATTCCTGAGTGCGTCGACGAGGGAGACCTTGCCCGCGGTGACCTCGTCGGCCTGCTTGATGACCTTTGCGGGCACGACGGCCACCACAGCGCCGGCGGCAGAGTCGATTCGAGCGATGTGGTCAGAGACGGAGCGAACGGCGAGCCGCTTGCCGACAGGGAGGCAGTCAAAGGTGGCAAAGCGCACTCCTACGGTTGGGATACGCCCGTGAGGCGCTCGGCGGACAGCGCTGTTGCCGCTCGCTGTGTCGAGCGCAGGTGTCGAGAAGTCGCCATATGCCACTACAGATGTATCATGGAGTGCCGAAGTTCACGTGCCCGTGACAAAACGCGGGCGCCAACCCGTCCCGAGCACCACCCCGCCCGTAAGGTGTGGGACGAAAGGAGGACCAGCCGCATGAACATCCCCGAGACACAGAAAGACCTGCTTGCCTACCTCGATCGCATCACGCGCGAGCTTGGCAGCACGCGGGGCGGGCGCATCCAGAACCGTCTCGACCACTTCACCACGGCATCTATAACCGACTCGCTCGCCATCTCGCGCAGCCTGGCAAGTCAGTATCTCAACGAGCTCGTGCGCGCTGGCCTCGTGGTGAAAGCAGGGGCACGACCGGTGTGCTACTTCCACCGCCGCTCCCTCGAACGCTTCTTCCAGTCTCGCATTGAGCGTAGCACCTACCCTTCGGTCGAGCAGCTCTTCGCCACGCTCGGAAACGGCGAGCGACTCGACTTCGACCGCGCAATCGGTCACGAGCTGAGCCTTGCGCCCTGCATCAGCCAGCTCTGCGCCGCGCTCAAGTACCCGCCAGCTGGCCTGCCCATCCTGCTCTGTGGCGCCTCGGGAACCGGCAAGGGTCTACTCGCCGAACTTGCCCTCGAATACGGCAAGAACGTCGGCGTCCTGCAGCAGGAAGCCAAGCTTGTGAGCATCGACTGCTCGCATTACGCAGACGATGCCCGCGCGCTCACTCACGACCTGTGCGCAGATGGCGGGCCTGCAGATCGGGCGAGCGGCGGCATCGTTTATCTCAAGGACGTCGACGCCCTCTCACCCGCTGCCCAGGACGCGCTCTTGGAGTGGGCCTCCGCACAGGCGGGCGCCATTGTGCCAGCCCCTGCTGTGCGCCTTATCTTTGCCACCTCAAACGAGGCAGACAGTACCGAGTGCCGCAGCCTCACGCGTCGCATCCCCATGTCCGCCCAGGTGCCGTCTCTGCGCGAGCGCACCCAGGAGGAGCGTGAGGAACTGACTCTCCACTTCCTCAAGGAGGAGGGCCGACGCATAGGACGCGACATCCTCATAAGTCGCGGAGCCTTCCGAGCCCTCGCCGGCACCAACTTCGAGGAGAACGTACGCGGCCTGCGCGACTGCATCACCAACTGTTGCGCCGAGGCCTATCTAGACACGAAGGGTGAAAGCCTGGAGATTCGCACCTACCAGCTTCCCTCCGCAATCCTTGCCGGCTCCGCACTCGAGCGCAGCGAGAACGACATGCAGCTCATCGACACCACCCGGAGCATCCAAAGCCAGGCGGACGACCGCGCACGGCATGTACTCGACGCCATGCTGGAGCCATACGAGAGCTATCGCGAAGGCACGCTTGATGGGGGCGCGTGCAGCGCTCAGCTGGTGGAGCGAGCCCGCGACCTCGAGGACTACCTGGCGTTCGGGCAAAACCCGGGCCGCTCGAAGTCCGACGCATACGAGCAGATCGCCGACAGCGTCGTCACTTCCGTGAACGAACTCTACTCGATCGATTTGTCCCGAAAGAGCTCGCATCTAATCGCCCAGGGCATCTGCCTCCAGCTGTGGCCGCCCGCAAGCCTCTCGCGTTGGAAGAGCTCCCATGCAAGCGAGCTTTCCGGCATGCGCGGCGTCGTGGCCCAGCGCAACCGCTTTGCCGTTACTGTCTGCGCCTGCATCGCTGATGAACTCAAGGCCACGCTCGGCATCGCACTCGACGATCTCACGTGTCTGCTCGTCCTTGCGCATGCGGCACTCGCACTCGACCCGTCTAAGCGTCGTCGGAGCGTCGGTATCGTCCTCAGTCATGGCTACTCGACCGCCACGAGCATCGCCGACGCCGCCAATCGGATTCTTGACACGAGGGTCTTCGAGGCCATCGACATGCCCTACGACCAGAAGGTTACGGACGTCGCTGTTCCTCTTCAGCAAATCATCGACCGCTTCTCCTACGCAGACGAGGTCGTCATCCTCGTGGACATGGGATCGCTCCAGGATATTTATAAGAGTCTGGAATCCACCTCCGGCATGACGCTCGGCATCATAAACAACGCCTCTACCGGCCTTGCGGTGGAGGTTGGCGCCGGACTTATCGCGGGTCGCTCCGTGCGAGAGGTTCTCGACGATGCTGCGGCAGCTTGCACCTGTAATTATCACATCGTGGCGCGCAACGCCCGACCGGACGCGATTGTCTTCTGCTCCGAAGGCGGACTTGACGCAGCTGCGCGGATCCGCGATCTCGTGGCGCAGAGCCTGCCTGGCGAGTCCCCCGCGCGGCTTGTCGCCGTTGACTGGCGGCAGCTCGCCAATAACGGATCTGAGGATGCCGCCTTCTCCCAGTACAACGTGCGCTCGGTCATCGGCACGGACAATCCGCACGCCGACGGAGTCCCGTTCATTTCGCTCGAGGAACTCATCGCCGGCGAAGGAACGGCCCAGATAGACCGCGCCTTCGCACGCTTGCTCGACGCGGACAGCTTGCGCACGTTCCACCAGAATCTCGTCAAGAACATGACCCTCAGGAACGTGGTCGAGTCCATCACAATCCTTAACCCCAACAAGCTCTTCGGCGAAATCGAGAGTGCCGCAGAGCGGCTCCAGCAGCTCACCGGAGACGTGATTGGCGCTCGTGTGAGCATGGGGCTCTACGTGCACCTGTGTTGTCTCGTGGAGCGCCTCGTGACCAGAAGCCCCATCGAGAACTACGCAGACGAGCAGCGCTTCGCCAATGAACACAACGATTTCGTCGAGGCATTCCGCACGAGCTTCTCTGACATTTCCGCCCATTACCACGTGGAGGTCCCCGTCACGGAGATCGCCTACGCATACGACTACATCAATTCCCGGCATGCCCCGCGCAGGCAGGCCACGCCGAACGATGGGCCCGCGGCTCAGCAGGACGAGTGACGCGCCTCGCAAGCAAAGGAAGGAAGCCAACATCACACGAGCATCATCGATCGCTGCGTGCAAGGCGGCGGGCCTCACCGTGTTCGCCAAGCGCGAGGAGCGTTTTGGTTTTTCGCAAGCAAATGCGGACGAAATCAGCGACCAGATTCCCGATACGCTCAAACATGCAGGGCCCCTATGTGTTTAACCTCATTTTTCCGTGTGCGGTAGAATGGAGTCGTTGAGATCGCGAACGCCTTAAAGGGAGAGTTTTTGTGGATGCGCATCTGGATGGGGGCTCTTCCGCCCCGCTGTATCAACAGGTGCTCGATTTGCTTAAGAGCGATATCGAACAGGGGACATATCCCGTTGACTCGCAGATTCCAACGGAACTTGAGCTTTCTAAGATGTACGGCGTGGGAAGGGTCACGGTTCGCCGCGCAATAGAGGAGCTTGTGGGCGAGGGGTATCTCACCAAGCGGCAGGGGCGTGGTACGTTTGTGACCGCGACAAAGATAATTCGCAAGGTGCATCAGAAGGACGATGTTCAGAGTTTTACCCAAGCATGCGCTGAAAACGGCATGAAGGCGGGCGCTCGCGTCGTTGCCCGCAAGACCGTTGCCGCCGATCGCGACCTCGCTTCTTTCTTTGGCTTGGATGAAGGCTCTGACCTCATCTTGGTCTCACGCGTGCGTACCGCAGACGGCGTGCCGGTCCTGTTCGAGAACAACTACTATCCTGTCGATGGATTCGAATTTCTCAAAGATATCGGTCTCTCCAATTGTTCGATATTCGAGGCCGTGGGGGAGCGTACGGGTAGGTATCCCTGCTCGTCCGATCCCTGCAGGCTGGAGATCGCCCGTGCGGGAATTGATGCCGCCCGCGAGCTCAAGGTCCCAGTAGGGGAGCCGCTGTTCTTCATGAACGCGGGCTTTCTCGATTCCAACGGAGAGCGCTTCTGCTATGGCAGACAGTACTACGTGGGTTCGCGCTACAGCTTCGATATCTAGCGGCTCTGTCTCACACAGCGCTGTTCTCGTATTGCCGCGGCAGGTCCGTTTAGCGCGTAAAAGTTACCACTTATAGAACAACCTAATATGTTTCTTGACCGACGCCTTCATGCAGGTTATACATAGAACAACCTAAGATGTTTGCCTATACGTGAAGGATTTTTGGCAAGCATCGTTGCTCTGGCAGGAGGTTAAGAATGCCGGATGCCAAACAGGAGAAGCCCAAGCGCAGATTCCATCTCCAGCTTCCCCATGTGTACACCATCGCGTTCATGCTGATCGTGTTCTTCGCGGTGCTCACATGGATCGTCCCATCGGGTCAGTTCGACCGCCAGACCATTCAGACGGCCGCGGGCGAGCGAGAAGTCGCCGTAGCCGGAACGTACCAAGAGGTCGACAAGGTCTACACCGATTCGGAGACGGGGGAGACCGTCGATCTGCGACAGGGCATCGATGCCGTCCTGCAGGCTCCCGCCAAGGGCATTCAGGCTGCGGCCGATGTCGTCGCGTTCGTCCTGCTGATCGGCGGATCGTTCGCCATCGTCACCAAGACCAACGCCCTAAACGCCGGCATGAGCCGCGTGATCAAGAAGCTGAAGAACAAGGACATCTTGATCATCCCCATCTCCATGATCCTGCTCTCGATCTGCGGCACCACGTTCGGCATGTCCGAGGAGGCGCTGCCGTTCTACGCGATCTTCATCCCCATCATGCTGAGCATCGGGTATGACTCCATGACCGCGTTCATCATCTGCTTCCTCGGCCCCAACCTTGGTTACTGCGCATCCACTATTGATCCTTTCAACGTGCTGATCGCCCAGGGCGTTATCGGCATCGAGGGAAATCCCCAGCTTTGGCTCCGCGCCATCCTGTGGGTCATCTTCACCGCCGCGGGCATTTTCTGGGCCATGCGCTACGCGCGCCGCGTCAAGCTCGATCCCAAGTCCTCCATCACCTATGAGGACGATAAGCAGAAGCGCATCGAGTTCTCTGTCACCGATGCCTCTATCGAAGAGGAGTTCACGCTTCGCCACAAGCTCGTCCTCATTGATTTCGCGGTCGGCATGGGCGTTATCGTGTGGGGCCTCGTTACCCAGGGCTGGTATATGGACGAGATCTCCATGGTGTTCCTGGCCATGGGCCTTCTTGCCGGCATACTCGGCGGCCTGGACGAGAAGACCATTGCGGAGGAGTTCGTCCGCGGAATCGCCGACTTCGCCTACGCAGCCTGCATCATCGGCATCGCCCGCGGCATCCTGGTCGTCGCAGAGGGCGGAATGATCATCGACTCTATTCTTAACTGGCTCGTCGGACTCCTTGCGGGCGCTCCGTCCTTCATCTATACCACCTTCATGTACATCGTCCTCGGCCTGCTTTCGCTGCTGGTTCCTTCCAGCTCCGGCCTCGCTGCACTCACCATGCCCGTCATGGGCCCGCTGACCGAGCTTATGGGCCTCAATCCCGGGGCTGCCGTCACCGCTCTGCAGTTCGCGAACCAGACCGTCAACACCATCAGCCCCGTTGCGGGCATGACCGTCGCGGGTCTTGCCGTGGCGAAGATCTCCTTCGGGCAATGGTGGAAGACCATCTGGAAGTTCTTTATCTTCATGGTTCTGTTCGGATTGGTCGCGACTGTGATCTCCGGCCTACTGCCGATGTAGGAGGTGCCCAGCATGGATTTAAGCGCTTCCACACCCCGTCTGCGTCGCGAGCAGGTCGCCGGCATGAACATTCACTACATCATGTGGTCGCTCGATTACTTCCTTGATGCTCAGCAGCGCCTTGGCTTCAAAACCATCGAGCTTTGGGCGGCCGAGCCGCACGTGACGCTGGACCACACGGGGTATTTCGAGGCCGACGAGCTTCGCCGCAAGATCGAGTCCCGCGGACTCTCCGTGAGCTCCCTGTGTCCGGAGAACGTGGTGTATCCGTGGCAGTACGCTGCCAGAAAGCCCCTCCACGCGCAGCGGAGCCTCGCTTACTTTAAGCACGGCATCGAGCTCGCCGAGGTGCTCGGCGCCCCGTATATGTCCATCAACTCCGGTTGGGGCGATTGGGACGAGGACCGCGAGGAGGCTTGGAAGCGCTCTGCCGAGCACTTGGCGATTCTTGCGGACTATGCCGGCGAGCACGGCGTGACCCTCTGCATGGAGAGCCTGAGGCCGGAAGAGAGCAACTTGGTGGTTACACTCGCGGACGCCAGGCGCATGCTTGACCAAGTAGCCAGCCCGCACCTTACTCCAATGGTGGACACTACCGCTATGGGAGTCGCCGGCGAGAGCCTTGAAGAGTGGTTTGCCGAGTTTGGCGATGGTGCCATAAGGAACATGCGCTTCATTGATGGCGACCCATATGGCCATCTGGTTTGGGGCGATGGAAAGCACAGTATGGACGATTTCGTACGCGTCCTCAACGCGCATGGGTTCGAGGGCTATCTTGGTCAGGAGATCACCGATGGAAGGTATTTCGATGATCCCGCAGCAGCGGACCGGCACAACATGGACGCCTTCGAGAGGTATTTTGTCGACTAGCGCGTAGCTCCCATTCGCGTGGGGAAGTCAACACGCTTGACGAGAAGACTCGCAGTAAACGTTGGCGGATTCGTCCGCCGTATCGAAAGGAAGAATAACAATGAACGCACATGATCTTATCGCCGACGCAATCGCTGAAAAGGGCGGTTTCGATAGCGTCTTCTGGGTTGCCTGCGGCGGCTCCCTCATCGACCTGCTGCCCGCCCACGAGCTGCTCAAGCGCGAGGCGACTGCGTTTGCCAGCGAGGCGTATACCGCCCGCGAGTTCGATATCATGCGTCCCAAGCGCCTGGGCGAAAAGTCCCTTGTCATCGCTTGCAGCCACTCCGGCAACACCCCCGAGGTAATCGATGCGTGCTCGATCGCCAAGGCGGCGGGCGCGACCGTTATCGTGCAGACGGACAACGCGGGTTCCGGCATCGATAACGGTGAGTGGACGTGCTGGGTATATCCGTGGGGCGAGGGAGTTCCGCAGGCGGAGGTGCCCGCCGGCATCTCTTTGGCTCTCGCTTCCGAGCTCCTGGATCAGCAGGAAGGTTATGCCGACCTTGCCGACATGTACGAAGGCATCGCCAAGATGGACCAGATCCTGCCTGCAGCTCGCGAGAAGGTCAACGCCGAACTCTGCGACCGTTTTGCCGCCCTGTGCCAGGACCACAAGTTCCTGTATATCTTGGGGTCCGGTCCCGTGTTTAGCCAGGCCTATGGCTTCGCTATCTGCTCGCTTATGGAGATGCAGTGGCAGAGCTGCGCCTATATCCACTCCGGCGAGTACTTCCACGGCCCCTTCGAGGTGACCGAGCCCGGAGTCTTCTACTTCCTGCAGATGTCTTCTAGTGAGTGCCGAGCCATGGATGAGCGCGCCCTCGCATTCCTCGAGACCCATACCGACACTCTTATGGTGCTCGACGCCATGGAGTACGGCATGGACCAAGTACCGGCGAGCGTTCGCGCGTTCCTTGATCCAATCCTGTTCTACGCGATGAACTGTGAGCTGCGCTCCGCTCGCGGCAAGGTGTTCGACCATCACCCGGACGTGCGTCGTTACATGGGCATCGAGAAGTACTAGCGATTTTAAAACGGGGCGCGAGGCGCGTTGAGACGTGCGAATCCCTCGCGCCCCGTCTGCTCGCCGTAACCACGGCGGTTTACCTGAATGGAGATAACCATGGCAGCCTATCCTATAAGCGTGCTTGGCTTTGGAGACAACGTTGTCGATAAGTACGAGCACATCAAGACCATGTATCCCGGCGGCAATGCAGTTAACTTCGCCGTCTTCGCCAAGAAGCTCGGCGTCGATCGCAGCGCCTACATGGGAATCTTCGGATCAGATGAGGAGGCCGAGCACGTTATAGCATCGCTCGAGGACGAGGGCGTCGAGCTTCTTCGCTGCCAGCAGGTCCTGGGCGTCAACGGCGCCGCTCGCGTGACCGTTGACGAGACCGGGGACCGTATCTTCCTGGGCTCCAATGAAGGCGGCATACGTGGCGACATGCGCTACGTGATAGACCGCTTCGCCGCCGAGTACGTCAGCGGCTTCGATTTGGTGCACAGCGGCAACTACTGCTTCACCGAGCGCGAGCTCCCCAAGATCAAGGCTGCCGGCGTGCCTATCAGCTTCGACTTCTCCGATGACTCCACCGACGAGTACTTCGGGCAGATTGCGCCATTTGTGACGTACGCCTTTATGTCCATGGGCGACGCTTCCCTGGAGGATATCAAGGCGAAGCTCGAGTGGGTGAAGGCCCTTGGCCCTCAAATCGTATGCGCATCGCGCGGGAGCAAGGGCTCCGTCGCCTATGACGGCGAAAACTTCTACGAGCAGGGCATCAAGCCCGTGGCGCCCGAGGAGCTCAAAGACGCTATGGCGGCCGGAGATTCACTGCTGACGGCGTTTTTGGTCACCTATCTTTCCAAGAAGAAGGCCGGCGAGTGCGGCGAGGCCGCGATTCGCGAGAGCTTGGACTTCGCTGCCGGTTTTGCGGCGGAGACCTGCAAGATCGAGGGCAGTTGGGGCCACCCGCTGGTCTACGAGAACTAGTTTTTTGTCGTGGCGGGGTGTCTTGGGGCGCCCCGCATTGCGTTAGGAGTCAAGATGTCCGTTCGTGCCTGCGCGGCAGGATTTTGCTGCGCCGATGTCTACCAGAATCTGGATCCCCTGGGTTGCATCCAAGGGGGCCTCTCAGGAGCGCTTCGAGGGGTGCTTCTTGAGTATATGAAGGCAAAAGGGATATGCAATCTTCATATACGGCCTTCTTTTAGAGGGCGTTGTCCTTACTCTTTCATCTCCTTGCCTATGGACATTTTGTCCATAGGCAAGAGTCCATGGTCGAGATCATGGTGAAGTTCTGCGGCCAGTAATTACTGCATTACATATTCTGTTGTCACCTGGGAGGCTCGCTTTTGCGGGCCTCTTTGCGTTGCTAAGGGGCCATGGTCTGTCGATAAATAAAGCGCCCGCTTGCGGGGGAGCAAGCGGGCGCCGTTGAGCGAATATGTTTGCGGCCCTAGCCGCTGCGGGTGATGGGTCCTCGACTAGTTAGTCGTGCCGGAATCGTCGCCCGAATCGGAGCCAGAAAGCGAAACCGTCAACGTGATCGTGCTGTCGGTGGACTGCTTGCCAGTGGGGGAGACGCCCGTAACGGTGGCGTTTTCGTTGCCGCTCACGGGGTTACCGTTCTGATCGCAGAATGCGATGTTGTAGAACCCGGCGTTGTTGAGCGCGGTAACGGCGGCGGAGATGCTCTTGCCGTACAGGTTGCCCGGAACGCTGGCTTTGCCGGACTTCTTGGCAATGACGACGGTAATCGTGGCGCCAGGCTTCTGCTTGCCGCTGGGGTTCCAGCTAATCACGGTGCCCTCGGTAACCGAATCGTTCTCCTGGTAGCTCACGTCGACGCCAAAGCCTGCCATATCGAGGGCGTTGCGCGCCTGGGCCTCGGTCATGTCGGTCAGATCGGGGACGGAGGTGGTGTCAGGACCGCTGGAGACCTTGTACGAGATGGTCGTGCCCTTCTCGACTTCCTTACCGGGTTCGGTGCCCTGCTCAAAGACCTGGCCCTCATCGGCCTCGTTGGCCTCCTCGGAGGCGTTGCCCTTCAGGCCAACGCTTGCCAGCGCGGCTTCTGCCTGGTCCTTGGTCAGGCCGACAAGCCGGGGAACCTCAACCTTCTCGGAGGGCTTGGGGCCCTTGGAGATTACCAGGTTCACCTTGGTGCCCTTGGCCTTCTTGGTTTTGCCGTTGGGCGTCTGCTCGGCGACCTTGCCCTCGTCGATATCGTCGTTGTAGCTTTGGTCGATGGTGCCGACCTCGAGGCCGGCTTCCTTGATCTGCTCGACGGCAGTCTGCTGGTCCTTGCCCAGCACATCGGGCACGGTGACCTGCTCGCCGCCAAAGAGTCCTGTGGCAAAGGCCACCACGATACCGATGACGGCAACGGCTGCCACCACGGCGGCGATGATCTTGTTCTTGTTGGATTTGGGCTTTTCGACCTCGTAGGAGCCGGTGGAGCCCGAAACCGAGCCACGAGCGGTATTCTGGCCGCTCACGCCCGAGACGGGACGTACCATGGCGCGCGTCTGATCGGAAAGCTCGCGAGTCTTGGTGGCGCCCAGCTCACCGGGTGCACCGATGATGCGCGTGGGCTCCGAGATGTTGACGGCACGGCCCGACAGGTAGCTGTTGAGCACCTGACGCAGCTCGTCGGCGGTCTGGAAGCGGTTTGCCGGGTCCTTCTCCATGCACTTGAGGATGATGCGCTCAAGGTCGGCGTCGACACCGGAGTTGATCTGGCTCGGCGGAATAGGCAGCTCGTTGACCTGCTTGAGTGCGACCGAGATGGCGTCATCACCGTCAAAGGGCACGCGGCCGGTGGCGCACTCGTACATCACGACGCCCAGCGAGTAGATATCCGAGGTGGGGCCGAGGTCCTGACCACGGGTCTGCTCGGGACTGACGTAGTGGGCGGTTCCCAGCACGTTGTTGTCTTGCGTGAGGTGGCTGTTCTTGGCGCGCGCGATGCCAAAGTCCATCACCTTGATGTTGCCGTCGGGCAGCACCATGATGTTCTGCGGCTTGATGTCGCGGTGGATGATCTCGTGCTTGTGGGCGACCGAAAGCGCGGAGCTGATCTGCGAGCCGATCTGGGCGACCTTCTTGGGGTCGAGGGCGCCGTGGCTCTTGATGCCGCTCTTAAGGTCGGTGCCGCGCAGGTACTCCATGACGATGTAATATGTGTCGCCGTCCTTGCCCCAATCGTAGACGCCCACGATATAGGGGGAGGAGAGACCGGCTGCTGCCTGGGCCTCCTGCTTAAAGCGTGCGGCGAAGGTTGCGTCGCCAGCATACTGCGGCAGCATGATCTTGACGGCAACCGTGCGGTCGAGGACCTGGTCCTGTGCACGGTAGACGGTCGCCATGCCGCCTGTCCCCACCTTATCCTTGAGGAGGTATCTTCCCCCGAGGACCCTCTGTTCCATTCCTGCTCCTAACATAACTATTCGCTCAACGATGTGTGTAGTACCTACGATGTGGCCGCTGGGGCCGTGTGGCGCGTTGCCGCTAACTCTTCGGCCGCGGCGCGCCTCGGGTGTCCGATTCAATCATGGGCATCACGCTCCCTGTGCGGCGAGCGCCGCGGTCAGGACGATGCCGGCAATCTTGGCCGCCTTGACGTCGTGTTTGTCGTAATCCTCCAAGGCCACCGAGATGGCGACCGTGGGTGAATCGTAAGGTGCAAAGCCAACGAACGTCGAGTTGACGTTGGTGCCGCCGGTCTCGGGCGAGCCGGTCTTGCCGGCGACCTTGACGCCGGGGACCTGGGCATCGGTGCCGGTACCGGACTGGACGACGGCGAGCATGGCCTGCTTGACCTGGTCGGCCGTGGCGGAGCTGACGGCCTGACCCAGCGAGCGGGACTGCGTGGTCTTGACCACAGTTCCGTCCGGGGCGAGTACCTGGGCTACAAAGTACGGGTCCATGACCACGCCACTGTTAGCGATGGCGGCGGCAATCACGGCGCTTTGCATGACGGTGGTCTGCGGGCCGGGCGTGTGGTCCA
The DNA here is from genome assembly GCF_023656745.1 of Collinsella sp. BG-O-102. Classification (GTDB taxonomy): domain Bacteria; phylum Actinomycetota; class Coriobacteriia; order Coriobacteriales; family Coriobacteriaceae; genus Collinsella. The sequence continues at coordinate 74,657 of NZ_JAMOKO010000004.1, forward strand.
TGCCGACAGGCTGGCCGGCGCCGGCCCAAGCGGTCTCCCACTCGGTCATGAGCGACGGGTCTGCCATGATGGAGGCCGCGGAGGTCAGGTCCTGGCCGAGCTTTTGGCCGTAGCCAAAGGCGTTGGCAAACTGCACGAGCGTGTTTGCGCCAACTTCGTTTGCCACCTGGCCAAAGACGACGTTGGAGGACACGGCAAAGGCCTGCTGCAGGCTGATGGTGCCGTAGCTCTCGTTGGCATAGTTGGTGACCGGTGCGTTGCCGATGTCCATGGAGCCGGGCGCCTGGTAGGTGCTGGTAAGGCTGGCGGTGCCGGTCTCGAGTGCCGCGGAAAGCGTAACGACCTTAAACGTGGAGCCCGGCGTGTACAGCGCGTCCATGGCGCGATTGTACATAGAGCCGTCCTCGCCGCCGCCAGCCTGCAGTAGGGCGTCGATGTTGGTGTTGTCGTAGGTGGGCGAGCTGGCACATGCGAGCACCGCGCCGGTACGCGGGTCGATGACCACTACAGCGCCCTTAAAGCCCTTGAGTGCCTGCTCGGCCGCCGTCTGGATGCGCGAGTCGATGGTGAGCTTGGCGGTGTTGCCCGGCTGGGTCTGGCCCGCGAGCGACGCGATGGCGTTGTTCCAGCTGGAGTAGTCCTTAGAACCGGTGAGCGTGTCGTTCATGACGCTCTCGATGGCGGTGGTGCCATACTGCTGGCTCACGTAGCCAACCACGTGCGCTGCCAGGTTACCGTTGGGGTAGGAGCGTACGTAGGTGCCGTCCTCCTGCTGCAGCGACTCGGCCAGCGTCACGCCGTCGGACGTGATGATGGAACCGCGCTGGATGTACTTGGAGCGGGCGATGGTGTGGTTGTTGGTCGGCATGTCCTGATAGTCCTTGGCCTTGATGACCTGGACATAGGTGAGGTTGCCGATAAGGATGGCGAATAGCGCCGTAAAGGCGAGCACCGCACGGGTTAGACGGTTGGCGAGCGCAACGCGGCCGAGCACACCGGATTCAGGCGTGTCGAGCAGGCGACGGCGCATGCGCGAGCCGACGGAATGGCTGCCGCTGCCGTAGGAAGACGAGGTGGCAAAGCGCGTGCCCGTCGGGGCGGCGGCAGATGCGACCTGATCATCGGTGATGGCGGCCATGGTGCCGGTGCCGGTAAGCTCGGCCTCGCGTCCGGTCGCCTCGTCACCGGCGCGCAGCAGGAGCGCGACGATGATAAAGCTTGCCAGCAGCGAGGAACCGCCCTGGCTCATAAAGGGCAGGGTGACGCCGGTCAACGGGATCAGGCGGGTAACGCCGCCCACGATCAAAAAGGCCTGGAAGCTGATGGCGGCCGTAAGGCCCGTGGCACTAAAAGCGGCGAGATCGGATTTAGCGCGGGCAGCCGTGGTGAGGCCACGCACGGCAAAGAGCATAAACAGGATGAGCACGGCGCCGCCGCCCAAAAGGCCCATCTCCTCGCCGATGGCCGAGAAGATAAAGTCGGACTCGACGACAGGGATGTTGTTGGCCATGCCGTTGCCGATACCAACACCGACCAGACCGCCATCGGCAAGCGAGAAGAGCGACTGGACGATCTGGTAGCCCTGGCCCTGGGCGTCCTTAAACGGATCGACCCAAACTTGGAAGCGCACCTGAACGTGCGACAGGAACTTGTAGGCGCCCACGGCGCCGACGGCCAAGAGCGCAAGGCCGATAACGACATACGAAAAGCGCCCCGTGGCAACGTAGAGCATCAGCAAGAAGATAGTGTAGAACAGCACGGCCGAACCCAGGTCGCGTTCGAAGACGACGACGAGCAGGCACACACCCCACACGGCAAACAGCGGCAGCAGCAGTCGCAGGCGAGGGATCTTAAAGCCCAAGATCTTGCGGTTGGAGATGGAGAGCAGCTCGCGGTTTTCGGCCAGGTACCCGGCCAGGAACAGCACGATAAAGACCTTGGCGAACTCGCCAGGCTGGATGGTAAAGCCCGCGATGCGAATCCACAGCTTGGAGCCCGAGATCGTGGTGCCGATAAAGATAGGCAGCATCAGCAGGATGATGCCGATGATGCCAAAGGTGTACTTGTAGCGCATGACCACGTCGAGGTTTTTGACCAGTGCGAGCGTTCCCACCATCAGGGCCACCGAGACAAACAGGATGATGAGCTGTGAGATGGCGAGAGCGGGGGCGAGGCGTGTCACGAACGTGATGCCGATGCCCGAAAGTATAAATACGATGGGTAGGATGGCGGGGTCGGCGCCGGGCGCCAAGATGCGCACGGCGATATGTGCCGCGGCGAAGGCGGCAAAGAGGCCGATCGGCACGGCGAGCGTCTCAAAGGAGATGGCGGCGCCCGCGGTGAGCACGTACATCGCATACAGCAGGATGACGGGGAACGCCGAGGCGATGAGCAAGAGCAGCTCGGTGTTGCGGCGACTCATAAGCGGCACTCCCTTTCTAATTCTTATCGGAGGCTTCGGCCTCGGCGGACTGTTCGGCGGTTTTCTCGGAATCTGATTCGGAGGTCGATCCCTGATTGGTGTTGTCGCGAATCGTCTGCGCGTCAATCACCTGGCGGGTCTGCTCCTCGTCGATCTGGTGGCGGTACTTGGATATCGTGTCCTGCGCATCGTCAACACTTGTTTGCGGAATACCCGCCTTGAGGCGGTTTTGCGTGTCTTCGGGCAGGTCGGACAGCTTGATACTGGTTTCGCTTTCGAGCCAGTGAAGCTTGAGTCCGAGCGGCTTGCCGGGAAGGCCGCGCCAGACGGCGACATTGCCCTGGTAGGTACCCAGGTAGTACGAGCCGGTGACACCCGTGTAGGCCCAGATGGCAGCCGCCAGCACCAAGACGAGACCTAAGACGACGCCGATGGTGACGTTGCGGCGACGCACGCGTTGCGCCTCGCGCATAACGCCATCGTCAACCAGGTCAACGACTACTACGGTCACGTTGTCGTGGCCGCCGGCGGCAAGCGCCGCGTCCACTAGGTTGTCAACGCAGATTTGCGCGGTTGAGGACTGCGTGGCGATGTTCTCGATATCGCTATCGGGAATCATGCTCGAAAGGCCGTCAGAGCACAGTATCAGGCGGTCGCCTTCCTCGATATGCAGAGTGAAGTGGTCGGCATACATGGCGGGGTCTGAGCCCAGCGCACGGGTGATGACCGAACGGTTGGGGTGGACGCGAGCCTCGTCTGCCGTGATCTCGCCGGCGTCCACGAGCTCCTCCACGTAGGAGTGGTCGCGGGTCACGCGGATGAGCGTGCCCTCGTGGAGCAGGTAGGCGCGAGAGTCGCCCACGTGGGCGATGGCGAGCGTGTCGTTTTCGATATAGGCGCAAGTGGCTGTGCAGCCCATGCCGGGCTTGCCTAGGCCGTTCAGGGCCGCCTCGATTACGGCGGCGTTAGCTGCCTCGACGGCTGCCGCCAGGCGTGCTGCGTCGGCGGACTGCGGGGCCGTCTTGGCAATAGTCTCGACGGCGATGGAAGAGGCTACCTCGCCGGCGGCGTGACCGCCCATGCCGTCGCATACGCAAAAGAGCGGCGACTGCACCAGGTAGGAATCCTCATTGTGCGGGCGCACACAGCCAACGTCGGAGCGGGCACCCCACATGAGTTGCGTGGTGGTGCCGGCATCATAGGTCGAGTCGGTCTCGATGCGCTCCTCGGTCAGGGGCTCAAAGCTCATGGTCGAGCCGGGGTCTTTGAGCTTGGCTTCAACGGCGGCTACGTCGATCTCGGCTGTGTCACCGGGAGAGACGGTGTCGGTCTCGGCGTTTGATTCGGAATCGCCGGTGTCCGGGGAGTCGGGCTCCTCGGACACGCGGGCGGTCGACTCGTCGTCTTGCGGGCTGACGTCTATAGGCTCGGGCGCCGGCGTAGACACGGGCGCAACCTCGGATGCCGGGGCTATGGGAAACGCCGGCGCGGCGGGCTCGGGTGCCGCAAACACCGCAGCGCTCTCGTTGATTGCCGCGGCGACAGGCTCTGCAAAGTGAGCTGGCGCCGGGGTTGCTTCGGGCGCTGTGGGCTGTTCCGCGGCATGTGCGCCGATGGGCGCCGCTACGGTATCCTCTTCGTCCTCGTTATCGGCGAGATCCGAAATATCATGCGTTACATGCGAAAGAGGCAGGGAGAACACGGTGTCCTCGGGTTCCACGGGTGCGGAGCCCGCCGGAGCGGCGTGGGCCGGCGCAGCTGTGGCGGCAGCCGGTGCCTCGGTCATAGTCGCGGACTTGTTCTCCTCGTCGATCATCGACGGTTCACCTTCATGACCACGTCGCCAATCTGGACTTCGTCGCCCTCGCGCAGCGTTGCGGGCTCCACAAGCTGGCGGCCGTTGACGAGCGTGCCGTTAAGCGAGTTGAGGTCTTCGATGATGAGCGCCGGGCCCTGCAGCGAAAAGCGCGCATGCGAGGCCGAGACGAACGGTTCGTTGATGCAGATGTCCGAAGATGGCGAGCGACCGACGATGACGGGGCCGAGCATGTCTACGTGGATGCCGCGGATACCGCGCGGACCCTTGTCCACATCGATCGTCCAGATAGCCGAGTCGCGGCGCTGTCCGCGCACAAGTCCCACGCCGGTCTTCATGACGGCGAACAGGAAGATATAGAGCAGGGCGACCAGGACGATGCGGCCTGCAAAAAGGACGATATCGATGTTCATAAGAGACTATCCCCTAAATTCAAAGGTGCTCAGGCCAAACGTCAGCAGATCGCCGTTGCGCAGCGGGCAGCGCGTAATGCGGCGGTTGTTGACGAGCGTGCCGTTGGTGGAATTGAGGTCCTCGATCGACCAATCCGAGCCCGTAAAGGTGAGCTGGGCGTGGCGGCGCGACACGTTGGGGTCGCGCAGGGCAATATCGGAAACCGAGCGCTCGCGACCGATAGTCACCTGTGCGGAGGTGATGCTATGGCTCTCGCCGCTCACGACGTCGACGAGCTGGGCGAGCGGGCGCTGCGGGGCGCGAGTGCTCGCCATGTTGGAGGCGATGCCGGCTGCGGCGCCTAGGCCCACGGCGGCACCGGTCGCGGCGGCTCCGCCCATGCCGGCAAGCGCGTCGCGCGAGACGGTCTGCGGCACCGGGATGGGTGCTGCGGCGGGGTCGGGGACGCTAGGCGCGAAGGGGTCTGCCACGGCAAGCGGGTCGGGAGCGGCGGCGCGAGGCGTCGGCTGCTGCTGGGGCATGGCGGCGGGGCGCTGCTGCTGCGGGGCAGCAAACTGCTGCTGGCCGGCGCGCGGGGCGCTGGCGGCACGGCTTGCCGCGGAGTTGTTTTGGCCCAGACCGTTTTGATAGGCGCGCTCTTCTTCGTACAGGCGGCCGAGCGTGGGGGCATCGACGTTCTCGGCAAAGACCGAGAACTTGCCGGCGCGCAGCTGCGGATCGATCATAAAGCGCACGAGGGGCTCGCCGACAAAGACATAGCGGCGCTTTTCGGCCTGCGCCTTCACAAACTCGCGGACCTCGCGCGAAAGCTCGGGGTAGAACGGGGCGAGCATGGGATCGTCGTCGGCGGCGATCAGGATGGTATAGAGTGCCGGCGCCGTGTTGACGCCGTTGATCACCAGAGTCTGATCCTCCATGTCGCGAGCGGCCTGCTTGGCAAGCTTCTTAAAGGAGAACGGGGCACGGGTGGCACCGAAGATGCCGGCCACGTGGTCCTCGAAGATGTTCAGGAAGTTCACGAAAGATCACTCTCCGTATAGGTTCTTTGGTATCCGAGCAAATATAGGCATATCCCAACGATTATAGAGGATAGGGTTCCCGCAACCGCCGCCTTGGCGACGACCGCGGCTGCAAGGCTGGCAATTTCCATATGGTGTGCAAGACAGGACGCCGCTGCGCAGCCGATGCCGGCGACAGCGATGGCGGCGATTACGGCAAGGTTTGAGCCCTGATCGGCACGCTTGGCATGGGCGTTGAGCAGCGCAGATGACGCCGCGGCAGTTGCCGCTACCAGCACAAAGGCAGCCCAAAGGAGTGGGTCTCCCAGCGCTGCGGCAACGTTACCGAGCCCCAGCACGCCTCCGGCTGAAAGCGCGACCGTGGCCAGACGGGCAAAAAGTGCGCCCATGCCCGTTGCCGCGGCGGCGCTTGCCGGGCCGAGCCAAAATGACGCGACGCCGGCGGTGACCCCAGCTGCCAGGAAGGTATTGCCGGTCAGACAGCCAAGCGCGAGTGCACAGGTGAGTGCGGCGCTCGCGGCAGCCTCGGTGCGACCCCAGGCGATCCACCAACCGGACATGGCGGCGGCAAAGATCACCGCGACGGGCAACATCGACAGGACGCCCTGTGCCTGCATGGTGGCGTTTGCCATGAGCACCAAAAAGCCCACAGCCGAGATGGCCGAGCCAATCTGGGGGGCCAGGCCGGCCGCCGCTCCGATCGCGATAGCCGCAATGACCAGGCCGGGAAGCGCCGCGACGCCGGCCGTCTGCATCAGCAAAAAGCTAAAGGCGCCGCACGTTAGCGCCGAGATAGCGTGCATGGCGTAGTCGCGCGCATGGCTCCAGCGCGTGCCTGCCCAGCCGAGTGCGGGGTCGACTTCGATGGTGTCGTCCTCGTAGTGCGACGGCTCGATATCGTCGAGCTCCTGCTCGTCATCCGAAAGTTCGCCAACCATTTGCTCCAGGCTGCGACGGCCTTCGCGCACGCTGCCCAGACCGGCAAGGAGCTGGTCGCAAAATGCCTCGATGCTGTTGGGGCGGTCCTGCGGCATGGGGGAGAGCGCGCTCATGAGCGCGGCCTCGGCTCCCGGGGGAAAGTGTGGTATCAGCTCGCTGGGATAGGTGGCGCCGCCGATGATGCGGCCGAGCGAGTCGGCGGGCGTGGCCGCCATAAAAGGAGCGCTGCCGCACAGGCCCTCGTAGATCACACAGGCGAGGGCAAAGACATCGGCGCGCTCGTCGACCGTGCCGGTCTCGATATCGAGCTGCTCGGGCGGCATGTAGCCGATGGTGCCGCCGCGTGAGCCGCCAAAGCCACCGGCGGACGACAGCCGCGCCATGCCAAAGTCGGTGAGCTTTACATTGCCCGAGTGGTCGATGAGCACGTTGGCGGGCTTAATGTCCAGGTGGAGTACGCCATTACTGTGGGCGAAGGTGAGCGCCTGGCCCAGGGCATCGGCAATGGCTGCGGCCTCGTCAAACGTGAGCGAATGGCCGTCCACGCGGTGCAAAAACTCGGCAAGCGACATGCCGTCGACATACTCCATGACCAGGTAGGCATAGGCGGTGTCGTGCGTAAAGTCGATAACCTGCACGATATTGGGATGTTGCAGCATGGCGGCGGTGTGGGCCTCGCGCAGCACATCCATGATGTCGCTGGCGGGCATGCCGGCGCCGTCCGTGAGGGGGATGCGCTTAATGGCGACGCGGCGGCGCAGGTGCGTATCGCGGCAGATCTCGATGGAGCCAAAACCGCCGGTCGCAAGCGTCTCGAGCGGCTGGTACCGCTTGAGCAGCTCGCGAGAGCTGGTGCCCTCCAAGGGAGCGTCCGGCGAGAACCGGGCGGTATGTTGCGAGAAAAGCGGCATGGCCAACCCTCGTGCGTTTAAAGTTCGTTTGCGAGCGGCAGGCGCGTGGCCGGGCCGTTCGCGGTGGCATAGTTGCTGCCAGTGTAGCACGCTTGGGTGGATGGCGAGGATAACGGGAGCGAGGCGGCCTGCTCGAGGCGGTCTCCTGGGCTCGACTTGGCCTCTGTCTCGGCTCATCCGGAAAGCGCATCCCAGTTTTCGGCCAAATACTGGGACATGCTTTCCGAATGGGGGGTGCTGCGGAAACTGCATCCCAGAATATTGCCCTGGAACGGGATGCGCTTTCCGAACCGGCGTCCAAAAGGAAACCGCATCCCGCTTTGATGTGGGGACTGCGAACAAAAGCCGGACCGTGATCTGGCGCGGATTGGAGTTCGCCTGAATCATTGATGCTGGCTGGTGTGAGAACAGAGATAAACGAGCGGCTCGAGCGATATAATGACACGCTATGGAGGCCGTATGCTCTTTTCCCGCCGTTCTGCTACATTTGCCTGCGCCATTGCGCTTGTCGTAATGGCGGTCACCCCTTATCACCGGTTTTCATCTTCAATCGGCCTAGCGTCAGGTGCAATGACCTGGCTCGTTATCCTGGGCGCATGCCTCGCGGCGTTTGTTCATGGTGCTGCGCTATGCAAGGGGGGAATGAGAAGGCCGAGGCATCTCGGTGCCATCGGTGTTTTCCTTGGTGTTATTGCAACGGTTCCCGAATGGGCCGACCTGGCTTTCTATGCTCGCGGAGACTCTATTCCAATCGTGTTTGCACCGATTTGGTTGTTACATGGCGTTTCGTGTGTCTCGTGCTTTGTTGGGTCGCTGCTTCTCTCATATGTTATTTGGGGCACGGCGGACTCTCCTTTGACGCAGAGGTCGACACGGACTGACGAAAGGGAAACTCGTCACCCGCAGGACGCGATTTTTACAGAAACAATAGCCGTCATGTCTTGCCTGCTGTTTTGCTGTCGAGTTTCATGGAGAGTCGTTCCCGAGCCATGGGGGATGCCCCCTGTAACGGCCGCGTCAATTGGCCTTGCGCTTTTTATTCCGTTGGTCTATCTCGCATTGACTGTGGCCCCGCCGTTTTGCCGCCCTCGTGCCTTTGGCCATGGGCGGCGCGACGTGTTTGCCTGTTCTGTGCTCGTAGCAGTTCCTATTGGTCTTATTCCGGCTGTTGAGGCGGCATACTTCGCAAGCGATGCCGTGGTCATTGCATTGCTGGCGATGGGGTCCGTTATCGCTGCTGCCTTCGTATGCATGTTGCTAAGGGGGAAACGGGACAACAATTCGGATATCGCCTGTGCGTCCGACACATTCGATGCGGGGGTGTTTTCCCCTGCCCTGTCGCCTAGAGAAGAGCAGTTTGTTCGACTGCTGCTCAAAGGGAAAACGCCGGCGGAAATTGCCAAGGAGACGGATACGAAGCCATCGACGGTGAGAACAACGCTTCACCGAGCATACGGGAAGGCGTCGGTTGCGGGCTCACGCGAGCTCGTGGCGCTGTTTGCGGGTGAGGGCGATACTGTAGGGCATGAGCTACCGCAGCGGCATGCTGACGATATAGTGGCATCAGCTCGAACGCGCCGGCTGTTTCGATACCTGCTCACATTATTCTTTATCCTCCTTGCGGCGGGGCCCTTGGTAATGGCGGATAGCGATTGGGGGTCCGGTGTTTCGCGGGCTGTCGCCTTTTCCCTCTTAAGCTACGCATTGGGTCTCGGACTGCTTCTGTCGCTACGCTACGCGGGTGGAAAAGCGAATCGTGGCGCTGCGCTGGATAGAGCGGGTGAAGCGATTTGGCTCGGAAGCCCGTACGTATGGGCGGTGCTATCTGCTGTGGAATGGTCTTTTATCTATATCGCGGCATTGATGTGCATACGCGTTCCGTTGATGGCTGTGCCGGTCCTGTTTTGCGGCGTGGCGTCTACGGCTTCGCTCGCTGTTGGGCTGCGTCCGTTTAAGGTGCATGCCCATGCTCGGGCTATCGTGCCGTTGGTGTCAATGGGCATGGTTGCCTTAATCTATGCGGTCGCTAGGGGGCGAATCCATGGACTTGCGGTGCTGACGGGGGTGCTGCTCACATATATAGTGATGCGAAGCTGTCCGCAGCGCAAAATGCTTGGGATATGGATGCTTTGCTTCGGGGCGACGGCTCCTGTTTGGGCTGTCTTGCTCAATATGGTGCAGGATCTGACGGTTTTCGAGCCGTTGTTCCTCGCGTCGTTGTTGGGGCAAAGTTCGGCTGTCAATGTCGTCGTGGCAACGGTGATTGTTTGCTGGTCTGTGCCCATGTTCGTTACGCACATCGCGCTCGCCCGCTCGGTTGAGGACGAGAAGGCCGTCTTGGAGTACCGGGCGAACGGGTCCACCGAAACGGCCCGCGTGCGCCAGCTGGCCCTGCTTACGTCGCGCTCCCTTTCTGATGTTCAGTCGCAAATTTTGCTGATGACGGCAGAGGGGGCAACGACAAAGGCCATTGCGGAGGATGTCGGTTACGCTGCATCTACGGTGCAAGCGCTGCGGTCTGCATCTTACCGCCAGTTGAAGATCAAGAATAAGGCGGAGCTAATTTTATTGTTATCGCAGGTAAATAACGTGTAAACGCCTGAGCAATCAACTCAATAGCGGGTGTTTACAGACATCTTTCTCTATTCATGCGAAGGTTGCCGTGCGTCGACGCATTGTTAACCGCTTTTGATTGGAGAAGGCCATGATTAAGCCAAGGAGCGCTATTGCTCGAATCGGAGTCGGCTTGGTGATTGCAGCTGGTCTGTCCCTAGGGGTTCCCGCTGCATCGTTTGCACAAGAGGAGTTTGACACCTCTCAGGTTTCCAGCATTACTCAAAACGCCGATACGGGAATTACGACCTGTACGAACAATGCCGATAAGGCATTTAGTTTTCAATGTGCCGGGACGAGTGCAACTGGCTACCGTCAAAAGGATGATTCCTCATCGCTCTATCTGGATATCCAGGGCCATACGGGAAATCCGCTTCGGTTATATACAGACGGTGCGTATAACACAAGCGGTAGCGGCAGCATGAATTGTACTCAGGGAACGTATCGTTCGAATCACAAGGGACAGTGGGAAATGTATAACCTCGTCCGTGAGAACGGGCGATCTGCGGCGCGACTGACTGCATGGGCGGAGTCTGGCTACGGCACTGTTATTGGCGTATGGAGCCCCGACTGCGTCGGGCATTTCCACAAGCTTCCCGCATAGTTGTTTGAAATGGCTCCCTTCCGGCTTTCTGGGTCGGAAGGGGGAGGAGGACGTATGAACCAAAAGCTCGCAAGATACGAACTGTCGAAAACGATTAGACGTCCAGCTTTTATCCTTGCTCTCTTGATTGCGGTCGCAGTTGCAATAGCTGCCGCGCTGGAGCCGTGGGCAAATTTGGAAAAAGAGCGCCACAACCTTCTTTCTTTTGGTTACGGCGTTGGCGTGCAAGCCGAAAATTATCTCGGTCAAACACGTGAAAGCAGCTTCGGTAACTGGATTGTTGTGAGCGCGAACGCGCCACTGTCTGCGTCGGTGTTTTTCTATGCACTGCCCCTGCTTGCAATGTTGGCTGGATCTTGGTCGTGTCTCTTTGAGCGTTTGAGTGGTTATGACATGCAGATATGCACGCGCGTTTCCAGAAAGGCGTACGTGAACGTAAAGATGCTGTCTGCTTTCCTCTCCGCGTTTACAGTGACTGCCATTCCTCTGCTCGTCAATTTCCTGATCGTCTCGATGCTTTTTCCTGCGTATCTTCCTCGGGTCGATGAGTCGACTTACGTAGGACTTTACCTGCATAGCTACTTCTCCGGTCTATTTTATTCGCATCCTTTGTCATATGTGCTCGCATACACGCTGTTCGATGCTGTCACGCTCGGGACTTTATCCATGGCTGTAACTGGCTTCTCAATTTTGTTTCGTAGCAGAATCAAAGCGATAATTGTCCCGTATCTGCTAATGGTTGCGTGGCATTTTGCAAATGGCTGGATCTTCGGCGTAATGGCTTGTGTGGGGTTTAACTGCAATATCCTCAACAGCATCAGGTCGGAATCGCTGAATAACTGGCCAGACATTCGAGCCGGTTTTGCGGAAATCATATTATTGACCCTTGCTTCGTTGGCTTTTTCTGGGGCGTGGAAAAGACGCGAGGTGGTCTGATGCTGTTTAGGCTGGTCGCCGCGGACCTGAGGACCGTTTTGAAGAAGAACATCCTTACTTTTATTGCAATTGCGGCAGTGACCGTTGCGAACTTGGTGTACGCCTACGGATTGTCTTCTGTGTATGGGGTTAGAACGGATACCTTGGGGTTTGCGGATAATCTTGCGCTCGTGTTTGCCGGATCTGCTCCGTTTGAGCCTAGGCCCGGGGTCATGTTTGTGCCTCCGCTAGGATGGCTATTTCTCATTCTGCTTATTCTCTATACAACACTCGACTATCCGACCGAATCGTTGCACGGGTTTGGTTTGCAAGCGCTTGTTCGATGCCGGGCAAGAACCCTTTGGTGGGTCTCGCGTTTTATCTTGGTGGCGGCAGTAACGGCATTTTCACTGCTCGTGGTGGTTTGCTCTGTTGTGATTTGGAGCTTGGTGGTGAGCTCCTCGTTCAGCGCGGTCATTCATGGTGAGTCGCTTCAACTGGCTAATTTGGCGCCGTGGTTTCTCAAAGCTGCCGAGGCAGATGCGCTGCCGTTTTTCATAGGTCTCTTATTTGCTTTTGAGGCGCTTGCGTTTGCGCAGGCAGCGGTTGGGTTTGTGCTTGGGTCGTCAGTCTCGTTTGTGGTTTTAATGAGCTACCTGATCTGCTCGGCATATGCACGACATTGGGCGCTATTGGGTAACGCCTTGATGCTGTTGCGCTGGGGTGGAATTGTCAAAGAGGGAATCGCGGCGGGCTCGAGTGTCTTGTCATCAATTGGGCTTATGTCGTTATGCCTATCGTTGGGTGGACTGTGGTTTCGAAGGGCCGACCTTATAGAAAAGGGGGACAAGATATGAGTGTGATCGTAAGGGGCGTATCGAAGCGCATGGGTAAAAACGATGTCCTGCGCAACGTGTCCATCGAGGTTGACCCTGGGACTGTGGTCGGGCTTCAGGGGATAAACGGTTCGGGTAAGACCATGCTCATGCGAGCGGTTTGCGGGTTGATCAAGCCTACCGAAGGCGAAATCTCTATCGATGGCCAAAGGCTTGGGGCGGACATCTCGTTCCCGCCGAGTCTGGGGATGTTGATCGAGGCGCCTTCCTTTTTGGGATATCTGTCTGGCTACGACAATCTGAAGCTCATCGCTCAGATCAAGGGCGTTGCCACCCCCGAGGACATTCGCTCTGCCCTGCGGCTCGTGGGGCTCGATGCAGACGAAAAAAAGAAGTTCCGAGCATACTCGCTTGGGATGAAGCAGCGTCTGGGGATAGCTGCGGCAATTATGGAGAAGCCGAAGCTGCTTGTTCTCGATGAGCCAACGAATGCCCTCGACGAAGCGGGCGTTGAAATGCTCAAGCGCGTTGTGGCGATGGCGGCATCAACGGGTCGCGAGGTCCTTCTGTCCAGCCATGACGGAGAGGTGCTCGAGGAACTGGCCGATCGGGTTTACTGCATGCGCGACGGTGCCGTTGTGAAAGTTCGGGAAAGGTCGTGAGCGCGATGAAGAAGACCCTGTGGACGAGAAGATCGGCGCTCGCGCTTTTTTGCTGTGCTGCTGCCGGCCTTGCGGGCATGAGGGTGAGCGTCGTTAACGGGAACCGGACGGTCATTCCTGAGAAATATTACGCGGAGGGCGAATGGCTCTCGATGGATGGAGCGTTTCTGGGGTCGAAGGATGTGGTGACTGATGGGTATTCGTTTTGCATAGACGGGGCAGAGTTGCTCACGCCGCGCGAGTATCTCAAACGAGCACATGACGATTATTCAAAATATGGCACCGTGGATACGAAAACGAGACTGAAGGATGCCGACATCACGTGCGTTATCGCCGTAAAGATGCGTGTCAGAAATAGGGATAATATCGACGGTGGAATCAAAGCGTATGTTTGGCATCTGGTCCCGGAGTCTGCGCCAAACTATGATTTTGTAGTCAATACCGATCTGATAACGCAAGCCATGCCGGTCCTTGGCGGCTCTGCTGCGTTTGCCGTGGAGGTTGGGGCAGAAAACGAGTTGCTCGTCCCATTTATGATGCAGAACACCAACGACTATTTCGAAGGTTACGAGACCGTCCGTTTTGAGAAAGCATTTCCCGGGACTTACACGATGAAGATGACCGATCTGCCGGAGCGGAGGCTCTTAAGGTTTGAAGTGAAATAGCTCGAGAGCAAGGCAAAACGGGTCCATTGGCGGTACGCGCGCCCGATTCCAGGCGCCCCGGCCCGGAATCGGGCGCGGGACGAGGCGCCTTCGGTGTCGGCCGGCCTACCGCTTCTTCTTGCTCTTCTTCTGCTTGCGCTGCTTGCCCTTGGTCTCCTGGGGCTTGTCGCCCTGTTTTGCTTCGGCAGCGGCCTTTTCTGCCTTCATCTTCTTGCGTTTGGTCTCGATGCGGAGCTTTTTGTTGATGCGCGCCTTAAGGAAGGGACCGAACTGCTCGGCATCGCCGCGGACAAAGGTGTCCTTAGGGATCGTCACGCCCTGGTCGGCGAACATGGCCACAAAGATGCGCTCGCCGTCGAGCACGTGGTCGAGCTTTTCAAACGGGAAGAACTGCGACTTGCCGCTCGTGCCCCAGACCATCAGACCGTCCTCGTTGGCGGCGACGCGGCGGTAGCGGCCACCCATGGACTCGTCGGCCTCAACGGCATCGATAAAGTCGCGGGCGAGGGTGTGGTGCAGGTTTTTGCTCCACCAGGCCAAAAAGGCGCCGAATACGATCAGGACGACGCCAAACTTGATCCAGTTACCGCCGGCCAACAGCATGCCAATACCGAGCAGCGCGGCAATTGCCGCGGCGACATACAGCGAGCCGCGACGCCTGGGCGAGGCGACCAGGCGGGCGAAGTCGGTGACCAGATCGTTTTCGTACTGATACTCGTTGAGGTACAGGATGCCGTCATCGGCTGCTGCCTGCGCCTCGAGCGCGACCTCGACCTGGTCGGCTGCTTCGGAGGGAACGAGGTTGCTCTCTGCGTCTGCCATGCTCTTTGGACTCCTATCGCGGCGGGCTCGCCGTACGGGTTATTATGGATGCAGTATGCCGTGCGACCGCATGGCCGCCGCGGCAACAGGACTCAGTATACCCGGGGGAGCACCCATGGAATCGTTGTACCGAAAGTATCGCCCGCTCACCTTTGACTCCGTGGTGGGCCAGCAGCATATCGTCTCGACGCTCGAGCACGCCATCACCGAGGGGCGCCTGTCCCACGCCTACCTGTTCTGCGGACCGCGCGGCACGGGCAAGACCACCATGGCGCGCATTCTGGCCAAGGCGCTGCTGTGCCGCAATGCCGAGGCGGCGCGCGCCGAGGGAGCAAGCGGCTGCATGCCCGACGGCACCTGCGAGGAGTGCGAACTCATCGCCGAGGGCAACCATCCGGACGTCTACGAGCTCGATGCCGCAAGCCGCACGGGCGTGGACAACGTGCGCGAGGAGATCATCAACTCCGTCAACTTTGCCCCGGTGCGCGGCAAGTACAAGATTTATATCATCGACGAGGTCCACATGCTCACGACGGCGGCGTTCAACGCGCTGCTCAAGACGCTTGAGGAGCCGCCGGCACACGTGATCTTTGTGCTGTGCACCACCGACCCGCAAAAGATTCTGGAGACCATCCTCTCGCGCTGCCAGCGTTTCGATTTCCATCGCATCGGCAACGAGGATATTGAGCATCGCCTGGCATACGTGTGCGAGCAGGAGGGCTTCGATTACGACGACGAGGCGCTGGCTATCGTGGCGCGTCATGCCAAGGGCGGCATGCGCGACGCGTTGTCCACGCTGGAGCAGCTGAGCGTCTTTGGCAACGGTTCTGTGCATGCGGACGACGCCCGCTCGCTTTTAGGCGAGGTTTCGGACCAGATTCTGGGCGAGTTTTCCCGTGCCATTGCCGATCGCGATGTTGCCGAGCTCTATGGACTGATTCGTGCGCAGGTCGAGGAAGGAAACGACCTGCTGGAACTGACGCGCGACCTGGTGGCGCATGTGCGTGACGTGTACGTTGCCTGCGTTGCCGGTGCCCGTGCCGAGCTGTTTGAGGGCGGCTCCGAGCAGGCCGAGGCGCTTGCTGCCGAGGCCGCTGCCTTTGGCGAGCATCCTGCCGACCGCCTGGCCCGTGTGCTGACAGTGCTCGACGATGCCGCACTGGAGATGAGGGGCGCGAGCGATGTGCGCCTGGTGCTCGAGATCGCCTGCACGCGCCTGGCACGTCCCGAGGCTGATATAACGATTGAGGCATTGGCCGAGCGCGTGGCACGCCTGGAGGCCATGGTTGCCAATGCCGCGGTGCCGGCGAGCGTGGCTGCTGCTCAGGCCGCCGCGCCTGCAGCATCCGTACCCGCTGCTGCCCAGCAGCCGACGCTAATTTCGGGCGTCCGTGCTGCTGCTCCGGCGGCATCCGCTGCCCCTGCTGCTACGTCCGCGCGCCAGGGCGGTATGCCTTGGGACCGTGGTGCTGCCGCTCCGGCTGCCCAGCCTGCGCCCAAGTCCGCGGCTCCTGCGCCGGCGCCCAAACCTGTAACGCCTGCACCTCAACCCGTTGCGGCTCCGGCCCCCGCGCCTGCCACCGTTCCGGCACCTAAGCCCCAGTCCAACAACGCCGCCCAGGTTGCTGCCGCTGGTGCCGCCGAGACCTCCGCGGTCGAGGATGCCGGAGAGCTGCAGCGCAAATGGGCTGAGGTTGTCGAGCGTGTCAAGGCGCGTCAGGCTTCCTACGCAGGGCTTTTGCTCAATGCCCGCGCCACAGCAGACGACGGCTCCAAGCTCACGGTCTCGTTCCCCGCGGGCTCGACCTTTGCCATCAAGATGCTCGGACGCGCCGACACGCAGTCGGTGGTCCTGCCGACAGTCAGTGCGGTCTTCGGTCGTCGCACCGTCGACTACGTCCTGGATGGAGGTGGCACGCTGGCTCCTCAACATGAGGAGCATTCTCCATCTGCACGGGCTGCGGCATCTGCGGACCCGCAACCCGTGTCCTCGGCGGCCCCTGCATCCTCGAACGTCAGCGCGACGCAGCCAAAAGCGGCACCGGTAGCGGCACCGACCCCGTCGGCGCCTGAACCCGCTGCGCCCAAACAGGCTGCTCCGGTCCCCGCGCCCAAGCCCGCCGCCGCGCCTGCGCCCAAGTCATCCGACCTGGGCAAAGCCCCCTGGCTGCGCTCCGACAACCCCGCTGGCGCTCCTGCCACGGGCAAGCTCCCGACCGAGCCCGCACCCCGAGCGCCCGAGCGCGCGTCCGCTCCCAAGGCTCAGCCGTCTGCGCAGTCTGCACCGTGGGAATCCGAGCAGGTGCCCTACGATGACGCCATGGTCGGCGGCTTCGCCGGCGATACGAGCGGGGACGATCTGCCCCCGTTCGACGTGCCGGGTGCGGCGCCCGCGCCCAAGTCCGCTGCAACTGCCCCCAAAGAGGAGGACGCCCCCGCTACCCCTTGGGAGTCCAACCCCGGCGCCGGCAGTCCCTTCGGCCACCAGGGCGCAGCCCCGAGCATTCCGCAGACCGAGGACGAGGCCAAAGCTCTCATCCGCAACGTCTTTGGCCAGGCCACCATCTTCAAACCGGTGGAGTAACCGTGCGGGCGGGTACGCTGCTCAAGAAGAGATCTCTTTGTCCGGGCGCATCTGTATTTCGGACATGTGTAGTGTGGTGCCGCGTATATCGCATTCGAGCAGACAGGCACGTGACGGTCGGCCTAGGATGCTGAGGTCGATGCGATATGTCGCATGGCTGTCCGTGTACTCGACTTGCTCGGCGTTGACGGTTGCTCCGATTGTAAATAAAGAACCCAGTTCGGCATCGACAATCTTGGAGCCCTTTATCTTGACCTTGAACTCTTGGTAGAGGGACGGGCTGTTGTAGTAAATGGTTCGGGTTCCGTCGGTGCACTCATCGGTCGCTTCCCATTTGACGACGGGCTGGTCCGAGCTGGCTATCAGCAGTTCTGCTCCAAAGGCTATGGCATGGGTGATGACAACCAGCAATGCCCAGCCGACAAAGAGATAGAGAACCACATATGCAACGGGGTGTTTTGAGCGGATGTTTTGGAGCATGTCGGGGGCATTCATGGGCACCTCCAAATTGCTATCTATGACAATCAAATTTTACCATGCCGTCATGAGCGCCACCTCGAGCGGCGGTTTAGCATTTTGCTATCTAGCTGGATGCAGCAAATGCCGGGTTCCGGCTCTACAAGATTTAGCTTTCGATATTATGTAGATGCGAATTATTCAACTTTGCATAATCTTTGGGCGCGGCTTGCACTCCAGGACGTGTATATCGACTGAGGTAGCACGACCGCCCCGCTCGCTTGCCCCGCGCCGTGGTACGATTTTTGAGTTTGAAAGTCCCGCCGCGCCTCGGCTGCCCTTGCAGCTTGTCGCGCGGCCGCACGTAAAGGAGCCATCATGGCCGGTATGAACATGCAGCAGATGATGAAGCAGGCCCGCAAGATGCAGGAGCAGCTTGCCGCCGCGCAGGAAAACCTCAAGTCCCAGACCGTCGATGCCTCTGCCGGCGGCGGCATGGTCAAGGTGACCGTTAACGGCGAGATGGAGCTCGTCAACCTCACCATCGACCCCGATGCGCTCGATCCCGAGGACGTCGATATGCTGCAGGACATGATCATGGCTGCCGTCAACGAGGCCGTCCGCGGCGTCAACGAGCTCGCCAACAAGCAGATGGGCGCCATCACCGGCGGTCTCAACATCCCGGGCATGCCGTTCTAAGACACGCATATAATGAGTGCGAATCACAGTCTGCAAAAACTGCTCGATGAGCTGGGTCGTCTGCCGGGCATTGGTCCCAAGTCGGCCCAGCGCATCGCCTACTACCTGCTCGAGGCCGATGCCGAGGAGGCCCGCCGCCTGGCCGAGGCCATCCTGGAGGTCAAGCAGGAGGTCCACTTTTGCAGCCGTTGCTTTAACTACGCCACGGCCGACGAGTGCTCCATCTGCCAGGACCCGATGCGCGATACCACCCGCATCTGCGTGGTGGGCGAGCCGCGCGATGTCCAGGCGATTGAGCGCACGGGCAGCTACCACGGCCTCTACCATGTGTTGGGCGGCGTGATCAGCCCCATGGACAAGATCGGTCCCGAGCAGCTGCATATCCGCGAGTTGCTGGCGCGCCTGGGCCATGAGGATATCCACGAGGTCATTATCGCCACCAACCCCAATATCGAGGGCGAGACCACGGCGAGCTACCTTGCTCGCACCATCAAGCCACTGGGCGTCGAGGTGTCGCGTCTGGCGAGCGGCCTGCCCGTGGGTGGCGACCTGGAGTATGCCGACGAGCTCACGCTCGGCCGCGCTATCGAGGCCCGCCGCGCGATCTAGGCGGCGTCAGCTCCGCGGCATGTCCCGTCGGCCTGCCGCACGGGGCGCTCATAATTGGGCACGTGTTCATGCATTTGTTGTGCAACAAACCTGCTTTTCATCCGCTTATTGCGTGGATGGGTCCACTTGCACCTCGTATTTGCCCATTCGTTGCGCAACCTTTTTGGTTCGCTGATACACTCAAATGTGGATATGAAAGAATGCGCCGCTTTTAAGCGGCGTGTTTTTGTTGGAGGAGAACGCATGCGGCCCGGGGGCACTCAGACAAAGCATGGCGCCGCGGTGCGCATGCGGCGCCGGCTGGGCCTGGCGCCTCGGGCGTATGTGCTGCTGTCTTGCTCGCTCGTACTGGTCATAGCCGGTGTTTCGGCTTATGGCATGACGGTGCCGTCCATGGTACAGGCGCATGCTGCGCGCGAGCTGCATATTGGGCGCAAGACCAAAAGCGACTTGGGAACGACAACTGGATTTGCGTGGGCGAGCGTGGTCGGGCGCACCGTGTTTGACGTCGATCCCGCGGACAAGGGCGAGCGGGCGTCCAACGAGATCACGCTGGCAAACGGCAAGACCATCGTGCTCACCAACACCAAGGTCATTACGAAGCTTTCCAATAACAGCGTGGCTTCTGTCGTTAACAAGGCGGAGCGGCAGAAGGAGCAGGATACGCAGCAGGCGGGTAAGCCCGGCGGCTCGGACGGGTCCAGTTCTGGCACCGGTTCGGCGGGCTCGGACGGCGGTTCCGGTTCGGGTTCCGCCGCTGGCGGTGGATCTTCGAGTGGCGGCTCGACGGACGGCGGTGCCGGCGGCGACACGGGCTCGGGTGGTCTCTCGGCTGCCGAGGAGGAGAGAATCCACAATTGGCTCGTGACCAAATACAACATGCTCGATGACTATGTCGCCCGCGCCAATAGCGCGGTCTCGACCTATAACGCAACAGGCGATACCGGGCCGTGCGATAGCCTGGCCAACGATATGTTTGTCATCCGTGCCGAGTTTGGCCGGCAAACGTTTTCTCCCCACTCAAAGTGGTATCGGCAGTACGCCAACCTATGGGGCTGCTACACCAACCTGTGCCAATGGGTGGGGCATTACGGCGATGATGACATTGCGCTTAACAACTTCAACAATAGCCTGGCGGCGATCGCCCTATGACGAACGATCTCGCTTCTGCGGCAGCCCAGTCGCTCAACCGTGATCCCATGGTGGGCCTGCGCCTGGCGCGCGTCGACGGGTTTGAGCCGGCCGTCGCCCTGGGCACGGACGAGCTTCCCGCCTACCTTCGCCGTTTTACGATGCTGTTTGCCGATGACGCCACCATGCGCCGTGGTGGTATCGGCCGTGTGACGCGTGCCGTCAACGCGCAGGGCGAGGCCGTGGCGCTCAAGCAGCTCATCTTGCCAACGCGCGACGAATTTGATGACGATGTCGCCCACGAGGCGCTGGTCACCAAGTTCAAGGCGGCGTTTCGCGAGGAATATGAATGCCATCGCGCCCTTTCGGGCCTTAAAGGCTTTCCCCGCCTGTATGGATGGGGCGAGGTCGACGGCGTGCCCGCGATTGTCATGGAGTGGGTCGAGGGCGAGACGCTCGCTCGCCTGCGCCCGCGCTTTGCCGTGGACGATGCCGGGCGTCTGTCGCCGCTCGTGGCGGCGCGCCTGGGTCGCGACCTGTTCGATCTGCTCTGCCGCATGAGCTTGGTGGGGGAGGGGTTCGTCCATCGCGACATCTCGCCGGCCAATATTATGGTGCGCACGGCGCGCCTGCCGCTCGACCGACAGCTTGCCGAAGGCACGTTCGATTTGTGCCTCATCGATTTTGGCTCGTCGCTGGCGCTCGAGCCTGCCTCTGCGGTGGCGGGAACCGGCGGCAGGGAGTCCTTTACAGAGCGCTACGCCACGTTGCGTCGCGCGACGGTTGCCTACGCTCCGCCCGAGATGCTCACCGACGATATTGCCGACCTGCGCGTTTTGCGCATGTCGCCGGCAATCGACGTGTATGCCGCGGCGAGCACGGTCTATGAGCTCATCGCCGGTGTCGCGCCGTACGAAGTAGCGCCGGGCACGTCGGGTACTTCGGGCTCGCGCAAAAAGACGCGCGATATCGCCAGCCCTTATCGTCTCAAGATGGATACGCTGCCCGATTATCCCGTCGGCGCCCACGCGCCCGGCTGCGACTTGACGCAACTGCTGCGACGCGAGCCCGATGTGGCACTTGCCGCGGCCGAACAGGCTCAGCAGCTGGGGCTCGATCCAAATTCCGAGGATCTGCGCGATGCGCTGGCGTTTGTCGACGCTCAGCTGTTCGATGTGGTGATGGCCTGCCTGTCCTGCCATCAGGAAGATCGTCCCGAGCCGGCTGCGGTGGAGGCGGCGCTCTCGGCATTTTGCGACCACTATGCGCAAAATGTCGCCCGCTCGCTTCGCGCCGAGCCGCTCATGCCCTGTCCCATGGACGCGTCCGGTCGCGCGGTCCGTCGCGCTGCGATGATTGGCGCTGCGGCTGTCTGCGGCCTCGTATGGGCCGTTATGGTGGTGTCGGCGGCGCTGCTGGCGTCGGGTGCTCGTATGACGGTTGCCGTGGGGCACATTTCGTGGTCCGGCACACTGCCGGGCATCGTCGCCGTGCTGGCGTTGGCGCTGCCGAGCGTGGCGGGCATTGCCGTCGGAGCCTTGGCGCGCAATCGCCGCGCGGGGTTCCTGCAGGGCGTGTTGGCCCTTTCCGCCTGTGAGGTTCCGGCTCTGGCCGCACTCGCATGCGCCGTGTTTTCCCAGCATGCCGTGGCGGGTGGCCTGGTGGCCGCCATAATTGCAACCTATGCGCTCACGTGGTTTTTGCTGGCGATGGGGTTTGCCTTTGAGCTTCCCGTCGTGTCAGCACGACGTGCGAAAATTCCCATGGCGACGCCGCTTGCCGGCGGAGCCGCGGCTGTTCGCGCCTTTGGCGGGCCGGCCGAAGTATCCGACACTATCTCTGCGACCAAGGAGGTCTAGGCCATGGCATCTCAAATCAAGCTCACCCCGTGCGGAGCCATGTTCGACATCTTTAAACGCGCAGCGCACCTGAGCCATATCGAGCTATGTGGCATGGTGCTTTCGAGCCGTCCGCTGGCCGATGGCCGCAGCCCCCAGAGCCGCGCCGCCGATCGCTCCTGGGTCTCGCGCTTTATCGTGCGCGCTCCGGTCGGCACGCTGCAGGAGCGCTATTTTGCCGATTACGGCACCTCGGCCGCGCGCATCATGTCGCATCTTGCCCTGCGCCGCCGCAATCCCATGAATGCCACGGCGGTGATCAACATGGTGTGCGGGCCCGCCGGCGAGCCCATGGTGCGGGCGCTCGAGGAATGCCATCAGGACACGAATCTCTACCGCAATGCGGTCGAGCGTTTGTCGCAGGCGGCGGAGCTTATGCCCGCCGAGCGTGCTGAGGCCGCGCTGGTGCTGTTTGTCGCCGTCGGCTGCTCGGCGGATGTTCGATCCTCGGTGACCTATGCCATCGACTACGCTCATGCGACCTGCGGCGGCGCCACGTCGACGCCGCGCTCGCTGAGCACCTCGACGGTCACGGGCAATCACGAGGCGGCGCCTGCGCATCCGCTGGGACTGCTGCGCGTGCAAAACGGTTACGTGGTAAGTGCCCCGCGCTGGATTCAGCCGAGCGAGCAGGGCGTGGAGATCGGTGCGCTGGCGACGGGGGAGGGCGATATCACCGATGTGGGCGATGACGTTTCGGCTCGCCATGCCCACGTGTGGTGCGATGACCAAAATGTCTGGTACGTCGAGGACCTGTCGTCCACCAACGGAACCGTGGTGGTAAACGGCGCGACGAACGTCTGCACCCAGGTCGAGCCCGGCCGCTCCGCTCAGCTCAACCCCGGTGACGAACTCAAACTCGGCGAATCCACCACCTACGCCATCCTCCTCGGCGCCCTCTAACTCATCTCCTAAATAAGTTGCGGTGAAATAGGGACTGTTTAAGGCCGCGACCGGCAAAAACAGTCCTCATTTCACCGCAACTGCCGTGTGGTCGGCGATAGAGAAACGAGAGTGGATTTCCGGACGCACGAGAGAGGATTTTCGGACGCACAACCCATGAGAGTGGATAATCTCCCACTTTTGGTCAAGATACAGGCAAAAAGTGGGAGATTATCCACTCTCGATGCAGGCTGCGACTTTTCCGTCCGAGGGGCCATCTCGCCCCTTGGCAGTCACCTAAGGTAAACCTTTACCGCCCGCCTATATTTGCCGAAATTACACTTGACGGCGGGGTACAATAAACCCGCATGCGGATTTCCGTTGCGGGCGCTTCCCATCGCCGGGGCGTGCCCGGGAGCATCCGGCATGCGGCCTTTGCGGCGCTCGGTCATGTGCAAGACGGGTAGCTGGGCCTGTGGAGCGCGTGCAGCCCTCCTCGTCCCGGCATGCCTTCTCTCCACGCCATGTACCTGCTGCTGAGTCCGCCTGTCAGATGATCGGAAGCAACAGCGAAAATCCCATCACGCCAACATCCCGGCGATCGCCGGGGCCTGTATACCTATATGAGAGGAGAGGGGTATATGGCGCGTAAGTTTAAGTCTATGGACGGCAACGAGGCGGCCGCATATGTTTCGTATGCGTACACCGAGGTAGCGGGAATCTATCCCATTACGCCGTCCAGCCCGATGGCCGACCATGTCGACCAGTGGGCGGCCCAGGGTCGCAAGAACATTTTCGGCACCCCGGTCAAGGTCGTCGAGATGGAGTCCGAGGCGGGTGCAGCCGGTACCGTTCACGGTTCGCTGGGCGCCGGTGCTCTGACCACTACCTACACGGCTTCTCAGGGTCTGCTCCTGATGATCCCGAACATGTACAAGATCGCGGGCGAGCAGCTCCCGGGCGTCTTCCACGTCTCCGCGCGTTGCGTCGCTTCCCACGCCCTAAACATCTTTGGCGATCACTCCGATGTCATGGCCTGCCGTCAGACCGGCTTCGCCATGCTCGCCGAGGGCAACGTCCAGGAGGTCATGGACCTCTCGCCGGTGGCTCACCTTGCCGCCATCGAGGGCAAGACTCCGTTCCTTAACTTCTTCGACGGCTTCCGCACCAGCCACGAGATCCAGAAGGTCGCCATGTGGGACTACAAGGATCTTGCCGAGATGTGCGACATGGACGCCGTCCAGGCTTTCCGCGACCACGCGCTCAACCCTGAGCACCCGCACACCCGCGGTAGCCACGAGAACGGTGACATCTTCTTCCAGAACCGCGAGGCCTGCAACAAGGTCTACGACGAGCTCCCTGCCGTCGTCGAGGGCTACATGAAGAAGATCAACGAGAAGCTCGGCACCGATTACGGCCTGTTCAACTACTACGGCGCTCCCGATGCCGATCGCGTCGTCGTGTGCATGGGCTCCTTCTGCGACGTGCTCGAGGAAGTCATCGACTACCTCAACGCTCACGGCGAGAAGGTCGGCCTGGTCAAGGTTCGCCTGTTCCGTCCGTTCTCCATCAAGCACTTTGTCGACGTTCTCCCCGAGACCGTCAAAAAGATCGCCGTCATGGACCGCACCAAGGAGCCGGGTTCCATCGGCGAGCCGCTCTACCAGGACGTCGTCTCCGCTCTCTACGAGGCCGGCAAGACGGGCATCAAGGTCGTCGGCGGCCGTTACGGCCTGGGCAGCAAGGACACGCCTCCCGCGTCCGCGTTTGCTGTCTTCGAGGAGCTTAAGAAGGACGAGCCCAAGCGCGAGTTCACCATCGGCATTGTCGATGACGTGACCAACCTGAGCCTGCCCGAGGCCGAGGATGCGCCCAACACCGCAGCCCCCGGCACCATCGAGTGCAAGTTCTGGGGTCTGGGTGGCGACGGTACCGTCGGCGCCAACAAGAACTCGATCAAGATCATCGGCGACCACACCGACAAGTACGTTCAGGCCTACTTCCAGTACGACTCCAAGAAGACCGGCGGCGTCACCGTCTCGCACCTGCGCTTTGGTGATTCTCCGATCCGCTCGCCGTACTACGTGACCAAGGCCGACTTTGTCGCCTGCCACAACCCCAGCTACATCGTCAAGGGCTTCAAGATGGTCCGCGACGTCAAGCCGGGCGGCACCTTCCTGGTCAACTGCCAGTGGAGCGACGAGGAGTTCGCCGAGCACATGCCCGCCGTGGCCAAGCGCTACATCGCGAACAACAACGTCAACGTCTACCTGATCGACGCTATCGACCTGGCTGCCAAGGTCGGCATGGGCAAGCGCACCAACACGGTGCTCCAGTCCGCCTTCTTCGCACTGGCCAAGGTCCTGCCCGCCGAGGACGCCCTGCAGTACATGAAGGACGCGGCCACCAAGTCCTACATGAAGAAGGGCCAGGCCATCGTCGACGCCAACCACAAGGCTATCGATGCCGGCGCTACCGCCTTCCGCAAGTTCGAGGTTCCGGCCGACTGGGCAACTGCCGAGGATGCCGCCCCCGTCGAGCTCTCCGAGGAGACCAAGTCCGCCATCGCCCAGCAGGTCAAGAACCTGCTCGAGCCCATCGATCGCATGGATGGCGACAGCCTGCCCGTTTCCGCCTTTGTCGATTGCGCTGACGGCCAGTTTGAGCTGGGCGCCTCCGCATACGAGAAGCGCGGCGTCGCCGTGGTCGTTCCTCACTGGGACGAGACCAAGTGCATCCAGTGCAACCAGTGCGCCTACGTGTGCCCGCATGCCACCATCCGTCCGTTCGCGATGACCGAGGACGAGGCTGCCGCCGCGCCCGAGGCTACCCGCACGCTCGACGCTATGGGCCCCAAGGCCAAGGGTATGAAGTTCACCATGGCCGTGTCCCCGCTCGACTGCATGGGCTGCACCAACTGCGTCAAGGTCTGCCCCAAGGGCGCCCTCGAGATGGTTCCCACCGAGCAGGAGATGGACCAGCAGCCCGTTTGGGACTACATGGTCGAGAACGTCTCCGAGAAGAAGGAGCTCATCGCGGCCAACGTCAAGGGCAGCCAGTTTAAGCAGCCCTACCTGGAGTTCTCCGGCTCCTGCGCCGGCTGCGCCGAGACCGCCTATGCGCGTCTGGTGACCCAGGTCGCCGGCGACCGTATGTTCATCTCCAACGCCACCGGCTGCTCCTCCATTTGGGGCAACCCCGCTGCCACCGCTCCTTACTGCAAGGACAAGGACGGTCACGGCCCGGCGTGGAACAACTCCCTGTTCGAGGACAATGCCGAGCACGGTCTGGGCATGGCCGTCGGTTACGAGGCCGTTCAGAAGAAGCTGATCGCTGCTACGCAGGAGATCATCGCCGCTGACGGTCCGTCCGACGAGCTCAAGGCCGCCGGTCAGGCTTGGATCGACTCCGTCAACGATGTCGAGGCTTCTAAGACCGCTGCCGCTGCCTACGTTGCCGAGCTCGAGAAGTGCGGCTGCGACGCCTCCAAGGCGATCCTCGCCGACAAGGCTTACCTCACCAAGAAGTCCTTCTGGATCTTCGGCGGCGACGGTTGGGCCTACGACATCGGCTTCGGTGGCCTGGACCACGTCCTGGCTTCCGGCCACAATGTCAACGTCTTCGTCTTCGACACCGAGGTCTACTCCAACACCGGTGGTCAGGCCTCCAAGGCCTCGAACCTGGGCCAGGTCGCTCAGTTCGCCGCTGCCGGTAAGGTGACCAAGAAGAAGTCCCTGGCCGAGATTGCCATGAGCTACGGCTACGTCTACGTGGCGCAGGTCGCCATGGGCGCCAACCCGGCTCAGACCCTCAAGGCCATCCACGAGGCCGAGGCCTACGACGGTCCGTCCCTCATCATCGGCTACAGCCCCTGCGAGATGCACTCCATCAAGAAGGGCGGCATGCAGAACTGCCAGGCCGAGATGAAGAAGGCTGTCGAGTGCGGTTACTGGAACCTCTTCCGCTTCAACCCCGAGGCTGCTGCCGGCAAGAAGTTCTCGCTCGATTCCAAGGAGCCCGCGGGCGGTTATCAGGAGTTCCTGATGAACGAGGCCCGTTACGCTTCGCTGACGCGTTCCTTCCCCGAGCGCGCCGAGGAGCTCTTCAAGGAGAACGAGCAGGCCGCCATGGACCGCTACGCTCACCTGCTGAAGCTCAAGACGGTGTACAACGAGGTCTAGGTCTCCCACCGCAGGATCTGAGGGCTGACCTTCGCGGACGTCCTCGGACATGAAAGAACCCCCGCTGCGCACTACGTGCGGCGGGGGTTCTTTCGTCCTGCGGAGTGTCCGCGAAGGTTAGCCCTCAGATCCTGCTACGACTACGTCCTCGGATTGTGGGGCTGAATGAAGGACGTGGCTGTGGGGGTGCCTTGTCCCGGTCGCTGTTTCGCGGCGTGGCCGCGAAACCACGCGCCACTTTGGGCATGGAGGGCTAGCTGATTGTGGCCTTCTGCTGCCCCAGTGCTGTTTCGCGCTTTGCGCGAAACATCGCAGCACTTTGGGCATAGTGGGGGAGTTGGTTGTCGCTGCCTTCTATCCCCTTGCTGTTTCGCGCCTTTGGCGCGAAAGGCGCAGTACTTTGGGCGTGGGGGCTGGCTTGCGGACTCAGATGACCTAGAGAGATATGGGTGCAAACGAGAAATCGTTGTTGGGGTCGTCCTTTTCCATAAACTCATCGAGACAGAATGTCATATAGATTGGAACGTAAAGGATCTTGCCCTCTTTGCAAAGGTTTTCGTGGCTCAGCACAACGGCCTCGGGAATTTTGTACTCGCCCACACTCATCAAACGGTCGAGGGCTGCATGTGCTCGAACTTTCTTGCCCGATTTGACTTCGATTGGGACAACATGCCCGCGGGCACCTTCGATTACAAAGTCGACTTCACCGACCTCACGCGTTTGGTAGTACCACGTATCTGCTCCGAGGGCAACGAGTTCCTGTGCGACCACGTTCTCATAGAGGCCGCCGAGGTTGGGGGTTTTCATGTCAAGGTAGACGGCGCGTGCCGTGCTGCCGGGATACCGCGATGCGAGCATACCTGTATCGGACTCGTATAGTTTAAAGGCCGTCGTTTTCTCCGTCCTCTTGAGAGGACTTCGTGCCTCCGTCACCTGGGGGACCATCAATCCAACGCCTGCGTTCACCAGCCATAGGAAATCCTGCTCGTATTTTTGAAGACGAGCTCCCTCGCCTAGAGACGAGACGATAAAGCGATGGGACTCCGCCTCAAGCTGAACGGGAATTTGCTCGAAAATGGAGCGAACGTTAAACGCTCGAGTCGATGCATATTTAGAGATATCGCTTTTGTACTGATCGACTAGCTGAATTTGAAGCTCACGCGTTCTCACGAGCGAATAGCCCGAATCGATATAGTTCTGAACGACCTCCGGCATGCCGCCGCAAACGATATAAGCTCTAAAGTTTTTGAGCATCGCCTCATGAATAAAATTTTCGACGGGACGCCTCTCGACAAGGCAGCTGCGGATGTCTGCAAGCACATTCTCGCTGATGCTGTTTGCCCAACAAAACTCTTCAAAATCCATTGGCCGCATAACAATGTGCTCGACATACCCCACCGGGAAAGAAGAGATCCCCTTAAACTCAGTCCCAAGCATAGACCCCGAGAAGACATAGCTAAAGCGTCCGTCCTCGACCAGCGCCTTCATAAGTGTAACGATCTGCGGATACTCCTGAATCTCATCGACGAAGATAAGCGTGTCTCCTTCAACAAGCGGTGCATCCGCAAGAAGGGCCACACGGTTGATGAAGTCAATGGAGTTCTTAGCGCCAACAAGTACGTCTCTTGCCTCGGCATCAAGTAGCAGATTGACCTCATAATACGAAGCGTAGTTGCTCTTTCCAAACGCGCGAATCGCATAGCTCTTGCCAATCTGACGCGCACCGGTAACAAGCAGGGCCTTATGGGAGTTATTCTTCCAGCTCAAAAGCCTATCAGTGACCTTGCGGCGTAGCATTAAAACACCTCATTGACAAAAATTGGCAAATAGATTTGCCCCTAATCATACAAAAATTGACAAATAGATTTGACCCAAATCATACAAAAATTGGCAAATAGCAAAGCTCACTTAGGCCTCAAAGCCAGCGAACCAGCACGGTACTTTGCGAAAAGGCTGGCGGCGCCGTTGTTGAGGGTGGCCAGGTTGACAGTGGCGCCGTTAGCGTTCTCGGCTGCTTGGGCGCGCAGGAGCGAAAGGGCGTCGGCAGCGTTCATGCAGAAGCCGACGGTAAAGTTCCATACTGCGAACTCGCAGTCGCTTGCCGCGGGGTGAAGCGCGATCGGCTATCCCTTATGTTGGATGAAAAGCCCCATGTTTTTGCAGGGGTGCATACTCGTCAAATTAATGTATAGAATCGCGTATAGTGCGAGTAAGATATTGCGCTGTCCGTTTTGTGTTTAGCAAAGATATAGTTTGCATAATCTGGTCTAATCCCTGCTCTATTTAAATAAAGTTGCACGTAAATGGCGTAGATATGCCTGAACTGGGCTTCTTTACGCTGAGCGGGTAAAATCGACCGTTCGCCGCTTAGGTATTTTCAAAATGAATAAAATGAGCGATAAAGAGAATATAAACCTTAATAAACTCGCGTATCGCACGGACGCGGGTTATTAATGGGTTGTAGGCCTTTTACAGAAAGGATTCCAGCAATGTCTAAGCCTCTTGGCAAGCCCGATCGTATTGTCGTCGCCCTCGGCGGCAACGCCCTCGGCAACAACCCCGTCGAGCAGATCGAGGCCGTGAGCAACACCGCCCACGCTCTCCTTGGTCTTATCGAGCAGGGCAACGAGATCATCATCACCCACGGCAACGGCCCGCAGGTCGGCATGATCCAGAACGCCTTCGCCGCTGCCCACGATGCCATCGGCACCCCCGAGATGCCGCTGCCCGAGTGCGGCGCCATGTCCCAGGGCTACATCGGCTACCACCTGCAGCAGGGCATCGGCCGCGAGATGCACAAGCGCTATAAGCGCTGGCACGCCGCCACCGTCGTCACCCAGATCGAGTGCGACCCGGACGACCCCGCGTTCAAGAACCCGACCAAGCCGATCGGCCCCTTCTACACCGAGGAGCAGGCCAAGGAGTTCATGGCCGAGGATCCCTCCAAGGTCTTCGTCGAGGATTCCGGCCGCGGCTGGCGACGCGTCGTCGCCTCCCCCGACCCCAAGAAGATCGTCGAGGCCGACTCCATCCTCAACCTGCTCGACAACGAGTTCATCGTCATCGCCTGCGGTGGCGGCGGCATCCCCGTCGTCCGCGACTACGAGAACAAGGGCTGCTACAAGGGCGTTCCCGCCGTCATCGACAAGGACCTGGGCGGCGAGCTGCTGGCCGAGGACTGCGACGCCGACGTCCTGTTCCTGCTGACCGCCGTCGAGCACGTCGCCATCAACTTCGGCAAGCCCAACCAGGAGGAGCTCGAGGACCTCACCGCCGACGAGGCCGAGCGCCTGGCCGACGAGGGCCAGTTCGGCAAGGGTTCCATGGAGCCCAAGGTCCGCGCCGCCATCAAGTTCGCCCGTTCCCGCAAGGGCCGCACCTGCATCATCGGCGCCCTGGACAAGGCCGCCGAGACCATGGCCGGCCTCTCCGGCACCCGCATCCACGAGTAGTCCCTACTCCGTTGCCTCTCCCGTGGGCGCCAGGCAAGACGCCCACAAACTAGCCTCTCTTCATGAGCCCCGCAGTCCGCTCCGACTGCGGGGCTTTTGCTATTCACCTAGTCATTGGGGACGTTCTTAAACGACTAGTCAAACAAGAACGTCCTCAACGACTACTCATTTAAGTCTGTCCCCAATGACTGCGGAAATCCGGCACTTGGGGACATTCCTTTCCTGCCGGCAGCTTGGGACAGTCCTTAAAGGCCACTGTCGATCAACTGCGGAAAGTGCATCCCAGGATGAACGTCCAAAACGGGATCTAGTTTCCCTTGAGGTCCTCAACGGGAAAATGCATCCCGGAATTTGGCCGAAAAGCGGGATGTTGTTTCCCAAACGGACCGCTAGCGGAAAGCGCATCTCACCATTGAGTTCCAAAGTGGGATGCGCTTTCCGTACCGGCGGTTCCTGGCAATCTGGGACTACTCATTTAAGTCTGTCCCCAATGAGTGTCCCCAATGACTAGTAGTAGGCCCACATGGCTTCGACTTCGTTGAGGACCTCTACGACGCCCCAGCGGCGGGCGCTGCGGCTGGCCGAGTTGGGGTCGTAGACTCCCACTTGATCGGCATCGTCGATGCCCCAGAGCACGATATAGTGTCCAACACTGGTAAAGGTGCCGGGACGAACCGATGCGATAATGGGCGCACCCGAGCGCAGCGCCTGGGTGATGGAGCTGCGATCGATATGGAGCTCCGTTCCGTTAAGGCCCAGCTGCCATGCGCCGCGCGTCATAAATGACCATTCGGTGGCGCCGGTGGGGGCATAGTTGCCCGCCTCGGAAAGGGCGCACATATCGACCGGCGTCATATCGGTGTGGCCGGTCTTAAAGATATAGACCATGGTGAGGCAAGTGGGACCGCAAGCATTTTCGCGAATAGTGCCACCGGCATAGGGCAGCTCCGACCATGCGGGGTCAATTTGGTAGATGTGGGGCATGGTGCCGGCCTGCCATTGCGAGCGTGGGGTCGAGAACGCAAAGAAGTAACCGGGCGCGACGGGAGCTTTAAGCAGCTTGTTCTCGGCAGTGGGCTCAAGACCGGCTGATCCGTGCGAGATACAGGATCCCAAAAACACAAAGACGAGGCAGGCGGCAATGGAGCAAAGCGCAAGGCGTAGGCGGCGGGCCGGAAGTGCGTGGCTTGTGGTGTGCGACGCGGGGCGAGGGGCGGAATTGCCGCGGTTGCGTTGAGGTCGCGAAAAGGAGCGTTTAACGTAGTAGTCGGTCTTACGGCGATCGTAGCGGCGCGGCTGCGATATGTCGGTCTGACGTTGGCGTGTGCTCGTACTCACGCGGTCTGACTGCTGCACGGTACGGCTTTGTTGCCGAGAAGAAGCCCCGGGCTGCTCTTGGGGGCGCTGCTGGTTGCCGTTGTCGGAGGTGCTTCTGGGCGTTGGTGTGGTGCGGCCGGCAAGGCGCACGCTTTGTGGCCGTTGGTCGCCGTCATTGTATCCGTATGCCATTCGAATCACCTTGCCTCGTGTGTAACTTGTCTATCCTACATAAAAAGATGCACGACACATGGGTATGTGCGCCAAAAGCCTGACAAATGGTATGAACGTTGCCGCGCCGCGCGCCACGCGTCACGGCAACGGGTATCCAAAAGCAGACAAGATGAAAGCGTCCAGGACGAATGACGTCTCTCGCCGTTCGTCCCAAAAACGGCGCCGCTCGTTTTGCAGTTCTGCCTTCGGTCGAGCCATAAACGGCAGCGCGGCGCCGAGGCCGTATCTTAAAGCCACGAAATAAAAGCGCGCGGTCAGACAGGCCGCGCAAGGGGTGACGCCAAGGGGCGTCAAAAAGGAAAGGAGGGGAACAATGGCGGACAAGAACGCAGAAGTTGCAGTCGAGGGTAACGGTGGCATGAAGAAAACGCTCTCGCTCTGGAACTTCTTCACCATCGGTTTCGGTGCCATCATCGGAACTGGCTGGGTTCTGCAGGTCGGCGACTGGATGGTCGTAGGCGGCGGTCCCGTTCCCGCTATGATCGCATTCCTCTTGGGCGCAATCTTCCTCGTGCCCGTCGGAGCTGTTTTCGGTGAGCTCACGGCTGCTATCCCCATTTCGGGCGGCATCGTCGAGTATGTCGATCGTAGCTTTGGCCGTACGATGAGCTACATCACCGGCTGGCTCCTGGCCCTGGGCAACGGCATCCTGTGCCCGTGGGAGGCCATCGCCATCTCGACCCTCGTGTCCGAGATGTTCGGCAGCCTGCCAGGCCTTGAGTGGCTGCGCGCCGTCAAGCTCTACACCATCCTGGGCGCCGACGTTTACCTGTTCCCGACGCTGATCGCGCTCGGCTTTGCAACCTACGTCATCTTCCTCAACTTCCGCGGTGCCAGCTCGGCCGCCAAGCTGCAGGCCTTCCTGACCAAGGCCCTGCTCTGCGGCATGCTGCTCGCCATGGGCGTCTCGCTGTTCACCGGTTCGCCGGAACACGCCATGCCCGTGTTCTCCCAGGTCACCGGTGCTGGCGGCGGCAAGCCCGCTACCGAGGGCACCAGCCTGTTCGCCGGCATCGTGTCGGTCCTGGTTTTGACCCCGTTCTTCTACGCCGGCTTCGATACCATTCCTCAGCAGGCTGAGGAAGCAGCCGAGGGCCTCAACTGGAACAAGTTCGGCAAGATCATCTCCCTGGCCCTGCTGGCCGCCGGCGGCTTCTACATGGTCTGCATCTACTCGTTCGGCACCATCCTCGACTGGCATGAGTTTGTTAAGAGCCCGGTTCCCGCGCTTGCCTGCCTCAAGGGCATCAACATGCTCCTGTACCTGGCCATGCTCGTCATCGCCACGCTTGGACCCATGGGCCCGATGAACTCCTTCTACGGCGCTACGAGCCGCATCATGCTCGCCATGGGCCGCAAGGGCCAGCTGCCCGAGAAGTTCGCCGAGGTCGATCCCAAGTCCGGCGCTCCCAAGCTCGCCTGCGCCGTTCTGGGCGTCATCACCGTCATCGGTCCGTTCCTGGGCAAGAACATGCTCATCCCTCTGACCAACGTGTCGGCTCTCGCCTTCATCTTCTCCTGCGGCATGGTCGCCCTCGCTTGCCTGCGCATGCGCTTCACCGAGCCCGACCTGCCTCGTCCCTACGAGGTGCCCGGCGGCAAGTTTGGCATCAGCCTCGCTGTCGCTGCCTGCGCCGTCATCATTGGCCTGCTCGTGGTCCCGTTCTCTCCCGCCTCCCTCAACATGGTGGAGTGGAGCATCGTGATCGGCTGGCTGGCCGTTGGCCTGGCCCTCATGGCCTTCACCAATTCCCGCAAAAAATAACGCCTAGCCGGGGCGGATCGGGTGCGCGGACCCCTCTCTTCCGCGCACCGAACCCGGCACCACTTGGGTAGCTTTGTGAGGCCATAACCCAACATGGCCTCGCCCACTATATGGATCCATAAGGAGGAACCATGTCCACTAAGTACGCAATCGTTGGCGGCAAGCTCATCGACGGTACCGGTGCCGAGCCGGTCGAGAACTCCCTCGTTCTCGTCGACGACAACGGCAAGATCGAGTATGCCGGTGCTATGCAAGACCTTCCCGAGGGCGTTGAGGTTATCGACGCCGCTGGCAAGACCGTCCTTCCCGGCCTGATCGACACCCACCTGCACTTCTCGGGCAACCTGACCGACGATGACACCGATTGGGTCATGCAGCCGCTCCTCGAGAAGCAGGCCGTCGCTGTCAAGCAGGCCTACGACTGCCTCACCCACGGCCTCACTACCGTCTGCGAGATCGGCCGCTTTGGTATCCAGATCCGTGACTGCATCGACAAGGGCGTCTTTAAGGGCCCGCGCGTTCTGGCCACCGGTCTGGGCTTCTGCCGCGTTGCCGGTCACGGCGACTCCCACCACTGCACCCAG
Source organism: Collinsella sp. BG-O-102 (assembly GCF_023656745.1). Lineage (GTDB taxonomy): Bacteria > Actinomycetota > Coriobacteriia > Coriobacteriales > Coriobacteriaceae > Collinsella. Next base: position 109,087 of record NZ_JAMOKO010000004.1, read on the forward strand.
GAGCTCAACAAGGAATCCCATCCCTGGGGCGACCAGGTCGATGGTCCTTGGGATCTGCGCAAGGCCGTCCGTCGTCGCCTGCGCGAGAACCCCGATGCCATCAAGATCTGGGCTACCGGTGGCGGCATCTGGCGTTGGGATTCCGGTCGCGACCAGCACTATTGCTCCGAGGAGATCCAGGCCGTGGTCGAAGAGGCAAAGATGGTCGGCATCCCCGTGTGGAGTCACTGCTACAACAACCACGCCGCCGCCTACGATTCCGTCCGCTTTGGCTGCGAGCAGCTGATTCACGGCTTCGATATCGATGAGCGCACCATGGACCTCATGGCCGAGCAGGGCACCTTCTTCACCCCGACGATCGCCTTCCTGCCCACCTGGTACGCCACCTATCCGCCCGTCTACGTCCCCGAGCTGCACGACAAGTACGAGGGCACCCTGGTCGAGAAGGAGCTGCAGCGCAACTACGACTGCCTGCGCGAGGCCAAGAAGCGCGGCGTCGTCATGACGATCGGCTCCGACTCCTTCTCCTTCGTCACCCCGTACGGCACCTGCTCCATCGAGGAGATGTACGAGTTCGTCGACAAGATCGGCTTCACTCCGGTCGAGACCATCACCTGCGCCACCCTCAACGGTGCCAAGATGTGCCACATCGAGGACGAGACCGGTTCCATCGAGGCCGGCAAGTGCGCCGACCTGCTGGTTGTCAACGGTGACGTCGCCGCCGACATCCACGTGCTCAACACCGACAACATGGACGTCATCATGAAGGACGGCTGGATCGTCGAGGCTGGCACTTTTGGTGAGGCTAACAAATACAGCGCCTAAGATACCGTTTGTCGATGGCTTGATGTAAAACACAGTTTTCGATTGCATAATGCAATGGAGAGGGTCGCTTGCGGCCCTCTCCATTGCTATGGGTGCTACGGACAAGAGGGGATGACGGTGGATTTAAACAGGCTGATTCTGGGCAAGAGCTACAACTCTACCAAGGTCTTTCGTACGGCCCAGCATGTGGTTCAGGCCATCCTGCTCGGTATTGTCGTTCCGGCGCTTATCCTGCTGCTTATCTGGGATTTAACCGATAATCCCAATCCCGTTCCGGGCGTTGTCGTTATTGCCGGCCTGGTCATGCTGTGCTTCTTTTTCTCGTATGTCTTTGTGGTCCCCGACGACCTCACATCGAGCGCAACCGACCGTACGCTCGCCATCGCATCAAAAATATTCGCCTACACGTCGCGTGGCCTTACGCCCGAAGCTGCCCTGGGCGCCTCCAAAATCATTCTGTCCGAAACTATCGCCTCGGCCATCTGCTTCACCGACGGCAAGCAGGTGTTGGCAAGTTGGGGCGAGGATTCGACAAAGTGTCCCGCCGGCACCCCGGTCGTGCTCAAGACCACGCTCAGTGTGATTGAGACGGGCGAGCAGAGCGTGTTTTCGCGTGACACCTCCAATGAGACGGGCGGCTATTTTCCCCGCCTGCGCGCCGGCATTGTCGCGCCGCTTACCGTGCGCGGGCATTGCGTGGGTACGCTCGAGCTGTACTATCCCCGCCTGAGCAGCATCGATATGCGCCAGACGGCGTTGGCCTCGGGCTTTGCCGATCTCATTTCCACGCAGCTCGCCAGCTTTGAGCTCGAACGCCAGGACGAGCTTACGGCCCGCGTGGAGCTGCGCGCCCTGCAGTCGCAGGTCGATCCTCATTTTCTGTTTAACACCATCAGCACCATTGTGTCGCTCGTACGTACCGAGCCGGACAAGGCCAGGTCGCTGCTCATCGACTTTTCCAATTACTACCGTCAGACACTGTCCGATTCCGATACCCTCACAACGCTCGAGCACGAGGTGGAACAGGGCACTCGTTACATCAACCTTATGCAGGCCCGGTATGGCGACGGCCGTCTGCGCGTCTCGGTCGATATCGACTTTGAGGTGCGCGATTGCATGGTGCCGCCGTTTATCTTGCAGCCGCTGCTCGAAAACTGCATCAAGCATGCGCAGCGCGAGACCGAGCCGCTTTCTATTCGTGTTAGGGCTTTTGAGACCGATGACGGTCTGGAGATCATCGTCGAAGATGACGGCATCGGTATGAGCGAAGAAGTCTGCGCGCACCTGTTTGAGCAGCATCGCCGAGAGGAGCCCGAGAGCATTACCGCCGACGGCTCCATCAAGCGAGGCTGCGGCCTGGCGCTCTTCAACGTGCTTCAGCGCATCCATTTCTTTTACGGAGAAGATTCTGGCATGCGCGTGAAGTCCCGGGAGGGCGTGGGAACGCAGGTCATCGTCGAGCTGAACGGCGAGCCGCATGAGCCGGCGCCGCTAACGGTGTAGCACGCTGTTGGATTGAGAGAAAAAGAGGGGAAGCGCATATGTCCGAAGGCTGGAACATCCTGGTGGTTGATGACGAGCCCCCAATTAGGGCTGAGCTACGCTATCTGTTGGAAAAGGATACGCGTGTGGGTCAGATTGCCGAGGCGGGCAATGTCACCGAAGCCGTGGAGCTGATTCTGTCGAACAAGCCCGACGTGCTGTTTTTAGACATCACGATGCCCGGGCGCTCGGGAATTGAGCTTGCCGAGACCCTGCAAAACCTAAAGAGGCCGCCGGTCGTGGTGTTTGTGACGGCATTTGCCGAGTATGCGGCCGATGCCTATAACCTCGATGCTGTCGATTACGTCGTTAAACCGGTCGAGGATGCCCGCTTGTCAAAGGCGCTCGACAAGATCGAGACTGCCCTGGGCGCTCGCCGCGTCGTCCATGCTCCGCGCCAGCCTTTGCGACTGACGGTGGATCGCGGGGGCAAAAAGGTGTTCATTCCCGTGGCGGATGTCTGCTACTTTGAGGCGCGCGCCGATTTTTGCAACGCCGTCTGCGCCGAGGGGACGTACCTGATCAATGAGTCGATTTCCTCGCTCGAGCGTCGCCTGGCCTCCGAGGGCTTTATCCGTGTCCACCGCAGCTATCTGGTTAATTTGGAAGACGTGCACAATGTCGAGATCGGCTCCACGGGCCTGATGGAGCTCAGGCTCGATCGCGTAACCTCGACGGTGCCCGTGTCCCGCCGTCGCGCTGCCGAGGTCAAATCGCACTTGGGGCTTGCGTAAGGGTCGGTGTGCCATCGTTTGCCGTTACAGGTTTGGCATGACTGTGCGGTGGGCATAATGGATTGCATCGAATGAAATCGAAAGGATTATTATGCCCGCGCTCATTACGCATCATCTGTTTGGCGAGGAAAGCATCGACCGTCTTCCGCAGGGCGTTATCACGTCCGACGAGGAGCGCATCGCCTTTATCCTGGGAAACCAAGGTCCCGACCCGTTTTTCTTCCACATGCTCACGCCGCGCATTTCCGACTGTATGTCACTTGCTCAGGTCATGCATCGCTCGCGCATGTCGCGCCAGTTCTCGTGCCTGCGCGACGGCGTGTCGCACCTGCAGCCGCGCGATGCCAATCTGGGTCGTGCCTTTGCGCTGGGCCTGCTGTCGCACTATGTGCTCGATCGCAATGCCCACCCCTTTGTCTACGAGCAGCAGTTTGGCATTGTCGAGTCCGATCCCGAGCTCGAGGCTTCGGGCAGTCAAGTTCATGCCGTGCTCGAAAGCGACCTGGACGTGCTGATGCTGCAGCTCAAGCGCGATGGGGCTACGGTCGAGGATTATCCGCCGGCGGGCGAGATCGTCACTACCGACCGCATCAATCGCGTTGCCGGTGTGCTGATGAGCTATGTTGCCGGACGCGTGTACGGCATCGATATCCCGGTGGGAGAGTACGGCGGCGCCGTAGCCGACATGCAGCTGCTCTACCGCACTATCGAGCCCGCCGGTTCGGCCAAGACGCGCGCGATTGCCCTGCTTGAGGGCTTGGTGCACGATTATTCGCTGCTCGACGGCCTTGCGCACCGCGTGACGACCGAGCTGCCCGAGCGTACCGGCAATCTGGGCCACTTGGCATGGAAGAGCCCCTTTACCGATGAAGCCTCGACCGAGAGCTTCCCCGAGGTCTTTGACCGCGCACTGCTCGATTACGAGCTCACCGTCGCCCGCTTTATCGAGACCGGCGATATGGAAGCCGTGACCAACCACGTCAATTACAGCGGTCGCGTGCTCGGCGCCGACGAAGAGTTCGACCGCGAGGAGTAGGGCTCGTGCGTGCCCCTTTGCCGAATCCTTACCGGCGCCTCTGGACAATTGGGGTACGATGAACTAACTGCATATCGGGCGAATACGAAGGGGCCCTGTCCATGAAATACACCAAGCTCGAGCGTAACTGGGTTATGTACGATGTGGGCAACTCGGCCCTCGTGCTGCTCAATACCTCGGTGGTGCCCATCTACTTTAACGCCATCAATACCGGTGCTTCCTCGGCAGACCTGGTGGTCGCCTGGGGCAACGCGCAGACGATTGCCTCGCTGGTCATTGCCATGCTCATGCCCATTCTGGGCGCGCTTGCCGATTACGCCGGCAACAAGATCAAGTTCTTCTTGGGCTTCTTCCTCACGGGCCTGGTTCTTTGCCTGGCGCAGGCTATCCCAATGTCCGCCATGGCATTTTTGACCGTGTACGTGCTGTGCACCATCGGCCTTAACTCTTCCATGACGTTCTACGACGCTATGCTGCCCGACATTACCACCGACGAGCGCATGGACGCCGTGTCCAGCTCGGGCTATGCCTGGGGCTACATCGGTTCCACCGTGCCGTTCATCATCTGCCTGGCGCTTATCATGGGTGGCCCCGCTCTTGGCGTCCCCACCATGCTGGCAACGCGTCTGTCGTTTGTCATCACCGGTGCCTGGTGGCTCATCTTTACCCTGCCGCTCATTCGCACCTATAAGCAAAAGTACGGTCGCGAGCGCGGTCCCCGGGACACCATCGGCCACATCGTGGGCGGCGTGTTCTCCGAGGTCGGACACACCATGCGCGAGATCGCCCACAACAAGACCGTGCTGGTCTACATGATCGCGTTCTTCTTCTATATCGACGGTGTGCACACGGTCATTTCCATGGCAACCAGCTACGGATCGGCCTTGGGCATCGATTCGACCCAGTTGGTCCTGGCTCTGCTCGTTACGCAGTTTGTGGCCTTCCCGTCCGCCATCATCTACGGCAAGCTCGCCGGTCGCGTGGGCACACTCAATATGATCTTGGTGGCCGTCGCCGCCTATATGGGCATCGTGCTCTTTGCCGCGTTTTTCTTGAAGACCGCCTTTGAGTTTTGGGTGCTCGCTATTTTGGTCGGCTTGTTCCAGGGTGGCGTGCAGGCGCTCAGCCGCAGCTATTTTGGCCGCAGCATCCCCAAAGAAAAGTCCAACGAGTACTACGGCTTCTTCGATATCTTTGGCCGTTACGCAAGCGTTATGGGCACCTTCCTGGTGTCGGTCGTCACCTCCCTGACCGGCAACCCGTCGCTGGGCGTCCTTTCTATTGGCGTTCTGCTGGTTGTTGGCTTTGTGCTGCTGGTCCGTCTGTCCCGCATGGCTCAGGCGGCGGCGTAAGGCAACCGGGCTCAGTACGGCATTTGTGCCTATCTGCAGTACTCTTTTGGAAGTAGCTGCATAAATCATTCTGACTTCCGAACAATGTTTAGCCCAAGTGGGTATGATGGAACCAGCTAGGTCGCGGGGCGTCGCCTGTGTTTGGCGGCGCCCCGTTTTTTGTGTTGCAAGGAGGGTAAAGGTATGAACGCCACGGTTGTGATCCCAACATATTGGGCGGGCGATGATACCCAAGCAAACGCTCCCGGCACCTACGATCATTCGACGTCGCTCAATGCCGCCAACCCGGAACTCGATCGCTGCCTGACTTCGCTCGAACAGGTGCGCGACATTCCGCGCATTATTCTCTTGGTGGTCTGTCCGGTTTCTGCCACGGCCGACGTATCCCATCGCGTGCACGAAATCGTTAATGCGCATCCCACACTTAAGGTCACCATCGTTACCAATACTCAGGCTTCGCGTGTTGCCGACCGCGTGGCGCAGATTGCGCCCAAAGGCTCGGGCGAGTGCGTGAGCCTGCGCGGCTACGGCGCCATCCGCAACATGGGTCTTGCCTGCGCGGCGGTGCTGGGGCACGACGCGATTGTGTTTTTGGATGACGACGAGACCGTCATCGATGCCGACTTTATGAAGCGTGCGACCTATGCACTGGGTCAACAGACGCGTCAGGGCCTGCCGATTTTAGTCAAGAGCGGATACTTTTACGATCGCGACGGGTCGCCGCTGGCTCCCACGGACAAAGCGGGCATTTGCCATCGCTGGTGGACCAAGCGTATCGAGTTCAATCGCTGGATGAAAAAGGCGCTCTCGGGCACCCGCATCTCGCGCTCCAATTACGTGTGCGGTGGCCTGATGGCCCTGCACGCCCGCGCCTTTACGCGCGTGGCCTTCGACCCGTTTATCACCCGCGGCGAGGATCTGGACTATCTCTTTAACATGCGCATGTTCGGCTATGACGTGTGGTTCGATAACGAGTGGACCGTGCGCCACCTGCCGCCCGAGTCCGAGAAGCGCTCGCCGCGCTTTATGCAGGACGTGTACCGTTGGTACTACGAGCGGGCCAAGCTGACGTTTGCTGCGCACCAAAAGGAGCTCATTCCGGTTACGGCCGCATCACTCATGCCCTATCCGGGTCCGTGGATCTCGCGCGAGCTCGACGACCGCGTGCGCAAGACTGCCATGGTCCGCAGCATGTTTACCCGCGAGCACGAGGGGTATCTGCGCATCTGGCGTCATGGTATTGATGAGGCTAAGGCCTATGCCCGCCAAAACGCCGCAAGCTACCTGCGCTTTCAGAGTTTCTGGCCCAAGATCATGGACGAACTTTGGCGCGACGCACAACTGATTAGCATCCTGGAGGGGGCTGAATGATCGACCGCCGCGCCCAGCGCGATAATTCAATTTCAATCTTTCGCATCATCGCCGTTGTCTGCGCCGTTTGCGTGTTGGCGTACTTTATCTTTGCCCTGGCGACTGGCATTGAGCCGATTGCCACGGTGATCGCCTGTGCGTTGCTGTGTATCTTCCTGTGCATCTTTATCTATTTGACGCTCAATCCCGATTCGGTACGCTCCCAGTACACCGAGGAGACACTCTCGGTTGCTTCGGCCATGCTCGAGGACATTAAGGGCGGTCTGACGCAGGAATCGGCGCTTTTGGTGTGCCGGCGTATCCTGCCCGAGACACGTGCCATGACCGTTGCCATCACCGATGAGAGCAACGTGCTGGCCTGCGCGGGCGAGTTCGAGGAAAAGCTGCTGCCCGATTCGCCCATCCATACGCTTGCCACGCGCTACGTCATTGAGCACGGCATCGTGCAGTCGTTCAACCGCGTAGTGGACGTGGTGGGTTCGGATGGCTCGCACAACCATGTTCCCGCCGGCATCATCGCGCCCATCAAGGTGGGCGACCGTACCGTCGGCACGCTCAAGTTCTACTACAAGACCCCGCGCGCCGTCGACCGTACCCAGTATGCGCTCGCCTCGGGCTTTGCCGAGATCCTGTCCACGCAGCTCGCCATCCACGAGCTCGAGGTGCAAAAGGAGCTCACGGCCCGTGCCGAGGTTCGTGCCCTGCAAGCGCAGATCAATCCGCACTTTCTGTTTAACACGCTCAACACCATCGCGTCGTTTACGCGTACCGACCCGCTGCGCGCCCGCGAGCTGCTGCGCGAGTTCTCCTCGTTCTATCGCGCCACGCTCGACAACTCGGGGTCGCTTATCCCGGTCTCGCGCGAGGTTGCCCAGACCAAGCGCTACCTGACGTTTGAGAAGGCGCGCTTTGGCGAGGACCGCGTACTGGCGACCTTCGATGTCTCCGAGGATGTCGAGGACACGTTGGTTCCGGCCTTTGTAATCCAGCCCATTGTCGAGAACGCCGTGCGGCATGGCATGGGCGATGGCGATGCCCTGCAGATCGATGTGACCGTCCATCAAGACGGCGACGACGCAATCCTGATTGCCGTGGCCGACAACGGCGTGGGCATGGACGAGGGCACCGCCGCCAGGCTGTTTGATGAGCGCTCCGCCCGCCCCGATGCCAGCTCTCCGCAAGGTGGCGGCGCCGGCGTGGCCATGCACAATATTTCTGAGCGCATCCATCGCTTTTATGGACCGCACACTTATACGCGCGTCGAATCGGCGCCGGGCAAGGGCACCAAAGTGCTCCTGCATCTTGATTTGTCAGAGAGCATCTTTGACATTCAAGAGTAGAATAAAATGCTATGGGCTCAACGCCAAGCGGCGGATGCCCAGCCTAGTTTGTTGACGAAAGGTTTAATCCCTATGCTGCGTGCGATGATTGTGGATGATGAGGCCCCGGCCCGTTCGGAACTTCGCTTCTTGCTCGAGCAGACGGGCAAGATCGGCACGATCACTGAGGCGTCGAGCGTCCGCTCCGCCATTGAGATGTTGATGGAAAGCCGCGTCGATGTCGTATTTCTCGATATCTCGATGCCCGGCGCTTCTGGCCTGCAGCTTGCCGAGGCACTGCATAAGCTTAAGAATCCGCCGGCGATTGTGTTTGTGACCGCGTATAGCGATCATGCCGTCGAGGCGTTCGACGTTGATGCCGTCGATTACCTCATGAAGCCGGTTGAGGAGGCACGCCTGGATCGCGCGATCGAGAAGGTCATGCAGCACGCCAAGCCCGTCACGGACAGCAAAGCCACCATCGAGCGCATTCCGGTGGAAAAGGGCGGCCGTAAGGTCCTCATCCCCGTGGATGACATTCGCTTCATCATGGCCAAGGACGATTACTCCTGTATCTATACCGTCGATGATCGTTTTCTATCGACGACTTCGTTGGCGCAGTTCGAGGCCAAGCTTTGCGACTTTGGCTTCTTTCGCGTTCATCGCCGCTATATCGTCAACTTGGCGTGCGTCACGGATGTCGAGACGGTGCCCTCGGGCGCTATCCAACTGGGCATTACGGGCGTCGACGAACGCGTGCCGGTCTCGCGCCGCCGCGTTGTGCCGCTCAAGAAGGCCCTGAGCCTCTAGCACACTGGCCCCGCAGCCCTGTAGACCAATTGTCTGCGGAGCCGTGGGGCTTTTTGTATATACGTCGAATCGGTTTTGCAGAAGGGATCCCATGAACAGTGCAAGTGCCAAGCGCATCGACATCATCTCGGACACCCACGGCTATCTATCGCCCGCGCTTCTGGACGAGCTCAAGGGCGCAGATCTGATCATCCACGCCGGAGACCTAACGTCCGAGATGGATTACGAGCATCTATGCACCATCGCCCCCGTGCGAGCGGTCCTGGGCAACAACGACTACTACCGCGATTACGGCCCCGATGTAGACCGTCTGGCCCTCTTCACCTACGAAGGACTCAAATTCGCCGTAGCCCACTACCGCGAAGACCTTCCGGTGGGATCCGTAGACGTAGCCATCAACGGTCACACCCACGTAACCAAAGAAGCCCAAGTAGGCCGCTGCCTGGTCCTCAATCCCGGTAGCGCCAGCTACCCCAGAGGCACCCGAGGCCCCACCATGGCCAGAATGCTCGTCAAGGACGGCAAGATCCTGAGCACCAAATTTATTGACCTGGAGTAACCGCAACAAAAACGGGGGATGCACAACGCATCCCCCGTTTTTTATGAGCCAAAGGCGGAAGTTCAACAAGATCCATCAGACCAACCCCGCCGAGGAGCACGCGGGCTAGCCGCGCAGCGGCGCACGCCTGCAAAACTGGTTGAATAATGTGACGGCAGGGAGGGTCTCCGGGGCTGGGGGCGGGGGTTAAGTTTGTCGCGAGTTCCGCACGCAAAGGAAAGCACTTAATGTGCTTTCCGTCTTGCGCAGGACTGTAGAGCAGCAAACTTAACCCGCGCCAGCCGGCCCCGGAGACCCTCCCGGAGGGCCCAAAAAATATTTTCAAAAAAGTTGTTGCGCACCGGACAGACTTCTGTGTATACTAATCCCCGCAGCGCACGCGAGCGGAAACAAACGCGAACGACTGCCTGGGGAGTTAGCTCAGTTTGGTTAGAGCGCCGGCCTGTCACGTCGGAGGTCGCGGGTTCGAGCCCCGTACTTCCCGCCAACGCAATTAAAGCCACGTCTTCGGACGTGGCTTTTTGCGTTTGATAGGACCTTGATCCCATCGGCCCCTTTCACCCAAAACAAAATCCTTCCAATTCCCGGACAAGCTCCGTTTGAGACATGTGTTCAAACAAAGCGTTTGTTGCGCAACACCTGTTCAACGAAGCAGGGGGTTAGGTTATACTGATTTGCACTATGGGCCGTTTTTGATGCAAGAGGCTTCAAACGCGGCATTCAGTGGGCACCCGTTTTGCTATTTGGGCGTCCATACGGTCATTGGTGTCTCGACGTAAGCTCGGCTCCGGAGCTCGTTCGAGCTGTTCCTATTCCTTGAAAGGGGAAAAATGGACATATCGAGGAAGACTGATTACGCCCTTCGCATGCTCGCGATGCTTGCCGAGGACCCGGAGCGTCTGCTTTCTGTTCGCACCGCCGCCGAAGAGGTCAATGTCCCGTATTCGTTTGCCCGTTCGATTCAGCATGGTTTGGTTCAGGCCGGTATTGTGGAGAGCCTGCGTGGCGTCCATGGCGGCATGCGTCTTAAGGTCAGCCCCGACGATGTCACCATCCGCCAGGTCGTCGAGGCCGTTCAGGGCCCCATGGTCATGAACGATTGCACCGCGCCCGATGGCGACTGTGCACGCATGGGTACGTGCTGTTATCATCCCCTGTGGGCCGGAGCTCAAGCGCTGATGCGCGACTACCTCGATTCCGTTTCGCTGGGCGATATCGTCGCTCACCGCCAGTTCCCGGCCGTCGATTCCAAGTTCGCCGACCGCGACGCGTTTCCCGAGTACGCCACCTGTGCGTGCGCTTGCCGGGAGGAATAGCGCTGCATAAGGAGCATAGCCATGATTCAGGACCCCTTTCGTTCGATGATTCGTTCGGAAGGGGTCCTGCGTTATCGCGACCTTCCGTGGCGCCGCACGCGCGACCCGTACATTATTTGGCTTTCCGAGGTTATGCTGCAGCAAACGCAGGTGCCGCGCGTGGAGACGCGTATGCCCGCGTGGCTCGATCGCTTTCCGACCGTGCAGGCGCTTGCCCAGGCCGCGCCTTCCGATGTTTTGGACGCTTGGCAGGGGATGGGCTACAACCGGCGTGCTCTGGCGCTTCACAGAGCCGCTCAGTGCGTTATGGAAGACTGGGGTGGGGAGTTTCCACGTGAGACGCGCGACCTGGTCGCCCTGCCCGGTATTGGCCCAGCGACGGCGCAGGGCATCCGGTCGTTTGCGTTCGATCTACCGGGTGTGTATCTGGAGACCAACGTGCGCACGGTCTTTCTGCATCATTTCTTTCCCGATGTGCCGGCCGTTCCCGATCGCGAGCTGGTGCCGCTGATTCAGGCCGCCTGTCCGGCGGCTCCCGGTGCGACGGCGGATGAGATCGCTCCCTTTGCCGTGCCGCTCGACGATGCCGACACACCGCGCGCATGGTATTACGCGCTGCTGGATTATGGCGCGTATCTTAAGAAGACGCTGCCCAATCCGTCCAGGCGCTCGGCGAGCTATAGCCGTCAGTCCAAGTTTGAGGGCTCGCGCCGCCAAAAGCGCGCTCATATTGTGCGCATGCTGCTGGCGGCGCGCGATGGGCGGCCGGCGGGCATCACACTCGCCGAGGCGGTGGCGGGTGTCAACGAAATGGAGGCGGCGGCAGGCCGCGAGCCGGTCGATCACGATCTTGTCGCAGGCATTTTGGCCGACTTGGAGCGTGAGGGCTTTTGCCGTGTGGAGGGTGACCGCTGGCTAAGCGTGTAGCCCACCCGAATCTGAAAAACAGGATTGTAAGGTTTAGATTTTCGACATGAGGGCATCCTAAAGACAAGGTCGCTCGAAGCCTACGGGCGGCATGTGTTGAAGGGAAGTACACCTATGGATTTTGAGAACTCTCAGACCAAGAAGAACCTCGAGACCGCTTTTGCCGGTGAGTCCCAGGCGCACACTAAGTATCGCTACTATGCATCCAAGGCCAAGAAGGACGGCTACGTTCAGATCTCGAATATATTTGCCGAGACCGCAGGCAACGAGTCAGAGCACGCCAAGCTGTGGTTTAAGTATCTGCATGACGGCGCCGTTCCCGACACTCTGGACAACTTGCGTGATGCCGCTGCGGGCGAGAACTACGAGTGGACCACGATGTACGACGAGTTCGCCAAGACCGCCGAGGAGGAGGGCTTTACTGAGATCGCCGCAAAGTTCCGTGGCGTCGGCGCTGTCGAGCAGGCTCACGAGGAGCGCTACAACAAGCTTGTCGAGCGCATTGAGTCGGGCGAGGTGTTTGAACGCGAGGGCGTGAAGGTGTGGAAGTGCCTGAACTGCGGGCACCTGCATGTTGGTGCCGAGGCGCCCGAGGTGTGCCCGGTTTGTAACCACCCGAAGGCGTACTTTGAGGAGCAGGTGGTGAACTACTAGCGCCGATACGAACGTGGGCTGGGCCGGGAGGGCGGGATTACCTTCCCTCCCCGCTCACGGCTTCGCAGGGTCGCGTTGAGGGAAGGTAATCCCGCCCTCCCGGCCCGCTTTGGGTCGTCGCGTGCTCGTTACTGAAAAGCTGATTAGAAGTTTGTGTGCCGCCCCTTTTGGGGCGGCACGTTTTTGTAGGGGGACTGGTTGGGACGGCATCGTTCATGGGTGGGGTACACTGGGTAGCGACTTTTAGTTTATCTACTACCTGATGGGGTGTTTTTGTATGGGTAAGAAGTCTCGGGCTCGGGTTGCTGCGGCGGGGACTCGCAAGGATCCTGGTCGTCGGGTCCCTGAGGGCAAAAAGGCCGATCGTGCCGAGAAGGACAAGAAGGTCGGCGCGCATGCTCATCCTGAGTGGGCGCCCCATTTGAATTCGGCGAGTGAGGACCTGACCGCCAAGCTGTTTACGATGGTCGAGGTTATCTTGGGCGTGGTGCCCGTGGTGGTCATCGGTCTGTTCCTGGCCTCTAAGGATGCTACGAGTGTGGATAAGCTCACCGATGTCTTTTCTCAAGACCCCTCGATGGTGGTTGCGTTTATCTCTGCGTGCCTGCAGCCGTTTGTGGCGTACATGCTGTACATGATTTATCGCAAGTACTGCGAGGGCGATGCGGGCTTTGCCGCCGGCAACCTGATCGGCCTCTTGTGCTCCGAGATTTTGTTGCTCAATATCCCGGGCGTTATCGGCATGGGCATCTTGCTGTGGCGTGTTTGGCGCAATGTCGCCCCGCACTTTGAGAGCTGGCTGTTTGAGCGTCGTTTTACGGGCGTGGTGGCCGACATTGCCGGTTCGCTCGTGATTCTAGTCTTGGCGTTTTTGTGTGCCACCGCTGCTCGCGGTCTTTCGGGCATGTAATCTGCCCCCACCGACCACGGAGCGCAGGGCGGGGAAACCTTTCCCTCTCGCTCACGGCTTCGCAGGGTCGCGCGAGGCAAAGGTTTCCCCGCCCTGCGCTCCGGCGTTGAGTCGTCGCATGCTCGTTACAGAAAAGCTGATAATAAGTTTGTGTGCCGCCCCTTTGGGGCGGCACTTTTTGTGTGGGGTCCCGGTCTCCACAATTTTCGTCAAGCTTTTGGTTAGATTTTGGTCAGTTGGCGTAAGGGTGGAAGGCCAAAAGATTGCTGGCGAAAAAAGCTCAGAGAAAGTGCTGGTAGGGGAGTTGTTGAGCTTTTCGACAGCTTTTGAGCAAAAGAAACTTTGTGGCTATTGCCGGCGATTGCGTTGTCGCGGTCATGGCGGTGCGGGATGCTGGTCGTAAGCGTCGAACGCTCCGATTTTGGAGGCCAACATGGACCTGTTTCTTGAGACCCCACAGCAACAAGCCGAGCGCATGCTGCGGCAGCAGCGGCGGCTTATAGAGATGCAAATGCAAGGGGTTGCCAACCAGGCGCCCGTGCAAAACGTCGTGCCCGCTGCTGTACCTGCAGCCGTGCCCGGGTGCGAATCGGCACCAGAGGCCTATTCCGTACAGCAAGATTCATATGCGCAGGAGCTCGCGTTCGACAAGCGTCGTGCGCGTCGTCGCCGCGTGGGCCAGCGCCTGCGCACATTGGCGATGATCGTGCTCATTCCGTTAGGACTTGCGGCAATCTTCTTGGCCTCATATGCCCTCACGTGCATTCTCAACGGTGCCTCGCCCAATGAGGTGCTCCAGCATCTAGCGGCCCTGGGCCAGCGCCTAGGCGATGTCGCAACAACCATCCGCGCCGGCTGGGAGAGTTAGCGTTTGTCACATTAGGACTTCCAGGGTGTACGAATTATCGCCACGAGCAGAATTCTTGCATCCTGTGGGTCCTGTCGTGCGACTGAATAGTATTATTGAAGATAAATAATAATAGGATTTGCTATGTATAAGCAGGATTTAGAGCAGACTCTTTTGGGCATTGACGAAGAGGCGGAGCTGGAAATAGGTCCAAGAGACGACAGGCCGAACGTTGTATTGGTGGGAGGAAGCGCCTTCATGCTAAACGATGTGACGAATCGTTCGGTTACACATGACATTGATGTGTTTGAGGCAGATAGGTGCCTCCGCGAGATCATAGCTCGATACCCCGAGGTGAATGGTATGGCGGTGGCATATTGTAATCAGATGCCGTTCAATTACGAAGATCGTTTGATTCCCTTGGATATTGGGGCGCGCTTTATCAGGTACTTTACGCCATCCTTGGAGGACCTGGCGGTAATGAAGCTCTATGCCTGTCGTCCGAACGACATCATCGATCTTCATAGCCAGGCATTCGTCGACCGACTTGATTGGGGACTGCTCGAACGGCTTATATTCGACGAGGGCGAGGCGCTGGCGTCGTCGCCTTCGGAGCGGAGTTATCAAGAGATGGTCTGCGCATACAGCCAATACAAAAAGGAGGTGCTCGGTTGAATCTGACCTTTGAGGGATTCTTAAAAGGCTATTGCCGAGAGCTATCCGGACAGCAGTCGCTCAGTTTTAGAAAACTGGTTAAGCAAGCGACGACGGTTGCGCCGCGCGTGGCGGAGCCCCTGTTTTTGCTCGCTTTGGCACAGGGTAAAGCCGAATACGTTCTGGGTTTATCCGAGGGTTCGTGGATGGAAGAGGGTTACCGAGGCGTTTTGTCCTTGTACGCCCAAACGGGTAGCCTGGCATCTCTATGCGCCGAGGACAAACTTCCTAATCGTTATGCCAACGTTTGGCGTGCGTATAGAGCGGTGAAGGAAAAGCCAGTGGCGGACAGAAGAATCAACGCCCTGATGCGAAAAAGAACGTTGGGAGCGCTAGAGGAATCGGGTGTAACGCGCTACGGTCTCTGCCGCGATTTGAATCTGAATAAGGGAAACGTGTACGCATATTTAGCCGGTGATGACTCAAAGGTGAGCAGGAAAACGGCGCGCCGCATTATGGAATATGCGGAGGAGAGGGGTGCCCAAGAAGGGGCCGGGCGCCCGGTGCGTGTGGCGGGGTAAGATTGATCGCAGTTTTGATTGATGATCGATTGGGTTTGTTGGGCGGAGTCTATGTCTGCTATTGATATTGCGCTTGTTGTGATTGCCTTGGTGGCGGTGGGAGTTGCTGTGGTTTGCGCCCTGCAGCTTAAAGGCCTTCGTGCCGAGTTGCGAGAGCGTGGCGGCAACGACGCGGAGACGCTCGCGGCGCTCGAGCAGGCCAACAGCGCGCTCGATGCCCTCAACGTCGCGCTGGCAGAAACCCGCCGCACGGCAAATGCCATCGCGCAGCAGCAGACAACCGATGCGGCCGTGGAGCAGCAGCGCTACCTGACCATTGCGCGCGAGTTCTCGCAGGCCGGCGACCGTATGGATGACCTGCGCCGCGAGACGGCCCAACAGCTTGGCGCCAACCGCGAGGGCATCGAGCGCCGCCTGGACAAGGTGCGCGAGACGGTCGATGCACAGCTGGGCGCCATCCGCAAGGACAACAACATGCAGCTCGATCAGATGCGCGCGACGGTGGACGAGAAACTCTCCCGTACGCTCAACGACCGTCTGTCTGCATCGTTTAAGCAAGTGAGCGACCAGCTCGAGGCCGTGTACAAGGGTCTGGGCGACATGCAGTCTATCGCCACCGGCGTGGGCGACCTTAAGCGCGTGCTGGGCAACGTCAAGGCGCGCGGCATTTTGGGCGAGGTGCAGCTGGGCGCGATCCTGGCGGACATCCTTACACCCGACCAGTATCTGGAAAACGTCGCCACCAGGCCCGGAGCCTCGGAGCGTGTTGAGTTTGCCGTCAAGCTGCCGGTGGACGAGGGCGACCCCGTGCTGCTGCCGATTGACTCCAAGTTTCCGGGCGACGCGTACGAGCACTTGCTCGACGCGCAGGAGTCGGGCGATGCGGAGACCGTGGCGGCTGCGCGCAAGACGCTCGACACCATGGTCAAGCGCGAGGCCAAGGACATCTGCGAAAAGTACCTGAGTGTGCCGGCAACGACCAACTTTGGCATCATGTTCGTGCCGTTTGAAGGACTGTACGCCGAGATCGTCAGCCGCCCCGGGCTTATCGAAACTCTGGGCCGCGACTATCACGTCAACGTTGCCGGTCCCAGCACCATGGCCGCCATTCTCAACAGCCTGCAGATGAGCTACCAGACGTTTAAATTGCAAAAACGTACCGACGACGTGCTGCGCGTGCTTTCCGCCGTCAAGGCCGAGCTGCCGCGTTATCAGGCGGCGCTGCGCCGCGCCCAGCAGCAGATCGAGACCGCGGGCAAAACGGTCGAGGGCATCATTACCACGCGCACCAACGTCATGGAGCGCAAGCTCAAGGACATCGACGCGCTGGAAGACGCCGACCAAGCCGATGAGATCTTGGGACTCACGCCCGCGGGCCTTCCCACAGACCAAGAAGACGAGGACTAATTGCAACAAGACGGTGGGGCATCGGCACAAACGCGGGTGCCCCACCGCTTTTCGTATCGCACTTGTCTGAAGCGTGCTCCAATGTGCAACAATGGCGTTTCGCCCTATCAGACGCGAAAGGAAGCCCATGTCTCAGAGAAGCACCAGCCCGCTCAGCCGCTCCACCGTGCGCCGCACGCTGCAGCGGTTTTGGGGTGTCACGCGCACGCAGCCGCTGATTGTCTTTCTCTCGGTGTTCTCGTCGGCGGGCTACATCTTTTTGCTGACGTTTGCCAATACCTATGTGATGGCCCTCATTGTCGACCGCGTTCAAGCCGGTCCCGTGGCGGGTGATCAGGTGTTTGAGGTCTTCGGCCCCTATATCCTGGCGCTCGTGCTCGTTAACCTGGTAGGCCAGATCCTCTCCAAGCTGCAGGACTACACCGTCTACAAGCTCGAGATTGCGGGCAACTATCACCTGGCGCGCTTGTGCTTCGACACGCTCTCCAATCAATCCATGACATTCCACACCAGCCGATTCGGTGGATCGCTTGTGAGCCAGACGAGCCGTTTTATGAGCGGCTACACGGGTCTGGTGGACGTGACGGTGTATTCGCTCATTCCCACCATCACCTCGGTTGTCTGCACGGTGGTAGCACTTGCCCCGGTGGTGCCGACGTTTACCGTAATCCTGGTGGGCATCATGGTCGTCTACATCGCGTTTGTCTGGCTTATGTATAAGCGCATCATGCCGCTTTCGGCCGCGACGTCCGCCGCGCAGAACAAGCTGTCGGGCGTGCTGTCCGACGCGGTCACAAACATCCTGGCCGTCAAGACCTGTGGGCGCGAGGACTTTGAGCGCGACCTGTTCGATGCCGCCGACCGCGCCGCGCGCGACGCCGAGACGGTTTCGATGCACGCCATGATGCAGCGCAACTTTACGACCTCGGGCCTTATCGTCATTACCATGGCCGTGGTGAGTGTGTTCGTCGCGGGCGGCAACGCGTGGTTTGGCATCTCGGCCGGCACGCTCGTCATGATCTTTACCTATACGTATAACCTCACTATGCGTCTGAACTACGTGAGCTCCATGATGCAGCGCATCAACCGTGCGCTGGGCGATGCGGCCGAGATGACGCGCGTGCTGGACGAGCCGCGTCTGGTGGCGGACGACGCGAATGCCCCCGAGCTCAAAGTGACCGAGGGCGCGATTGATTTTGAGCACTTGAGCTTTGCATACCGTGACGCCGCGGCAGGCGAGAGCGTGTTCAACGACCTGACGCTTCATGTGGCGGCGGGCCAGCGCGTGGGCCTGGTGGGCAAATCGGGCTCGGGCAAGACGACGCTCACCAAGCTGTTGCTGCGCCTGGACGACGTGCAGGGCGGCCGCGTGCTCGTGGACGGTCAGGACGTCTCGCGCTGCACGCAGCAGAGCCTGCGCCGCCAGGTTGCCTACGTGCCGCAGGAGGCGCTGCTGTTCCACCGCTCCATTCGCGAGAATATCGCCTACGGCCGCCCCGACGCCACTGACGAGCAGATTCGCGAGGCAGCGCGCCTGGCCAACGCGACCGAGTTTATCGATCGCTTGCCCCATGGCTTTGATACCATGGTGGGCGAGCGGGGCGTTAAGCTCTCGGGCGGCCAGCGCCAGCGCGTGGCCATCGCCCGTGCCATCCTCACCGACGCGCCGATTCTGGTGCTCGACGAGGCGACCTCTGCCCTCGACAGTGAGTCCGAGGCGCTGGTGCAGGAGGCGCTCGAGAACCTGATGCGCGGCCGCACCTCCATTGTGGTGGCGCATCGCCTGTCCACCGTGGCGGCGCTCGACCGCATCGTGGTGCTGGCGGACGGCGAGATTGTCGAGGACGGCACGCATGCTCAGCTCGTCGAGGCGGGCGGCGAGTACGCAAGCCTGTGGGGACGCCAGACCGGCGCATTTTTGGAGGCGTAAGGTCCCCGTACGTGGGACAATCGTTTCCGTGAAGTTATGTTTTTGCCGAGCCGAGGAGTCGATATGCCACGCGAGACCAATGCCGCCAAACGCGAGCGCGCCATCGAGGTGTGCGAGCGCCTTAACCGTCGCTATGGCCCGGTCGAGTGCTTCTTGGACCACGAGAATCCCTTTAGGCTGCTCATCGCGGTACTGCTCTCGGCTCAGACGACCGACGCGCAGGTCAACAAGGTGACGCCCCAATTGTTTGCCCAGTGGCCCACGCCCGAGGCCATGGCCGGAGCAAGTGTGACCGACGTGGCGGACACCATTAAGTCGCTCGGCTTTTATAAGAGTAAGGCCAAGCATGCCGTGGAGGCCGCGCAGATGATCGTTGCCGACTACGGCGGCGAGGTACCGGCCGACATGAAGGAGCTTGTAAAGCTGCCGGGCGTGGGGCGCAAGACAGCGAACATCGTGCTCAACGTGGGGTACGGCATCGTGGAAGGCATCGCGGTGGATACGCATGTCAACCGCATCGCGCACCGCCTGATGCTGAGTCCCAAGACGCACGCCAAAGAGCCGCTCAAGACCGAGCAAGATCTGCTCAAGATCTTGCCGCACGAGTATTGGGAGTCGGTCAATCACCAGTGGATCACCTTTGGCCGCGAGATTTGCGATGCCCGTAAGCCCAAGTGCGACGAGTGCCCGCTGGCAGACCTTTGCCCCAGCGTGCGTGTGACAGGGTAGGGCCCGGCACGTTTTGTCGGCACCCGAAGACGGCGACCAATGTTGCGCAACACATTTGGGCTGCGAAGGCTCAATATGATGGCGGCAGATACCGTTTGTTGTGAGGGGATGCCCGAATATGTTTTGCACCAAGTGTGGATCCGAGATGCCCGACGGAACCGATTTTTGCACGAACTGCGGGGCGCGCATGGGCACGGCCTCTCCGGCTGCTGCGCCCGCCGAGACCGCGTCGATGCCGGCGGCAGGGATGCCTCCCGTGCAGGGTGCCGTACAAAAGAAAGCGCATAAGCGCGCGGTGATTGCCGGCATGTGCGTGGCGGGCGTGCTCGTTGCCGGCGGTTCCGCTTTGGCGCTGACCGGCGTACTGGGTCCGCTTGGGCAGGGCAACTCATCGCAGATTACGGTACTTGGGTCCGACGAGGGTTCGGACGAGCATAAGGACAAGGGAAGCGCCAAGGAGAAGCCTGCCGAAGAGCAAGAGGAGCCGGAAGAGCCCGGGCAGACGGGCAGCAGCGTAAAAGTCGACCTCAATGACCAGGCAACCTATGCCGCCGCGAATCTGTTCCTGTCGAACTTTACGGAGGAGCACTTCGATCGGGACTGGTATCAGACGGGCGGCTTCGATTCGACTGACGGCCTTTCTGATGACGAGAAATACAAGCTGGTTAAGTTTATCTGGTGCCATTTTATTGACAACGCGCCGTATCGAATCGAGAAAGGCGACTATGACAACGGTAATAGCCAGCGTGTGGCGACTGATGTGATCAATAGGGAACTCAACCGCTTGACGGGTCTGACGCTTTCCGATGCCGATATGACTTATGACAGAACGCCGGAGGGGCAGGCGATTCCTGATTCGGCCGAAGCGCATGACGGGTACTTGTATCTGAAGCAGGAATACGGCCAGGGAAATTACAACCCATCGTGTGCCATCGTTACGGGCGCGACTGACCTTGGCGACAACATCTACGAGCTCACCTATGAGGTCTACAGTGCTGGCGGCATGTTACTTCCTTCCGACATCCCCGAGAGCACCTACGGCCTGCCAAAGGACCAGTTCATCGCCGCAATTCAAGCGGATGCATCCATGGGCCGTACCGAGACTTGCACGGTCCGCGTCGCGCAGGGTGACGGCGCCCCGACCTTCACGCTGCTTAAAATGGGCGTCTACGACTAGGCTCGGCGTATAGCTCACTCTGATAGCGCCAGGTGGCTCGTCTGTCTGGCGTTTTTGTTGCGGGGCTGGGCGTGCGCTTGAGCTGGAGTATATGTTGCCTCCCGCTGCCTCATGCAAAAATGTGTTGCTAATTTAGAAGCTTATTCAAGCGCGCCGAAGTCGCGGCGTGCTGGCGTAGCATGAGCAAAAAATCAAGCAATGGAGGGTAACGTGGCAATATCGAAGACGCGAGAGCTCGAAGATTATTTTGAACGCATCGTGCGCACGCGCGAAGGCGACCTGCCTGGTCGTCGCAAAGGCGACGAATACTTGTCTCAAACCCATGCGCTCTACCATGGTGATCCTGCGCCCTGGGCTCTGACGCCAAAGATATTCGACAAGGATATGACGGCGCTTCTTAAGGAGGCCGCCGAGCGCATGTACGGCATTATGGACAAGGTGACGCGGGCGTTTTGTTCCGATGCCTCCGTGCGTGCGTGGTTTCGCATGGATCCGGCTTTTGCTGACCTGTGCGCTATGGATGCCGGCTATGACTGTCAGATTCCCCTCGCGCGTGTCGATATCTTTCTTGACGAGGACACCGGGTCGTATACGTTTTGCGAGCTCAATACCGACGGCAGTGCCGGAATGGTAGTGACCGATGCGGTCAGTCAGGCTGTTCGGATGACGCCCTCCTTTGAGGAATTTGCATCCGACCATCCCGGCTTTCGGCAGTACGACTTGTGCGGTAGCTGGATAGATGCATTGTTTGAGACCTATGCAGAGTGGAAGCGGGTCCATCCTCGCCGCACCGAGGATGGTGCACGATCGGACGACGGGGCCCGCGTTGACGAGGGGCTCTATGCGCCACAATCAAAGATATATCCCGCTTCGGTGGCAATCGTCGACTATTCGGAAAGCATTGACTTGGAAGATGCGGCTCATTTTGTCGACCTTATGAGGCGACGGGGTGTAGTCGCGCGCTTTGCGGATGTGCGCGACCTGCGGATTGGCGAAGACGAGAGCGGTGCTAGGCGGCTGTGCGATGCCGCCGGTCCTATTGATTGCGTTTGGCGGCGCGCGGTGACCGGCGAGCTGTGGGATAAGCCGTGCGACGGACGCTCGGCCTTAATCGAGGCGGCTCAAGAAGGGCTCGCGTGCATCGTTGGTGGTTTTAGAACGTGGCCGTGTGCGACTAAGACCGTATTTGCATTTCTGTGGTCTCGGGCCGGTCAGTCCTTGTTGAGCCCGGAGGAGCAATCGTTTGTACGGGAGCATGTGCCCTATACCGAGATTTTGGACGAAAGCGCCCAGTTGTCGAGATTTGCCGAAAAGGATCGATGGATTGTCAAGCCGTGCGGCGGCTACAACGCGGTTGGCGTTGTTGCCGGCTTGGATGCCACGGAACGGGAATGGTCCCAGGTGCTTGCTCGCGCTGCGGCCGCTGGGGCGATTGTACAGGAGTATGCTCAGCAGTATCAGACTCCCTGCTTGCGCGGAACGCTTGTCAATGGGCCGCATCGAGGAGAGGCACCCAAAGGACTTGTGGATGATCTTGGTTTTGCGCCCGCTTCTAATATGGAAGGCCTGTACCTGTATCGCGGTCGTTTCGCGGGCGTGTACACACGCGTCGGCTTTGCCAACACCATAGGCGAGTGGACGAGCCGCTTGAACGTTGCGAGCTTTTTTGAGGAATAGCCGTTTCTTGGGGCACCTTCCGTGGTTGCGGCGTTCGAAGTGACGGGGAGATTTTGGCGAAGCCGATGAGCCCGGTTCTATCTGGCGTTTTTGTTGCGGGGCTGGGCGTACGCTTGAGCAGGAGTCCTCTCCATGCGCTACCATGACAGGCAATGATTTTTGACGTACGACCCGCCGAGCTTGCCCCGGCGGGCTTTTGGCGTTGCAATGCCGGAGGAACAGCATGCTCATTCACCGTATAGCCGCGCAGCTCTACACTGCCGAGGCGCTGCAGACTGTCGAGGCCGGACTCGATGCCGGCGAGGACGTGACGCTGGCCGTGTCGCAATCGGGTCGCACGCTTATGGCGGCAGCCCAGTTTGCGCGCCGTCCGCGCCCCACGGTCTACATTGTGAGCGGCGAGGACGCGGCCGATCGCGCCGCGCGCAGCCTTGCTGCTTATGTGGGCCTGGCGCACGTGTGCCGTTTTCCCGAGCGCAAGGACTATCCGTGGCGCGAGCAGGCGCCTGACGATGCCGTGGTTGCCCAGCGCTGCGAGGCGCTCGGGCGCATCGTGCGCGGGGACAACTGCATCATGGTCGCCTCGGCCCGTGCGCTGCTGCGTTGCGTGCCGCCAGTCGAGAGCCGCTACTGGGAGTCCACTACTTTTGCGGTGGGCGAGGAGATTCCTTTTGACGAGGTGCCACAGCGCTTGGTGGGCATGGGCTACACCAATGCCGGTGCCGCCGACGCGCCCGGCCTGTTCCGTGTGCACGGCGACACCGTCGAGGTGTTCCCCGCGCAGGAAAAAGCGCCCGTGCGCATTGAGTTTTTCGGCGACGAGATCGATCGCATCCGCCGTATGGTGAGCTCAACGGGCCAGACCATCGGCAACGAAGACAGCATCGAGATCTTCCCCTGCCGTGAGCTGGCGCTTACCGACGAGGCCGTCCACAACATGCATGTGGCGCTCTATCGTGCCAGCCAGGACGACAGCAAACTGGCCGCATTGCTCGAGATGGTGGATGCGCGCATCGTCACGCCTGAGCTCGATCGCTTTTTGCCGGTGATGTACGGCCAGACCGTAAGCCCGCTGTCGCACGTGAGCGGCAAGGCGCTCGTGGTGCTGTCCGAGCCGCGCTCGCTGTTCGACGATTGCCTGCGCGCCTACGAGGATATCGAGGCCCGTGCCGGCGAGGCGGGGGTCGATCGCCTGGACGGTCTGTACGTGCGTGCCCAGCAACTCGACTTTGGTTCCCAGCAGCGCCTGAACTACGTGAGCCTCATCCGTGCCGGCGGTGCGGTGACGGCCGAGCTCGAGATTGAGCAGCCTGCCATCGCAGGCTCGGACAACCGTTTTATGACGCGCATCCAGGAGGTCGTGGGCAAGCGCTATGCCTGCGTGTTTGCCATTCCCGACCGCGGTGCGCGCGAGTCGATGGAACTCACCTTTGGCGACGAGGGCATTACCTTTGAGGAATCGCTGACCGCGGCGCCCGAAAACGCCGGCGCTATCGGCGAGCGCGTGCGCGTGGCAGCGGCGGATTCCGCCGACCGTGCCGCACGCCAGGAGGCCCATGCTTCCATTCGCGAGCGTCGCGCCGATGCGCTCAACGCCCGCTCGCTCGAGGCGGGCGCCGCGCAGGCTGCCGCCGGCGCCGCCGTGCCCACGATCTCGCGCGGGCGCGTGACCTTTGTGGACGCTGCCCTGCCGCAGGGCGTGGTGGTGCCCGACGCCAACCTGGCCGTGTTCTCGATCGCCGACCTCAACGCCCGCATGGACGCCAACCGCGCGCGCAGCCGCCGCAAGGTGGACATTACGCAGATCACCTTCCCGTTTAAGCCGGGCGACTACGTGGTGCACGCCACTCACGGCATCGCGCTCTTTAGCGAGATCGCGCGCCAAGAAGTGGGCGGCAAGGAGCGCGACTACTTTTTGCTGGAATATGCCGATGGCGACAAGCTCTACGTGCCGCTCGAGCAGGTCGACCGCATCACGCGCTATGTTGGCCCCGACGGCGACAAGCCGCGCCTGACCAGGCTCAACACCGCCGACTGGACGCGTGCCACCAACAAGGCGCGCAAGAACGCCAAAAAGCTGGCGTTTGACCTGGTTGACCTGTATACGCGCCGCTCGTCGATTACCGGTATCGCTTGTCCGCCCGATACGCCCGAGCAGATCGAGATGGAGGAGAGCTTCCCCTACGACGAGACACGCGACCAGCTGGAGGCTATCGCCGACATCAAGGCCGACATGGAGGCGCCCAAGCCCATGGACCGCCTGCTGTGCGGCGACGTGGGCTTTGGCAAGACCGAGGTCGCCCTGCGCGCGGCGTTTAAGTGCGTGGACTCCGGCCGCCAGGTCATGGTGCTCTGCCCCACGACCATTCTGGCCCAACAGCACTACGAGACATTCTTTGAGCGCTTTGCCCCGTTTGGCCTGGAGGTCGAGGTGCTCAGCCGCTTCCGTACCCCGGCGCAGCAAAAGCGCGCGCTCAAGGCGTTTGCCGAGGGCACGATTGATGTGCTCATCGGCACGCACCGCTTGCTTTCTGCCGATGTGAACCCCAAGAACCTGGGCATGGTGATCATCGACGAGGAGCAGCGCTTTGGTGTGCAGCACAAGGAGCAGCTCAAAAACCTGCGCGAGCAAATCGACGTGCTCACGCTCTCGGCAACGCCGATTCCGCGAACCATGCAAATGGCCACGAGTGGCGTGCGCGACATGAGCCTGATCACTACGCCGCCGACCGGACGCCGCCCCGTGATCGTGCACGTGGGGGAGTACGACCCCGACGTGGTGAGTGCGGCGATTCGCCTGGAGGTGGGCCGCGGCGGTCAGGTGTATTACGTGTCCAACCGCGTCAAGACCATCGACGACGCCGTGGCGCGCGTGCACGAGGCCGCGCCCGAGGCGCGCGTGGGCGTGGCGCACGGCAAGATGAGCCCGCGCGAGGTCGAGGACGTGATGATCGAGTTCGCGACCAAGAAGATCGACGTGCTTATCGCCACGACCATCGTGGAGAGCGGCATCGACAACGCAACGGCCAACACGCTCATCATCGAGGACTCGCAGCGTCTGGGCCTGGCACAGCTCTACCAGCTTAAGGGCCGCGTGGGCCGCTCGGCCACGCAGGCATACGCGTACTTTATGTTCCCCGGTGAGCTGCCGCTCACTGAGGAAGCAACGGCGCGCCTGACCGCGCTTTCCGAGTTCCAGGACCTGGGCAGCGGCATGCGCATTGCCATGCGCGACCTGGAGATCCGCGGCGCCGGTTCGCTCATGGGCGCCGAGCAGCACGGCAACCTGTCGAGCGTGGGCTTCGACCTGTTTACGCAGATGCTGGGACAGGCCGTGGCCGAGGCACGCGGCGATGACGATGCCGGCGTGGAGGCAGCGAGCGTGGGCATCAACCTGCCGGCTGACTACTTTTTGTCCGAGGAATACATGCCGGCGGTGGACCAACGCGTGCTCGTGTACCGTAAGCTCGCGGCGGCTGAGGACCTGGAGAGCATCGACGAAGTGCAGGAGGAGACCGAGGCGGCGCACGGCGAGCTTCCGTTGGCGGGGCTCAACCTGTTCAATCGCGCGCGAATCCGCATTCGCGGCGAGCGCCTGGGGCTCGAGAGCGTCACGCTCAGCGGCGGACGCATCACGTTTTTGGGCGTCGACGTGCCCAAGAAGGTGGCCTTTGAGCTTAAGACCCGCTATGGCGCGGTGAACTTTCCCAAGAGCCGCAAGCTGTCGGTGCCCTACAAGGCGGGCGCCGGCGCGGGCAGCGGCCTGGGTCGCGGCCTCGATGCCAACGACGGCACCGGCCCGGTGGCGGCCGCGCTCATGCTGCTGCAGCAGCTGGGTGCTAGTGATGATGACTAGCGAGTCGACGCTGCAAACGCCCCATTTGGGCAATCTGGTTCCATCGAGAGGAAAGCATGTTCGGATACATCTATAAGAAAGATGTCGCCATTATCGCGGTTGTCCTGTGTCTTTGTCTGGGCGTGGGCAGCTTCTTCGATTATCAGATCTCGAGCGCGCTGTTCAACATCGGCAGCATGTACGGCCGCTTTATCGAGGCGGCCGGCGAGCTGCCGTTCGAGCTGACGGCGAGCATCGCGGGCGTTATGCTCGTGCGCTCGGCGCGACCCGATTCCAAGACGAGCAAGTGGCTCGCCGTGCTCGGCATCCTCGTCAACGTTGGCCTGACCGGCTACGAGATCGTTTCGTCCCTGAGGGTTGGCGGCAAACTCATCGCGGTTCAGTTGGTGCTGACGTTTGTGCTGGTCATTGCTGCCAACCTCATCGTCTATCGCTTTACGCGCACGACCGAGCCCGACGAGCTCACGCGCTGGGCGTTGATGGTGCTGGCCGTGTGGGTCGCTCAGGCCATCATCCTCAACGTCATTGTTAAGCCGTTATGGTCGCGCCCGCGCATGCGCGTGATCGAGGTCACGCCGGGGCTCAATTTTCAGCCGTGGTGGGTGATCGGCAACCCCGACAAGTGGGCCTATATCGCCGCCGGCGTGATTAAGGACGGGTTCAAGTCGTTTGCGAGCGGACACACGGCGCATGCGGCGATTGGCCTTATGCTCGCCGGGCTTCCCGCGGCAGCCTTTAAGGAAAAACCTTCGCGTCGCCGCGTGATCTTTTGGGCGGCGGCTGTGATCGCGGCGCTCGTCGCCTTTGGGCGCATCGTGATTGGAGCGCACTTTTTGAGTGACGTGAGCTGCGGTTTTGCCCTGGTACTGGCACTTGAGTGCCTTGCCGCGCGCATCGCCTATCCCAACGGCGTACAATAGCCCCGTTTGAATCATCTGGCCGATACCCGGTAAGAGAGGATTGCCATGCTCGCGTTTAACAACGACTATTCCCACGGTGCACATCCGGCGGTGCTGCAGGCGCTTGTCGACACCAATATGGAGCCGCAGCCCGGCTACGGTACCGATGCGCACACCGAGCGTGCCAAGCAACTTATCCGCGAGGCCTGTCAGGCCCCCGATGCCGACGTGTTTTTTCTGGTGGGCGGCACGCAGGCCAACGCGACGGTGATCGACATGTTGCTTGCGCCGTACGAGGGCGTCGTTGCTGCCGAGACCGGCCACGTCGCCTGTCACGAGGCAGGCGCCATCGAGTTTGGCGGCCACAAGGTGCTCACCATCCCCGGCTACGAGGGCAAGATGCACGCCGAGGACCTCGAGAACTATATCCAGGTGTTCTACGAAAACGAGAGCTACGAGCACACGGTGTTCCCGGGCGCCGTGTACGTGAGTCTATCGACCGAGTACGGCACGCTGTACTCCAAGGCCGAGCTCGCGGCGATCCATGCAGTGTGCCAGAAGCGCGAGATTCCGCTGTTTGTGGATGGCGCCCGCCTGGCCTATGCGCTGGCGGCCGATGAGTGCGACATTACCCTGCCCGAGCTGGCGCAGCTGTGCGACGTGTTCTACATCGGCGGCACCAAGTGCGGCGCTCTGTGCGGCGAGGCTGTGGTGTTTTGCGGCATGCACACCCCGGCGCATCCCATTCCGCGTATTAAGCAGCACGGCGCGCTGCTTGCCAAGGGCCGCCTGACGGGTGTGCAGTTCGAGGCCCTTTTTACCGATGGCCTGTATTTTGAGATTGGTCGCCAGGCGATTGAGACCGCTCAGGCGCTGCGTCGCGTGCTGCACGAGCGCGGCTACCAGTTCTTCTTGGAGACGCCGACCAACCAGCAGTTTGTGATTCTGCCCAACGAGGACATGGCCCGCATTCGCGAGCATGCCTCGATCGAGTACTGGGAAAAGTACGACGAGACCCACACGGTGGTGCGCTTTTGCACCAGCTGGGCCACGACGCAGGAGGATATCGACGCGTTGGCGGCTGTCCTGTAGCCTGATGTAATGACAAGGGGCCGCCCTGCGCCTGAGCTTGGCGCAGGGCGGCCTTTGCTTTTGGGGAGAAGGGTTGTATGACCGAGATGTCCGAGCCGACGATTCGCCTGGCGACGCCCGATGATGCGCCGGCGTTGCTTGCCATCTATGAGCCGTATGTGCGCCAGACGGCGATTACCTGCGAATACGAGGTGCCGAGCGTTGAGGAGTTCGCTGGGCGCATCGAGCGTACGCTCAAGCGCTATCCATATTTGGTGATGGAGTTGGACGGGCGTCCGGTAGGCTATGCCTACGTGAGTTCGCTTAACAGCCGCGAGGCGTACGACTGGTCGGTCGAGACATCGATCTACCTGGCGCGCGATGTGCGCCACGGCGGGCTGGGCCGCAAGCTGCACGACGCGCTCAAGCAATGTCTGATCGCGATGGGCATCACCAACATGTGCGCGCTCATTGCCGTGCCGCACGACAAGGACGACGAGTACCTGACGCACAACAGCCAGGATTTCCATGCCCATATGGGATATCGCCTGGTGGGCGCCTTCGACCGCTGCGCCCAAAAGTTCGGCCGCTGGTACGACATGTGCTGGATGGAGCTGGTCCTGGCCGAGCGCGTCCCTAACCAACCTAAGCCAACCTGGTTCCCCGACCTCCTCGCCTAAAACCACCACAAAGGTGCCTGTCCCCTTTGTGGTGGTTTTGGTGTTGGTTAGCCGATGGGTTCGGTGTATTTGGCACGGTCGGTGCGTTGGATGCGCTTGGAGACATGGAGCGGGCGGCCGTCGGTGTCGTAGACGTAGTCGGTGATCAGGATTAGTGCCTGCCCGCGCTCGACGTTGAGCAAAAACGCCTCGTTTTGCGAGGCGTAGCACACCTCAAAGGTCTTATGCCCCTGTGCCGGCGCGCGATGGAATTCTTGGCGCAGCGTCGCGTAGAGCGAACCGTTGATATCGCGATCGATGAGCGTCTCGAAGCTTGGCGGCAGGTAGGTGGTCTCCAGGCACAGCGGCACGTCGTCCAGGTAGCGCAGACGGACAAGTTTGACGAGCTTGCTGCCCACGGCGGCGTCAAAGAACTTAGCTATGCTGCCGGCCGCCTTGGCAAAGCCCGAGTCCACGGTGCGCGTGGTGGGCTTCATGCCCTGACCCTGGACCTGCGCCGTATAGCTCGAAAACACCAGGTTGTTCTCGTGGAGCGCCGGCGTGTCGGCCACAAAGGCGCCGCGCCCGCGCTCGGTTCGAACCAGACCCTCATCGACGAGCACCTTAAGAGCATGGCGCACGGTGCTGCGCGACAGCCCCGATTCGTCCATGAGTTCCATCTCGGACGGCAGCTTGTCTCCGCGTGCGTAGATGCCGGCGGCGATGCGGTCACGCAGCGTACCCGCCAAGCGCTCGTATTGGGCCAGTTTCTTCTTAGACGAAGCGTTCATGCGATCAACCTGTATCTAACTTGTATGTGAATCTAATTAAGCATGTATCCAATACAACAACAAAACCGCTGGTAACAAATTATCAAAAACCGCATCAGCAATATTTCTATGACAAATATAGCATACAACTAGTCGACATAACCAAAACATGTATGTAACTTGTATGCCATCGAGAGCATCAAACGAGAAGAAAGGCTGATGCACGATGACTACTCAGGAACAGGTTAAGGATGTCGTCTCCCAGGTTTTGGCTGACAAGGCAGACAAGGGCGGCATCAAGCGCGTCGTGTGGATTGGCGCCGGCGGATCCAACGGCGGCAACTATCCTGCCCAGTACTTTATGGAGCACGAGGCCACGCAGGTCGTGAGCTCCAGCTACACCAGCAACGAGTTCGTGCACGCCACCCCGGCCTACGTCAACGAGAACACCCTGGCCGTCGTCGTGTCCATGCGCGGCACCAAGGAGACCATCGTCGCCGCCCAGGTCGCCAAGGACCACGGCGCCAGCACCATCGCAATCTATGTTGACGAGTCCGGCCTCACCGAGGTCTGCGACTACAAGATCCAGTACGACAGCCTGGCCGTCGACGAGTCCTGCATGGGCCGCACCAACTCTGCCGTCGTGACCATGACCGCCATGGAGCTTACGCAGCAGACCGAGGGCTATGCCGAGTACGAGACCGCTATGGCCGCGTTCGACTTGGTCGACCCCATCTATCGCAAGGCCGTCGAGTACACCCGTCCGCTCGCTGCTAAGTGGGCCGAGCAGAACGCCGACAAGCCCTGCATCAACGTCATGGCTCAGGGTCCGCTCTTTGGTGCCGCCTACGTCTTTAGCATCTGCAACGTGCAGGAGATGCTGCAGATCGACTCCTGCACCATCAACACCTGCGACTTCTTCCACGGTCCTTTCGAGATCCTGGACAAGCGCACCTCGCTGTTCCAGCTCATCAGCGTCGGTCGCAGCCGCTGCAACGACGAGCGCGGCATCCGCTTCGTCAACCAGTACGGTGGCGAGCGCGTCTATCAGCTCGACGCCAAGGAGCTCGGCCTCAACGACATCAAGGACAGCGTGAGCGAGTACTTCAACCACCTGATCTTTGCCCCGATCCTCAACAACGTGTACATGCGTGCACTCTCTGCAGTC
The DNA here is from genome assembly GCF_023656745.1 of Collinsella sp. BG-O-102. Classification (GTDB taxonomy): domain Bacteria; phylum Actinomycetota; class Coriobacteriia; order Coriobacteriales; family Coriobacteriaceae; genus Collinsella. The sequence continues at coordinate 139,867 of NZ_JAMOKO010000004.1, forward strand.
ACCCACAAGGACTACATGACGCGCCGCTACATGTGGAAGCTGGACTACTAGGGGATATTGGTTCCGCCGTTCTACCGAACGGCGGACCGGCCGACGCTGCGCACCCGGCATTTGGCCAATCTGCCGTTCAATTTCAAAGGCGCGACCAGAAGGTCAGCGCCTTTTCATTTCACGGCACCTTGGCTCAAATGCGGCCCGCTCGCTGATTTATGCTCAACCAGCGGCGCTTTAGTCGTTGGGGACGTTCTTAAATGGCTAGTCATTCAGGAGCGTCCCCAACGACTAGTCATTTAAGAACGTCCCCAATGTCTAGGTAGAGCAGATTTTTCCGTTCGGCGATTTGTGTCTTGAAAAATGTATATAACGACTATAACGTAGTGTGAAACATATTGGAAACAATACCGAGGAGGCTGCGTTGAAGAAAAGCAATCTGGGCTATGTGCTGGTGCTGGTCGCCGCGCTTATGTGGGGCAGCATCGGAATCTTTGTAAACGGCATCTCGGCCATGGGCGTTTCGTCCCAGAGCATGGCTGCCTTTCGCTTGTTGGTCGGAGCGCTTATCTTGGCGCCGGTCCTGATGTTTATGGGCTGTCGTCCGGGTGAGGGGTCTACCGTGGCTCAGGGTCCGCTGGCCCTGTTCAAGGCGAGCCCTAAAGAGCTTGTTCCCTGCGCGCTTGTCGGTATCGTCGGTTTGGCCGCCGCCAACACCTGCTATTACGAGTGCATGGGCGAAGTGGGCATGTCCACGGCCTCGGTGCTGCTCTACACCTCGCCGGTGTTTGGCGTCGTGCTCGGCCGCGTGCTTTATCGCGAGGACGTGACCCCCAACAAGCTCGTTGCCATTGTCTTTAACATCGTTGGCTGCGTGCTTGCGGTGACCAATGGCGACCTTTCCGGTTTCCATTTTTCGGTTTGGGGCGTCACGTCGGGCGTGATTGCAGGCCTTTGTGGTGCGTCGCTCGCGGTGTTTAGCCGAATAGCAACCAAGACGGTCCACCCGCTGGCTGTCACGTTTTGGGGCTTTGTTTTTGGCGGTGCGGTTATGGCGACTATCGCGGCTCCGTGGCCGGATGTCGCCGCGGCAATATCGCCACAGCTGCTGCTGCTGTTCCTTGGCTTTGGGCTCATCCCCACAGCCGTGGCTTACATCTTATATATGCAGGGTCTGTCCATGGGGCTCGAGACGTCGAAAGTTCCCGTTGTAATGTCTTTCGAGACGGTCGTCACCGTACTGGTGGGCATTGGTGTCTATGCCGAGCCCGCCGGCGCGATCAAAGTCTTGGGCATCGTGCTGGTGCTCGCGTCCATCCTGATCATGAACACCGACTTCTCCAAGCTGCGCAACAGTGTGTTTGTCGGTCATGTCGTTGAGAGCATGACCTTTAGGCCCAACGCGTGGTGGACGGAGAAATCGCAGGACATGGATCTGTTTAAGGAACGCACCGGCATCGCGCTGGAGCCCACCGTGCAGGAAAGCCCCTGGTACTTCGTGCGATAGGGGATGGGCGAGACGTCTGATCGAGTGCCGACAAGACAGTGCCGACCTGTCCTGCACCAACGTTTCGAGTACGTTAAACCCGCAAACGGTCGATTTTCACCCGCGAACGGTCTTTATACTAATTAGCAATATCCGCAACGTATAAGACGTTATAATGACCATAACGAAAAGGAGGAGGCAAGATGAATCAGATCATTCTCGCATCTCATGGCGGCCTGGCCGCAGGCGCCAAAGACACGCTCGAGATGGTTCTCGGCGACGTGTCGAACGTCCACGTCGTGTCGCTTGCTCGTGATGACAAGGAGCCCATCACCAATAAGGTGGACGCCATGATCGCCACGTTCAACGCGGACGACACCGTCTATGTGCTGACCGATATGCTCGGCAGCTCGGTCAACAACAACATGGTCGAGCTTTCCAAGAACGGCACGAAGTTCACGGTTGTCAGCGGTTTCAACATCCCGCTGGCGCTCACGCTTGCTATGAGCCCCGTCCCCGTCAAGGGTGCCGAGCTCGCAGCCCTCATCAACGAGGCCCGCACCGGTCTGACCAACCCCAACGCACCGGTCGAGGCCGCCGCGGCTCCCGCCAAGAAGGCCAAGGCATCCCGTCACAGCTCCGGTCCCGCCAAGATCGTCCTCGCACGTCTTGACTACCGTCTGCTGCACGGCCAGGTCGTCTTTACCTGGACCACCAAGGTTCAGGCCGAGCGCATCATCGTCGTCGACAACGCTGCCGCCAACGATGACATCAAGAAGGGCGCTCTTAAGCTGGCCAAGCCCCAGGGCGTGCGCCTGAACGTCTTCACCGTCGAGCGTGCCCTCGCCAAGATGGACAAGCTCAACACCCTCGGCGAGCGCGTCATGTTCGTCTTTGGCAACACGGCCGAGATGCTGCAGTTCTGCCAGGGCTACAAGCTCGACGCCATCAACCTGGGCGCCACCGCCAACCACGACGGTGCCGATCAGATTGGCGGCAAGGACAGCTCCGTCTTCCTCGACGCCACCCAGAAGGCCGACGTCAACCAGCTGCTCGACATGGGCATCAAGCTCTACGTCCAGCAGACCCCTACGTATCAGAGCGTCGACATCGACGCCAAGCTGTAATCAACCAGGCTTTTGCCTGACTGAAAGGAGAAGGGTATGAATACGTTCATCAGTGCGGTGCTCGTCGGCCTCGTCGGCGTGTTCTGCATGTGGGACTCCCGCCTGCTCGGTCGTCTTAACTTCGAGCAGCCCCTCGTTGGCGCTACGCTCGTCGGTCTGCTGCTGGGCGATGTGCCCACCGGCCTTGCCGTCGGTGCCGCCGTCGAGCTCGTGTCCATGGGCCTGGTGCAGGTCGGCGCCGCCGTTCCGCCCGATATGGTCCTGGGCGGCATCGTGGCCGCTGCCTTTGCGTGCCTGACCGATGCTTCCGCCGAGACCGCCATGACGATCGCCATCCCGGTCGCCGTCCTGGGTCAGCTCCTCGGCATCGTATTCCGTTCCATCATCGCCGCCCTCACCCATGTGGCAGATAGCGCGATCGATAACGGAAAGTTCAAGACCGCCTACCGTATGCACATCTGCGCCGGCTCCGGTCTGTACGCCATCATGTACTTCCTGCCGATCTTCCTCGCCGTCTTTGTTGGCACCGACCTGGTTCAGGCCATCGTCAACATGGTTCCCGAGTGGCTGTCCACTGGTCTTAACGTTTCGACCAAGATCATGACCGCCTACGGCTTGGCCCTGCTGCTCACCATGATGATCAAGAAGGGTATGACTCCGTTCCTGTTCATCGGTTTCCTGCTCGCCGCTTACCTCAACCTGTCCGTCATCGCGGTCGCTCTGATCGGCGTGTGCCTGGCTGTCGTCTTCATGGGCTTCAAGTTCAATGGTTCCCATGCAGTCGCCGGTGTCGATTCCGACTACGATCCGCTCGAAGACGACGAAGACTAAGGAGGAACACACTATGGCAACCGCAACCAAGGACGTGTCCCTGAACAAGAAGGTCAGCCAGTTCTTCTGGCGCTCCTGGGCCATCCAGGCCTCTTGGAACTACGAGCGTCAGATGAACATGGGCTTCCTCTACGGTATGGTTCCCACGCTCGATCGCCTCTATCCGGACGAGTCCGACCCCAAGCAGCTTGCTGCTAAGAAAGAGGCTTACCACCGTCACATGGCGTTCTACAACTGCACCCCGCAGACGAGCGCTTTCATCCTGGGCCTCGCCGCCTCCATGGAGGAGGAGTACGCCAAGGATCCCGAGAACTTCAACCCCGATTCGATTAACGCGGTCAAGACCTCCCTTATGGGCCCGCTTTCCGGCATCGGTGACTCCTTCTTCCAGGGCACCATCCGCGTTATCGCCTTTGGCTTGGGCGTTCAGCTGGCTCAGCAGGGCTCCATCATGGGCCCGATCCTGGCCCTTCTCATCTCCATCGTCCCCTCCGTGCTGATTACTTGGTTCGCAGCCAAGATGGGCTATCAGGGCGGCCACGAGTACCTGAGCAAGCTTCAGGGCGGCGACCTCATGGAGAAGCTCATGTATGTCTGCGGCATCGTGGGTCTTATGTCCGTGGGCGGCATGATCGCCACGCTGATCGGCGCCACCACCCCGCTGCAGTTCGCTGACGGCACCGTCGTTATCCAGGACATCCTGGATGGCATGATGCCCCAGATGATTTCCCTTGGCCTCACTGGCCTTATGTACTGGCTCATCAAGAAGAACGTCAACACCGGTTGGCTTCTCGTGATCGCCATTGTGGGCGGCATCGCCCTCTCCGCGGTCGGCATCCTGGCTTAGTCGCGACTAAGCGCCTAACCGCTTTCCCCCGGGGGCCTGCCTGGCATCCCATACCCCAGGCAGGCTTCCATCCCCAAAATGCGACAATGGGACAGTCCCTTTGTCGCATCCTCAACGGGCCGGCGACTCGGCCCAAACCACGGTAACCCTGCGAGCGCCCGGCAATGTGGCGCCGCAAAAATTGAAAGGAATGTGTCAGATGTACGAGATCGACCTTAACCTCCCTAAGCAGATCGTCGCTGACGTCCTGTCCAACCACGAGATTCACAGCGTCGCCTTCGTCGGCTGCGGTGCTTCCATGTCCGACCTTTACCCCGCCAAGTACTTCCTGGCCAACAACACGGACAAGCTGAACGTTCAGATCTTCACCGCTAACGAGTTCAACTACGACACGCCTTCCTGGGTCAACGAGCACACCTTCGTGATCACCTGCTCCCTCGGTGGCTCCACGCCCGAGACCGTCGAGGCCAACAAGACCGCCAAGAAGCACAACTGCCCGGTCGTCTCCCTCACCAACAAGGCTGGCTCCGCTCTGACCGTCGACGCTGACTACGTCATCGTTCACGGCTTCCACGCCAACTTCGCTGCCAAGTGCGAGAAGCCCGGCTACGCCATCGCTCTTGCTGTCGAGATCCTTCAGCAGACCGAGGGCTATGACCACTACGAGGACATGATCACCGGCCTCACCAACGTCTTCGAGCTCTGCGAGAACGCTGCTCAGTCCTGCAAGAAGCTCGCCAAGAAGTTCGCCGAGGACTTCAAGGACGACAAGATGATCTACTTCATGGCTTCCGGTGCCTCCGAGAAGATGGCTTATTCTCACGCCGCCTTCCTGTTCACCGAGATGCAGTGGATCGACGCCGCCGCCTACAACACCGGTGAGTACTTCCACGGCCCGTTCGAGGTTTCCACCGAGGGTAAGCCCTACGTCTTCTTCATGTCCGATGGCGCTACCCGTCCGATGGACGCCCGCGCCCTCACCTTCCTTGAGCGCATGGGCGCCAAGGTCGCTCTGATCGACTCCAAGGACTACGGCCTGGCTGACGCCGTGCCCGCGAGCGTCGTCACCTACTTCAACCCGCTGCTGCACCTCGCCGTTATGCGCGAGTACGGCAACCAGATCGCCGAGGCCCGTCAGCACCCGCTGACCATGCGTCGCTACATGTGGAAGCTTTCCTACTAATCACAAGTAAGTAGACCTTACGGGTTGATTGAGAGGGGATGGGGTTTGCGCCCCGTCCCCTTTTTTGCTATCGAAAGGAGATGCGTATGATCAAGGCAGTGCTGTTTGACATGGACGGCGTGCTGGTCGATACCGAGTGGTTCTACAACCGTCGCCGCGTGGCATTTATGGAAGAGAAGGGCTTCCACTTTGACGAGATCCCCGATCTTTCGGGGTCTAACGAGCCCGCCATCTGGAAGGCGCTGGTGCCCGACGATGTTGAGCTGCGCGAGCGCCTGCGCGTGGAGTACAAGCAGGTCTACAGCCCGGACCACCCCGTTCCGTATGCCGAGCTTCTCAACGAGCAGACGGAGCCGGTGATGCGTGAGCTGCACGAGCGCGGCGTGAAGTGTGCCATCGCGAGCTCGTCCTATCGCGAGCTGATCGACGAGCTAGTGGAGATTGCCGGTATTGCCGACGTGCTGGACTACACTATCAGCGGTCACGAGTGCAGTGCGTTTAAGCCCGACCCCGAGATCTACCTGCGTGCCATGGAGGCGCTGGAGGTGGAGCCTACCGAGTGCCTGGTTATCGAGGATTCGCCTTTGGGCATCGAGGCCGGCAAGCGCTCCGGCGCCCGCGTCCTGGCACTGCGTCCGCACGAGGGCGTCAACCTCGACCAATCGCGAGCCGATGCCGTTATCGATAATCTGACCGACATTTTGGCCGCTTTGTAATGTCAATCCGCCGCGAGAAGCACAGGTTCAAACGTTTTTTGCGGTGGACTGGCTCAATTTGGTTTCGATTTTGATCCGTTTGGCTTCGATTCGGGCTAAGTGAGTAGACTTTTTGGCGCAGGCTGAGCACAATGCATATCTTCCTTTGTAAAACCGCAGGTCACAGAGGTGGCTGTTTTGGGTGTGCTCGGCAGATCGTAAAAAGTCTACTCACTTGGAATTTAGCCCTTTGGTCGTGGGGGTTGCTGGTCCCGTTTTGGTTGTCGAGAGAGGGTGAATTGAAGCGCCCCCGCACGCTCCATGCTACAATCGCGGGCATGCCCCACAACTACATCTGCCTTCGAAGGGAGCCTACGTGGCGAACGCCATCGAACAGCTCACGGATCGCGTGCTCGTGCTCGGCCGCCTCACCATCGTCCGCCGCGCCATCACCGCCGTGGCGGTCACCATTTCTGCCGTTCTCCAGACATTTCTGATCCAGGCGTTCATTCAACCCGCCGACCTGCTTCCGAGCGGTCTCACCGGCGTCGCGGTCCTACTCGATCGCGTTACCTCGCTGGGCGGCGTCCACATCGACATCTCGCTCGGTATGCTTGCGCTCAACATTCCCGTGGCGCTCCTATGCTGGAGCGGCATCAGCAAGCGCTTCGTCATCTTCTCGATGATGCAGGTCGTGCTCTCATCGCTGTTCCTCAACATCTTTCACTTTGCTCCGTTTTTGGGCGACAAGATCATGCTCATCATTTTTGGCGGCGTGGTCTCGGGTCTGGGCGCTGCCATCGCGCTAAAGTCCGGCGCATCCACCGGCGGCACCGACTTTATCGCGCTGTGGGTCTCCAATCACACGGGCAAGACTATCTGGGGTGTCATCTTTGGTTTCAACTGCTTTATCCTGGCGATCTTTGGCTTTATGTTTGGCTGGGACAATGCGGCGTACTCCATCGTGTTCCAGTTTATTTCGACCAAGACCATCGACAGTTTCTATCGTCGCTACGACCGCGTGACGCTGCAGATCACGACGCGCAAGGCAGACGAGGTCATGACCGCCTATGTTGACCATTTTCAGCACGGCATTAGCTGTGCCGAGGTCATCGGCGGATACAGCCGCGAAAAGATGTACCTGCTGCACGCCGTTGTCTCGACCTACGAGAGCCAGGACATTATCAAGCTGGTGTGCGACATTGATCCCGGCGCCGTGATCAATGTGTTCCACACGCTCAACTTTGTGGGCGGCTGGTGGGGCGGTCATGTCGACGAGCCCATGCCCACGGCCGTACCCGATCCCGACAAGCCCGCGCGCATGGCCAGCAGGCAGGCGCGCCTCAGCGAGCAGGACAGCCTGCAGCAGGACGACGGCAAGTAGGGTATTGGCATTTTGCCGGCCCGGCGCAACCCTTCCGCATGAGCCCCTCGAAAGCCCCGTTGCTTTCGAGGGACTTTCGTTTGCCCAGATAAAACCTACCAAAATGAAGCTGTCGCTTTTTGGTAGGGATGGTGTATCGTTTTATCAATATGAGATAATATGAAACTAGACGTTATATACGTATTAGTTATTTCGATATTTCGATAAGAGTGATCAGATATGCCTGCGCCCAAAAATGCACCGCTTTACCAGCAGATTTATGACGAGATCAAGGATGCGATCGAGAAAGGTGTTTATGCACCCAAGGAGCGTATTCCGTCCGAGCTTGAGCTAGCCGAGCAGTACGACGTGAGCCGAATTACGGTGCGTCGCGCCGTCGAGGAGTTGTGCTCCGATGGCTACCTGGTTAAGCAGCAGGGCCGCGGTACCTTTGTTTCCACGCCGCACATCAATCGCCAGTTCCACGCCTCGACGCTGCAGACGTTTACCGCGCTGTGTGCCAACAACGGCATGAAGGCCGGTGCGCATGTGGTCGATCGCCAGATTGTTCCGGCGCGCCAAAACGAGATGGAGTTCTTTGGTTTGCAGAAGGACGCGCTGCTGCTGCATATCAAGCGCGTGCGTACGGCCGACGGCGAGCCCATATTTGAGGAGAACATCTTTGTGCCGTTTGACGCCTACCGTGAGCTGTTGACGGCCGATCTTGAGGACAAGTCGATTTTTGCCGAGGTCGAGCGTGTTGGCGGAACGCCGATTGTCTCGGTTGGCTACCGCACGGTCGAGGCCGTTCGAGCTAACGCCGAGCAGGCGGCCGAGCTGGGCATTGCCCCGCACGATCCACTGCTCAACCTGCGTGCCGGCTTTACCGGTCCCAACGATGAGCCGGTCTTGCTCGGCAAACAGTACTACGTGGGTAGCCGCTACGTCATGGTGATGTAAGTTACGCGGTTTTACCAAACCGCGTAATCAGCCGACGCTGCAAGCCCGCCAGAGCGGCAATCTGCCTTTCAACTTCGGCGGCATGACCAGAAGGTCAATGCTGCCTTGTTTCAAGGCACCTTGCTCGCTCTGGCGGGCTTCGCTGACATTGCCAAAACATCGACTACCCGCAGAATGAGCGTGGATAATCTCCCGTTTTTGGCTTGGTGACGGGTTCAAAGTGGGAGATTATCCACGCTCATCCGGAAAGTGTCCAAAAATCCACGCTCGTTCCCTTCGGATTGCATCGCCCGTGGCCGACAGCGGCGCGGCACCGGTCCGCGTGGCGGCGTATAATCGGCGGCAGATGACTTGAACGTTAGGAAACCATGACCGATAGCATGCAGCAGATGGCGCTCGACACGCTCGGCGCCTATTTTGGCTACACCTCGTTTCGCCCAGGACAGGACCGCATGGTCGATGCGATCCTTGCCGGTCGCGATGCGCTGGGCGTTATGCCCACGGGCGCCGGCAAGTCCATTTGCTACCAGGTGCCCGCGCTCATGCTGCCCGGCATCACCTTTGTGGTGAGTCCGCTGCTGTCGCTTATGGAGGACCAGACCCGTGCGTTGCTCGCGGCGGGTGCGCGACCCAGCTATCTCAACTCCAGCCTTACCCCGGCCCAGCAAAACACTGTGCTCAAGCGGGCGCGCGAGGGCCGCTACCAGCTTATGTACGTGGCGCCCGAGCGTCTGCTCGAGCCGCGCTTTTTAGCCTTTGCGCAGGAGGCCGCGGCGGACGGCGGCATTGGCGTGCCGCTCGTGGCCATTGACGAGGCGCACTGCGTGAGCCAATGGGGCCAGGATTTTCGCCCCGCCTACCTGCAGATTCGCGAGTTCATCGATTCCCTGCCGCAGCGCCCCATCGTGGCGGCCTTTACCGCTACGGCGACCGAGCGTGTGCGCACGGATATTCAACAGATGCTCGGTCTGCAAAACCCCGCGACGGTGGTGACGGGCTTCGATCGCAAGAACCTCTACTTTGGCTGCGAGGAGATGGGCGACAAGGCCAAGGCCGCGTGGGTGCGCGACTATGTGATCGCGCATTCGGGAGAGAGCGGCATCGTGTATTGCTCGACCCGCAAGACGGTCGATGCGCTGGCGGGCGAGCTTGCCGAGGCGCTGGGCCCCAGCGGCATTCGCGTTGGCCGCTACCATGCCGGCATGGGCAACGACGCCCGCCGCCAAAGCCAGCGCGCCTTTATCGACGACGATATCCAGGTGATGGTTGCCACCAACGCCTTTGGCATGGGCATCGACAAGCCCAACGTGCGCTACGTGATCCACAACAACGTGCCCGAGAGCATCGAGGCCTACTACCAGGAGGCGGGCCGCGCCGGCCGCGATGGCGATCCGGCCAGCTGCCACTTGCTGTGGAACGGCAATGATTTTCGCATGCGCCGCTTTCTGATCGATCGCGGCGATGCTGCCGATGAGGCACTCGACGACGAGCAGCGTGCGTGGGCGCTCCAGAATCGATATCGCCTGCTCAGCCAGATGGAGGGCTACTGCAATACCACCGGCTGCTTGCGCGAATACATGCTGCGCTACTTTGGCGACGAGGCCGCGGCCGAGCATGCTGTCGCGGCTGCTGCGGGCGGCACCGCAGACGACGCCGAGGGCTGCGGCAACTGCAGCAACTGCCTTACGCAGTTCGAGGTCGAGGACGTCACCGATATGGCCCGCGCTGCCGTGCGCTATGTGGCCACGCGACCCATGCGCTTTGGCAAGTCGCTCATCGCCGACGTGCTTCACGGCGGCAACACCGAGCGCATTCGCCAGATGCATCTGGACGAGGACCACGGCTACGGTGAGCTGTCGAGCGAATCGGTCGGGCGCATCAAGGACATCATCGGCCAGCTGTGCGGCCGCGGTTATCTGGCTACCTCGCAGGGGCAGTACCCGGTCGTGGGGCTGGGCCCGCACGCCGGCGAGGTCGAGGACGAGGCGTTCACCTTTACCGTTAAGCGTCGCGCGTCCAAGCGCAAGGCCTCGGCCCGCGCCCGCCGTGCGGTGGATCTGCTGCGCGAGGAGGCCGAGCTGGATCAGCGCCCGCGTGTGGGTGACGATGCCGAGCTGTTCGAGCGCCTGCGTGCCCTGCGCAAGGAGATCTCGACCGAGCTGGAGATGGCGCCGTACATGGTCTTTTCCGACAAGGCTTTGCGCGGTCTATGTCGCCTACGCCCGCAGACGCGCGACGAGCTTATCCAGGTCAACGGCATCGGCGAGAAAAAGGCCGACGCCTTTGGCGAGCAGTTTATGGCGGCGATTGAAGAGTTTGAGTCCGAACATGCACGGAATGGAGCATAACGATGGCATCCGACGATAAAACCGAGCGCACTGAGGTGTCCGCCGTGCCGCTGTACCAGCAGGTTATGGATGACCTAAAGGGCGAGATCGCGCGTGGCGTGTACGCATCCGGCTCGCGCATTCCTTCCGAGATGGAGCTCGCGAAGTACTACGGCGTGGGACGCATCACCGTGCGCCGCGCTATCGAGGAACTGTCGCGCGCGGGGTATCTCAGCCGTCAGCAGGGGAGGGGCACGTTTGTGTGCGCGCCCAAGCTCAAGCGCAAAATTGTCCAGAAGGGTGACGTTCAGAGCTTTTCCGAGGGTTGCGCTGCCAACGACATGGTGGCCGGAGCACGCCTGGTGTCGCGCACGGTGGTTGCGGCGACGCGCGAGGACGCGGCGTTTTTTGGGGTGGAGCCCGGCTGCGAACTCATCGTTGTCGAGCGCGTGCGCACGGCAGATGGCGTGCCCGTCATGCTCGAGAACAACGCCTTTGTGCTGGCCGACCATCCCTATCTGCAGACGCTTGCCGACAAGGACCTCACGGACAATTCCATCTTTGCACTCGTTGCCGAGCATTCGGGCCGCGCGCCGCTCAAGTCCGACCCCTGTACTGTGGAGATTGCGCTTGCCGATGCTCAGTCGGCCTCGCTGTTGGAGGTGCCGGTCGGCGAGCCGCTCTTTTATATGGAGGCATACTTTACCGATGAGGACGAGCGGCCCCTGCTGCTCGGACGCCAAAAGATCGTGGGCTCGCGCTACGTGTTCGACATCTAACGTCCACAGATAGAACAATATAGAACAAGTTTGGTGAAATGACTTCACGGGCGTCGTCGTGCGTGCTATAAATAGGACAACATAGAACGACCGCAGGTACGAGTTGTAGTCGTTCAAAACCGCCACACAAGAAGGGGCATCACCATGAACGCACACGATCTGATTCAGGAAATTATCGAGCGCAAGGGCAAGATTGAGAACGTCTTTTGGATCGCCTGCGGCGGTTCGATGATCGACCTGATGCCGGCCAACGAGCTGCTCAAGCGCGAGGCAACCACGTTTACCTCGACGGTCTACACGGCGCGCGAGTTTTGCCTGATGGCTCCCAAGAGTCTTGGCGAGAAGTCGCTCGTCATCGCCTGCAGCCACAGCGGCAACACGCAGGAGGTCGTCGACGGCTGCGAGATGGCGCTGGCAGCCGGCGCCGAGGTCGTGGCCATGACCGACTGCGAAGGCTCCAAGATCGATAACGGCAAGTGGACTACCTGGGTCTATCCGTGGGGCGAGGACGTGCCGCAGGCCGAGGTGCCGCAGGGCATCGGCGCTCTGATCGCTGCCGAACTGCTCGACCAGCAGGAGGGTTACGAGGCACTCGCCGACATGTACGCCGGCCTTAAGCAGATGGATGCCCTGCTGCCCGCTGCCCGCGAGAAGGTCAACGCCGAGCTGGGCGATCGCTTTGCCGAGCTCTGCCAGCAGCACGAGTTCTTCTATATCCTGGGTTCCGGCCCCAACTTTAGCCAGACCTACGCTATGGCCATCTGCTCGCTCATGGAGATGCAGTGGCAGCACTGCTGCTATATCCACTCCGGCGAGTACTTCCACGGCCCGTTCGAAGCCACCGAGCCCGGCGTGTTCTACTTTGTACAGCTCGGATCGGGCGAGTGCCGTCCCATGGAGGAGCGTGCACTTGCGTTCCTCAACACGCACACCGATACGGTTATGGTGCTCGATGCGCTCGAGTACGGCGTGGGCGAGGTGCCCGCCAGCGTGCGTTCGTTCCTGGAGCCGATCTTCTTCTATGCGATGAGCTGCGAGCTGCGCGCCGCCCGCGGCAAGGTGTTCGACCACAGCCCCGAGGTCCGTCGCTACATGGGCATCGAGCAGTACTAGGCACCGGGAAAAGTATTCACCTTCGATTCGCAAGGGCACTGCGTGAGTCAAAAAAGCGGGCCGCGCCGGGGATTTCCGGCGCGGCCCGCTTGGTATCGCGTTTAGATTCGCGAGATTGCGGCGATTGACGGTCTACTTGCCGACAACGCCTTCGGCGTCCCACCAGTCGAGCTGGGCGATGTTGTCGCGGATGTGCTGGCAGCTCTTGTGGAAGCCCTCGAGCTCGTGCTCGGACAGGTCCAGTGTGTAGACTTCCTCGACGCCCTCGGCACCGATCACGCACGGCAGGGAGGTAAAGATGCCCTCCTCGCCATACTGGCCGGTCATAAGCGTAGAGGCCGAAAGCACGGCGTGCTCGTTGTGCAGCACGGCGGCGCAGACGCGCGCGGCGGAGTTGGCGACGGCGTACTCGGTGCACTGCTTGCCCTGGTAGGTTACGTAGCCGCCCTTGCGCGCGAGCTCCTCAATCTCCATGTGGTCGAAGGCATACTTGTCGGGGTTCTCGGCCTGAAGTTCGTTGAGGCTCTTGCCGGCGATGGTCGCGGCCTTAAAGGCAGCCAGCTGGCTAAAGCCGTGCTCGCCGATCATGTAGGCGTCGATGGACTTGGGGCTCACGCCGACCTTCTTGGAGATCTCGGTGCGCAGGCGGGCGGAGTCCAGGCCGCAGCCCGAGCCGATGATCTTCTTGGGATCGTAGCCGGTCAGGTGCCACAGCTCGGTGCACACGACGTCGCAGGGGTTGGAGATGCTCACGAAGATGCCGTCAAAGCCGGCGTCGACGATGCGCTTGGCAAAGGTGCGGGCGGCGTCGGTGGTAAAGAACAGCTCGCCGTCGCGGTTGCCAGCGGCCAGCGCGACCTTACCGGCAGCGTTGACAATGACGTCGCAGCAGGCCAGCTCCTCGTAGTGGTCGTAGCAGTTGACGATCTTGGTGTTGTACGGAACAAACGAAAGGGAGTCGCGCAAGTCCTGGACCTCGGACGTCACCTTGGCCTCGTTGATATCGCACAGGTACAGCTCATCGGCAATGCCCTGCATAAGTAGGCTGTTGGCGACATGTGCTCCTACGTGGCCCTGGCCGACCACACCGATCTTACGCGTCTGGTACATATATGTATCCTTTCGGCCGAGTTTTTCGCGTCGAACCATTGTAGCGTTCTGCTGTTACTTTGCTAGGCTAAAGTGCCGTAGATTTTGGGACATGCCTTAATCTCTACTTTTGGCTGTTTTGAACCACTGGCGGTGTCTCGGGGCGATACGCTCGCGCGGATGGGGCCGGTCGTTGTACCATAACTGCAACTGACTCGTAAGGAGCATCCATGCCCATTCGCATCCCCGACGCCCTCCCTGCCGCCGCGCAGCTCGAGAGCGAGAACATCTTTGTCATGACCGAGTACCGCGCGCTGCACCAGGACATCCGCCCGCTGCGCGTGCTCATCCTCAACCTCATGCCCACCAAGATTGCCACCGAGACGCAGATCATGCGCAAGCTCTCCAACACGCCGCTGCAGGTGGAGGTGGACCTGCTGCGCACCAAGACGCACGAGGCCACGCACGTGAGCGCCGGCCACCTGGAGACGTTCTACCGCACGTTCGACGACATCCGCGACATCCACTACGACGGCCTGATCATCACGGGCGCGCCGGTGGAGCAGATGCCGTTCGAGGAGGTCGACTACTGGCCCGAGCTCTGCCAGATCATGGATTGGTCAACCACGCACGTGCACTCTACGCTGCACATTTGTTGGGGCGCGCAGGCCGGCCTGTACCATCATTACGGTATCCAGAAGTACGACCTGCCGGCAAAGGCGAGCGGCGTGTTCGAGCATTATCTGGTGAAGCCGCAAAGCCCGCTGGTCCGCGGCTTTGACGACCGTTTCTATGCCGTGCATTCGCGCAACACCGATGTGCGCCGCGAGGACGTGGAGGCCGAGCCGCAGCTTGAGGTCGTGGCCGTGTCCGACGAGGTGGGCCTGTACATCGTCAAGTCGACCGATAGCCGCCGCTTCTTTGTCTTTGGCCATCCCGAGTACGATACCGACACGCTGCGCCTGGAGTACGAGCGCGACGTCAAGCGCGGACTCAACCCTCAGGTGCCGGCGCATTACTTCCCGGGTGACGACCCCACCGCCGAGCCGCGCAACGTCTGGCGCAGCCAGGCTCAGCTGTTCTACACCAACTGGCTCAACTACTACGTCTACCAGACCACGCCCTACGACCTGGCCCGCGCCGGCGAGGAGCACTAGGCTGCGGCTGTAGCTGTGGTTGCTGCTGCGGCCGTTGCTGTGCTCGCGGCGTGACGAACGTGGATTTTCGGACACACGAGCGTGGATTTTCGGACGTTTACAAATCGGGCGTGGATAATCTCCCACTTTTGGCTCAAAACTAGGCTCAAAACGGGAGATTATCCACGCTCATTTTTTAGGCATGTAGATGCCGATGGCTCGGCTAAGAGACGGTGCATGCAGAGGCAAAGTCGCATTTGGCGTAGTCTTGAATCTCGACGGGTTTTTCTTTCTGATAATCCAATGGACCAAGGCCTCAAAATGTGGAGACGGGGACCTCTCGACAACCGCCCTACCTGCAGATATAAGTCATCAGCCTAAAACGTCCAAAACCGTCAAGCATTTGGTCAGCGCCTGGACAGCATTTGGTCAGACTTCGCATGAAACCGTCTGGTACGTTTGCGCCGTTCCAAGAGTTGGGAGGCGACATGGGAAACATGACGGCGAATCAAAGACTTACAAGCCACATTAAAGCATGCGAACAGCAGATGAGCTGCGTGTACGCACGCACGGCGGCGGAGGCAAAGCAGATTGAGCGGCGGGTGGCGGCGGGAAGTCTAGAGGCGGTCATGCCGGGGCTGTATGCGCGTCCGGATTATTGGTCCGAGCTCAAGTTTCGGCAGCGTTATCTGCACCGGGTGCGGGCCCTTGCGCAAAAGCATCCCGACTGGACGTTTTGCTCCTATACGGCGGCTGTTATCTATGGCCTTTCGGTTTCGCATGCCAATTTGAAGCACATCCATATCGCCGCGGCGCCGGCGCAATCGACGACGCCGGGCTCTCAGGTGATTCGACATCGTTATGCTCGTCAAACGCGGGCAATCCAGATGGATATTGCCGTGACCGATATCGATCAGACGATTGCGGATTGCCTGGTCGATGCGTCGTTTGTCGAGGGACTGATCATTGCGGACTCGGCGCTTCATGAGCGGCTGTTGTCAAAGGAGCATCTCGTTGAGATGGTCGACAAGCTTGGCCTGAATCGTCGCGGTGTTGTGACGGCGCGCAGGGTTGCGCGGTGTGCCGATGGCCTGTCGGAAAGCGGTGGCGAGTCCAAGGCACGCGCGCTGATGATTGAGCGCGGCTGGCAGACGCCGGAGCTGCAAGTTGAGCTGTTCGACCCAGTTGAGCCGGGACGGCCATATCGCGTTGACTACTTGTGGCGCGTGGGCGACCGGCTGATTATCGGTGAGTTCGACGGATTCGTTAAAAACGAGAAGGCGGCGGAGGAGGGCAAGCTCGCAAAGGCGCAATTTGATGAGCGTCAGCGCGAGTCGAGGCTTTCGCTACTTGATAACTGTAAGATCGTGCGCTTGTGCTGGGATGATCTAAGGGATTCGGCAAAGCTCGATCGCAAACTCAAGGTTGCCGGCGTGCCGCGTGCGTGTTGAGGCGGTTGCAGGGCGTTGAGCCGCACAAGCGTGGAAATCCGGACGGACGAGTGTGGAAATCTGGACGCGCATTGGTTAAGCGTGGATTTTCGGACACACGAGCGTGGATTTTTGGACGCTTGTTGAATGAGCGTGGATAATCTCCCGTTTTTGGCTCGTAAGGGGGCTCAAAGTGGGAGATTTTCCACGCTCATCTTGCGGGTGCGATACAGCGGCGATCAGGCGCTGATGATGTGGGGTAGCGGCAGGTCGTGGGCGTCGGTGGGAACGTGGCCGACACGCTGCTCGTCAAAGGCTATGCCGATGATTTGACATGCGGACGAGAGCATGGGCAGGTAGCGGTCATAGCAGCCGCCGCCGTAGCCCAGGCGCGCGCCGGCGCGGTCGAATGCTACGAGCGGCACGATAATCATGTTGAGAGCCTCGGCAGGCACGATAGGGAAGCGACCGCTGTCGATGTCTGTGGCCGCGAAGGCCCGCGTGGGGTGGGCGATAAACGGCGCCGCGGACGCATCGTCGGCGGCAACTGCCCGCATGCACATGCGCTGGCCACAAGCTGCGGCGTCTGTTGCCGAGAACATGCACGGATAGGCCACGCGCCAGCCGTGTTTGGCGGCCGCAGCGGCAAACGCGGCTGGGTCGACCTCGGAACCCATCGCGGCATAGACGGCAACGGTGTGCGGCGCTGCGGTACCCAAGTGATCCAACAGCTCAACAAGCCGCGCACAGATAACGGCAGACTTCGCGGCCCGCACATCCAAATCAAGAGCGTCGCGCCGAGCAATCACCGCCTTCCGCAACTCGGCCTTGTCCATCCCAACCTCCTCTAGCAAACCTACCAAAAAGGGACAGGTTTATTTTGGCAGGTTTTATCTGGGCAAACACCCAAACCACCACATAAGCCATCGCAAAGGGGGCGGTTCATGGACACCTTCGTGGGTTTTGACGAAGAGCGGGTGTTCGCGGCGGTTTGTCTCGATCTGTAACAGTAGCTCGGCAAAATCGGACCTAGATGTTACAGATTGAGACAAAGGGCCGGCATCATCCGAAAACGTCTCGATTTATAACATCTGGAGCCAATATTGCCGCCTTGGCGTTACAGATCGGGACAAACTGGTGGGATGGGCTGAGCTGCCCCGCCCAAGCAGCGGCAAAAGAAAAGGTAGATTTTCAGGCATATCCCAAAAATCTACCTTTGTGCGTTAGCCCAACAGGTCGACGACGTTAAAGCCGGCGTTGCTCTTGGCGATGACGTCTCGGCCGCCAAAGACGCACGTTGGCGACTCGGCTGCAATGCGCGTCACGTCGGCGCCGAGCGAGCGAAGCTCACCGGGTGTGGCCGCGAGCATCTGGGCGCGGCGCTCCTCGCGTGCGTGCGGATCGAGCCCAGCCAGGTAGGTCGTATTGCGGCGCTTGGTGAGCGCGTACGGCTTCACGGGCGCGTCCATGCCGCTCACGCAGCTCACGATAAAGCCCTCGAAGGCGGCCTCGTCGGGCTCAAAGCTGCCGAGCCATGCGCCTGCGCGCGCCACGCGCTCAATCGAAGGATCGACCGCCGGGTCGCGGTAGGTGTAGAACGCCGCCTGGCGCTCGCCGGCAGCGCGGAATCCGCAGCCGTACGCACCGCCCTTCACGCGGATCTCGTTCCACAGGTAGTCGTAGGAGAGCGCGTTGGCAGCCACTGCCCAAGCGCCCGTCACGTCAATGCCCAGGCGACGCGGGTCGCACGCGCTTGCCGCAAAGCAGATGTCGCTGGGGATGACAAAGGCCTCGTGACGGTCGTGCGGCGCCGGCACCACGAGCGCGTTGCGGCCGGCATCGGTGCCGTCGCCCGCGCCAAGCCCCAGGTTACCCGCGGCGGCCCAGTACGCGTCAAAGTCCTCGTCGCTGCCGGTAAAGCTCGCCATGCAGCCATCGGCCACAAAGATGCGGCCTGCCAGCTCGGCAAGCTTGGCGCGCAGGTCGTCCAGTCGCTCGTCAAAGTGGTCGAGCAGATCGCGCAGAAACAGGTAGAAGTCCACGCCCGAGAGCTGCTCGCGCACCACGGCCGAAGGCGAGCTGTAGCTCATCGCGCGACCGAGCGCCGCCGAGTGTCCGTTGTTGATAAAGCCCTGCTCAAGCCCAATGCGAATCTGCGTGAGCACGTCGCGCACGCGGTCGGCGTCGGCATCGAGCAACAGCGTGCTCGACCATACCTCGCGCGGCAGGCTCGCCAGCGCGTCGATCTTTTCGGACAGGGCGCCGGCGCTCACCAGCAGGTAGGGGCGCACGCCGTCCACGTCGGGCTGGGTCATGACCTCGGTCGTAAAGCTCAAAAAGCCCAGCTTGCCGGCGAGCAGGTTGTCGAGTTCCTCGGCCGAATGCTCGCGCGTGGGCAGCTGCTTGAGCAGGCGGCAGAGCAGCGTCACGTAGGGCAGGTCCTCAAATGCGACGCAGCTCAGGTCGAAATACTGCATGGCGTAGGCCAGGCGGTTGGTGGGGATGCCGTGACGCAGGCAGGGGATGGGCGCGGTCGTGTCCACAACGAGCGGCGGCTCGGGGCGTGCCTCGCCAATGTCGGAGACGCGCAGGCGCG
Organism: Collinsella sp. BG-O-102; assembly: GCF_023656745.1. Taxonomy (GTDB): domain Bacteria; phylum Actinomycetota; class Coriobacteriia; order Coriobacteriales; family Coriobacteriaceae; genus Collinsella. The sequence goes on from NZ_JAMOKO010000004.1 coordinate 158,820, forward strand.
GCAGCGTAGCCTTGTCCTCGGGCGTGTCCTCCGCCTCCTGCGCGGCACGCAGCGCGGCCGTGCGCTCGACCACGTCCGCCAGCTCGGCATCGGTCATGGCGTCGCGCTTGGCAGCCAGCTCGGCAGCTTCGGCGCCCTCCGCACCCTCGGCAGCGTCCACCGGCACCAGCTCGACCAGCGCCATGTGGTCATTCTCCAGCACGAGCTCGCGCAGCAGGTCCTCAAAATAGCTGCCGTCCAGCTCGCCGCGCAGCTCCTCGTACACCGGGCCGTACTTGAGCGCCAGCGTCGCGGCGTCGTCATCGTAGAGCCACGTGCTCAGCGCGTCGCACGCAATGGCCACGCCGTCGGCGATGCCATAGTCGCGCTGGCGCAGGTCGTACTCGTTGCTGCTGATGATGGCTTCCAGGCGCTCGCGCGCCACGCCGTGCTCACACAGGTCGCGGCAGGCGTCCTGGAACACGCGACGTAGCTCGCGCGCCACGCCGGGCTGTGCGTTTTGCAGCATGATGAGCTCGTAGGGCTGCAGGCACTCGGCCGCGGTGTAGCTCACCACGTTGCCGCCCAGGCCGGCGGCCAGAATGGCCTTCTTGACCGGTGCCTCGTTGGAGCCCAGCAGCGCCTCGAACAGGATATCTGCTGCGATCGTGCGCTTGCGGTCGAGCGCGCTGCCCAGCACCAGGCCCAGGCCCACCAGGGCGTTCTCGGGCGTAGTGGCCATCTCGACGCGCTTATACTCGCAGGTCACAGGCTCCTGCACGCCCAGCGGATTGGGCGCCAGCGTAGACGGGTCCTCGCCGGCGGCAACGGCAGCGTCCATGCGGCGGCTCGCGGCGCTCGGCTGCGACAGGTAGCGCTCGTCCAAAAAGGCCAGCGCGCGGTCCACGTCCAGGTCGCCGTAGAGCGTGATGTAGGAGTTGGAAGGATTGTAGTGGCGCGCGTGCGTGTCCAGGAACTGCTCGTAGGTGAGCGCGGGAATCGCGCGCGGGTCGCCACCGCTCTCGTGCGCATAGGCGGTGTCGGGATAGAGCGCGGCGTTGACGGCGTCGTCCAGCACGCTCATGGGGTCGGACAGCGCGCCCTTCATCTCGTTGAACACCACGCCGTTATAGCGCAGTGTGCCCTTGCGCAGGCTCGCGGAGCTGTCGTCGCCCTCGCTCTCGGCGCCCTCCGGCAGGTCCAGCTCGTAGTGCCAGCCCTCCTGCTCAAAAATGGTGGGCTTGGTGTAGATGGCCGGGTTGAACACCGCGTCCAGGTACACGTCCATCAGGTTGTACAGATCCTGCTCGTTGGTGGTGGCGACGGGGTAGATGGTTTTGTCGGGGTAGGTCATGGCGTTGAGGAACGTCTGCATGGAGCTCTTGATCAGGTCGACAAATGGCTCCTTGACGGGGAACTTGGCCGATCCGCACAGCACCGAGTGCTCAAGAATATGGAACACGCCGGTGGAATCGGCCGGCGGCGTCTTAAAGCCAATGGCAAAGGCCTTGTTTTCGTCGTCGCACGCCAGGTACAGCAGGCGAGCGCCCGATGCGGTGTGGCGCAGCACGTAGGCGTCCGAGTCGAGCTCGGGCACGGTCTCGCAACGCTCGACGGCAAAGCCGTGGCAGGTGGTACCGGGTACCAGCAGCGCGGCAGCAGCAGCGCGCGGGTCGGTTGAGGTGGTGGGCATATGCAGTCTCCTTTGACGCCCCAGCGGGGGCGAATCGAGTCGAATCCTCGAGAGTATACCCATATGGGGCCGCGGCTCTGCGGCGAACTGGAGACGATGTGGGTGGACTAGCCTAGCTAGGTTGATAACGAATGCCGCGGGTAGCCGCTGCACCCCGCTAAAGTGAAATAACACCCCGTTTACCGAATCATTTAGGAAATATATGGACTCCTAAAAAGTTCTAATACAATATAAGTCATCTATCTATAAGCTGCTGATTCCTTGCAAAGGTATGGTTGATATGGTTGAAGCAAATAGCGTTATCCCCCTGTACAAACAGATTGTTCGTGCGCTCTCTGATTCGATCGCCAACGGCACGTACCGCCCGGGAGATAAGCTTCCGACCGAGGCGGAGCTCATCGAGCAATTTGGCGTGAGCCGAATAACGGTTCGCTCCGCAATTAAAGAAATGGAAGATGCTGGGCTTGTTGAGAGGGCCCGCGGCAAGGGCACGTTCGTTTCGTCGGACACACAGATGTATGCCGCGGACGACCGTGAGAGCTTTACCCATTCGTGCCAGCTTGCTGGAAAACAGGCGTCTACCAGGGTTCTCGCAATGGGCTGGGACTTCCCAAGCCTGCGAGACGCGAAGTTCCTGGGCGTAGACGATACCCAAAAGGTATTGCGTAGTCGTCGTCTGCGCCTTGTGGATGACAAGCCCACGATGCTGGAAACCAATAGCTATTCCGCTGCGCTTTCTTTTTTGGAGCATGAGTCCCTCGAGGATTCGCTGATGGCGGTACTCGATCGCCAGGGAATCAAGATGGGTCCCAACACGCGTACGCTCGAGGTCTGCTATGCGAGCGAGCTCGAGGCGGCATACCTTAACGTGGAGCTTGACTCTCCGCTGCTTCTGTTTGTCGATAGACGTTATGCTCCAAGCGGCGAGCCGCTTTTCATCTCCCGTCAGGTGTACTGCACCGAGCGACTGAAGTTCTATTTGTAAATTAGAGATAGATTAGTCTATTTACCGACCAATTGCTACCGTTCGCGGATTTGGAAAACCTTGATTATCGACTTTATCCGAACACCTCCCACATTCATCCGCACATGTACGGATGAATGTGGGAACCCGATACCCTGAGGGCCGGATCGGTCGGCCCCGGGAGATCGGAGGACGGCATGTCCGGAAAGAAGAAGAGTGGCTCCGCGAGGGCGGTCCCGAGGGCCTACGGAAGGCTCACGAGGCACGAGCGGGACACGGTCCAGAGGATGCTGGAGCGCAGGGCGTCGTGCAGGGAGATCGCGAGGGAGCTGGGCAGGTCGCCCTCGACGGTGAGCGCCGAGGTGGCGTCGCACAGGTTCGCGACGGCGCCGAAGGCCAGGCGCGGCGAGCGCGTGGACGCCACCGCCGACCTGTCGGCGGCCTGCCCGCGCCTGGCCGCGTGGCCGCGCTGCTGCAACGGGTGCGGGCGGTACCGCGCGATCGGCTGCAAGCGCCGCCCCCACGTCTTCTACGAGGCCCGGGCCGCGCAGCTGTGCGCCGACTCGGTCCTCGTCTCGTCCAGGCGCGGGATAGACGCCGACGAGCCCGCCGCGGCGGCCAGGCTGGAGGCGATAAGGGACTGCCTGCGCCGGGGGCTGTCGCCCGAGCAGATGGCGGCGCGCAACGGCGGCCCGGTGGACCTGTCGCCGTCGACCATCTACCGCTGGGTCTCGGCGGGCTACGACGGCATGACCAACATGGAGCTCAGGCGCAAGGTCGGC
>NZ_JAMOKO010000040.1 GCF_023656745.1 Collinsella sp. BG-O-102
GTGGTAGTGTCGAGAAAGTTGGTGTAAGGGCCCTTGCGGCCCCTGTGTCCGATATCCGGAATCAGTTGATATCCTAGGCCGCCTCCACGCTGTCGGCAAGTTCCAGGCTTGATTCGATCATCTTCCTGGCCGCCTTCTCCAGCTCCGCCCAGTCGTGCTCGCCCGCGGCACCCATTCTGAACGCGGTGTCATGCATCTCGGCCATCTTCCTCTCCGAGAAGTAGCGCGAGCCGGACCATGTCTCGGCCTGGTCGCACATGACGGCGCCCACGAGCCTGAGCAGCGAACTCTCCGACGGGAAGACCTGCACCACGCGCGAGCGGCGCTTGATTTCCCTGTTGGCGCGCTCCTGCACGTTGTTGGTGCGCAGGCGCTTCCAGTGCGACGGCGGGAAGTCCAGGTACGCGAGCGCGTCGGGCTCCGCCTCCTCGAGCACCCTCGCCGCCCTCGGGCAGCACCCCTCCAGCATCTCGCACGCCGCGTGGTACATGGCCACGGCGGTGGCGGCGTCCCTGGCGCGGAAGACCGAGGAGACGATGCGCCCCACGCGGCGCCTCAGCTGCCAGGAGCCGGCCTCGCGCATGCAGTCGCGCATCAGGTGCACGGCGCATCGCTGCCAGGCCGCCCCCTGGAAGACCTCGCCTACGGCCCTGACCAGGCCCCCGTGGGCATCGGATACGACGAGCTCGGTGCCGGTCGCGCCGCGGTCGCGCAGCTTCCGCAGGAAACCGAGCCACGATTCGTAGGACTCCGTGTCCACCACGGACACCCCCAGCACCCGCCTCCAGCCGGACTCGTCGCAGCCTATCGCCGTGACCACCGCGGTCGAAGCCACGCGGCCCCCGCGGCGGCACTTGACGTAGGTCGCGTCGAGCCAGATGTAGGGTATCGCGCGCGCATCGAGCGGCCCCTCCGCGAGGTCGGCTATCTCGGCGTCGAGGGTCGCGGCGATCGCGCTCACTCGGTCCCTGCCGAGCCTCTCGATGCCCATCTTCTCGGCTATCCTCTGCACCTTCCTGGTGCTGGTGCCGGTGGCGTACATCTCGGCCACCGCCGCGACGAGCGCGCGGTCGACGCGCTGGTAGCGCTCGAGGACGTCCTCGGGGAAGAAGCTGCCCGTCCTGAGCTTGGGGATTCTCAGGTTGAGCGTGCCCACGCACGTCTCGAGCGTGCGGTTGCGGTAGCCGTTCCTGCTGTTGGCCCCATCGCCGCAGAGCTGGTCGGCCTCCTCGTCCATGATGGCGTTGACCACCTGCTCGGCGAGCAGCCTGAGCAGCGACTGGATGTCGACCATCCCGTCGGTCGACCTCGGGATGGCGGCCTTATCCGGCATCGCGTCTGCTAATATCTCCATAGCGGTCCCTGTCCTTTCCCAGAACCTGTGTTATGTAGCAATTCCAGATTCTAGGACAGGGGCCGCTTGCGTTTGGCGGTCAGCCGTCGGCGCGCTTACACCAACATTTCCGACGCGATC
>NZ_JAMOKO010000041.1 GCF_023656745.1 Collinsella sp. BG-O-102
TGAACTGCACCCCAAAACTTGGACGGCTTAAATAAGAACTACGCCGCAAGGGACTGTCTCCGGAACTCCTCCGGGGTCAGTCCCTTCAGTTTAACCTGGCGCCTCCTCGTGTTCCAATGGACCACGAAGTCGTCGAGGTCCGCCTTGAAGGACTCGAAGTCCGGCCACGTCCTTCCGCGAAAGAACTCGTCCTTCATATGGCCGAACACCTGCTCCGTCGCGCCGTTGTCGATGCAGTTGCCCTTCCGGGACATGCTCTGCACCACGCCGGCCTCCTCCAACCGCTTGCACCACCCGGCCTGCTGGTACTGCCAGCCCATGTCCGAGTGCAGGACCGGCCTGGAGCCCTCGGGCATCTTGGACACGAGCTGGTCGAGCAGCTCGTGCTGCTGGGCCATGTTGGGATGCAGCGACGTGGACCAGGCGACGATCTCCTTGCTGCCGAAATCGTAGACCGGCGCGAAGTAGGCCTTGCCCCAGGGCTGCTTGAACTCGGTGACGTCGGTGCCCATCTTCTCCCACGGCCCGCCGGCGGCGAAGTCCCTGCCGATGACGTTCTCGAAGGTCTTTCCGACCTTGCCCCTGTACGAGTTGTACCTGTGGTAGTCGGTCTCGCGGCGGATCCCGCAGCTGATGCCCATCTCGCGCATCATCTTCAGCGTCGTCTTGTCGGCTATGCGCACGCCCTGCTCGGCGCGCAGGCACATGGCGATCTGCCTGTGGCCGCACCCGTTGGCGGTGCGCGAGAATATCTCGGCGGCGGCCTCCCAGAGCTCGGGCCTGGTGGGAGCCTTCGGGTGCGACAGCGCGTAGTAGTAGCTGGACCGGGCCATGCCGGCGCACTCCAGCAGGCGCCCCAGCCCGTGCCCCTCTTCGCGCAGGACCCTCACGGCCTCGACCTTCGCCCTGGTCAGAGCCCGTCCCTCCCGACCAGGGCACGCAATTTTTTTAGGTAGGCCACCTCGGTCTCGAGCCTTCGGCAGCGCTCCTCGAGCTCCTCCTCGCGGGTCCGCGGCCTCGCCTTGGAACCGCTCGGCCGGCCCTTGGGCCTGGGCCTGAGCGCCTCGGCGCCGCCCTCGCGGTAGAGCGCGCACCATCTCTTGAGCGGCGCCAAGGACATGACCCCGAACGCCTCCATGGCGTCCCGCTTGCTCATGCCGCCGTCGACCACGGCCGAGGCGGCGGCGACCTTCTGCTCGTATGTGTACCTGGCCTGCTTGCCGTCCATGGATAGCAGCACCTCGCTTCCGAACGACCGGTATACGTAGAGCCATTGTCTCACGGTGTCGCGCGGGACCGACAGCGCCTTCGCCGCCGACTCGGAGCCGTGGCCTCGCTCGAAGAGCCCGATCGCCGCCTTCCTGGCCTCGATGTCGTGCTTCACCCTCAAGTCGACACGCATAAAAAGCCTCCCATTTCTCATGTCCAAGAAATGGGAGGCAGTTCA
>NZ_JAMOKO010000042.1 GCF_023656745.1 Collinsella sp. BG-O-102
GGGGGTGCGGACGATTTCTTGGACCGCGCCTAGGCGTATCCAAGCTTCCTGCGGTACTCCATCGGGCTGAGCCACTCGAGGGACTTCTTGATGCGCCCGTCCCGATAGTACACGAGGTAGGCCTCGAGCCTGCCCATGAACTCCCCGGCCGTCACGCCCTCCCAGTCCCTGTAGTGGAAGAACTCGTTCTTGAGACGGCCGAAGAAGCCCTCGCAGGCCGAGTTGTCCGGGCTGCAGCCCTTCGCGGACATGCTCCTGGCCAGCCCGTTCTCCTCGCAGATCCCGATCCACTCCGGCCAGCGGTAGTGGCCGCCGCGGTCCGAGTGGATCGTCGTGCGGGCGCCCGCCGGCCTGGCCGCGCAGGCCTTGAGCAGGCTCGAGTTCGCGAGGCGCTTGTCGGGGTGCAGCCCGATCGACCAGGCGACGGGCATCCCGTCGAAGCAGTCGATGACCGGGCTCAGGTAGACCTTCTCGCCGCCCGGGAGCCTGAACTCGGTGATGTCGGTGAGCCACAGCCGGTTGGGCTCGTCGGCGTGGAAATTCCTGTTCACGAGGTTCTCCGGCGCCTTGGAGACCTCGCCGGCGTAGGAGCTGTAGCCCCGGGCGCGCCTCTTGTTGTAGACGACCTCGAGGCCCTCCTCGCGCATCACGCGGGCCACGCGTTTCTCGCTGGCGCGGACGCCCTCGCGGCGCAGGCGCGCCCAGACGGTGCGGTACCCCCAGCACCCCGAGCCCTCGCGGAAGATGCGCACCACGCGGTCGCGTATGTCGGCGTCGCGGTCGCGCGGTGCGGCGACGCGGGGCCTCCAGTACTCATAGGAGCTCTTCGATATCCTCAAGAAACCTGTGATCGAGCGGAGGGGCAGGGCGGTCGCCCGCCTCAATCTCTCGCCGAGCTCGCACTTGCTCCTGTTCGAGATCGAAGCCGGGTCCCACCCTTCCGCTTTTAGGTCGGCCAACACCGCCCTGAGCAGGAGGTTCTCTATCTGGTCCTCGTTGAGCCCGGCGAGCGGGCCGGTCGCGGGCGGGGCGTAGATCGACTTGTCGGGGCCCAAGCTGGCCTCCTTCCGGCGCGGTTTCCTCGCACCGATTCTACAGCGCGCCCCGGTGTAGCTGTGCGGGAGGTGGCCCGTCGCCCACTTCTTGGCCGCGCCCACCGTGACCCCCGCGAACTCCGCGGCGGCGGTCGGCCCCATGCCGTCCTCCGTCGCCAGGAGGAAGAGCTCGACCTTCTCCCTGCTGTACATGCGAACCTCCAGTCCGGACCGCTTCACGGTCCAACTTTCTGTCCGCACCCCC
>NZ_JAMOKO010000043.1 GCF_023656745.1 Collinsella sp. BG-O-102
ATGCCGCGGGTGACGCCCCTCTTCTCGTTGTAGGAGATGTTGTTCTGGACGACACGGAGGTCGGGGATGCCCAGGGCGCACATCTTGGCGCGCTGCCAGTTCTCCTTGAACCAGCCGCGCGAGTCGCCGTGGACGGCGAGGTCGACGACCTTCAGGCCCCCGATGCCGGTCTCGGCGACGGTCAGGTCCTTCTCGAATGCGATGTCTGCCATAGGTCTATCCCCTCCTACTGGCCCTGTGCGCGGTAGCGGGCCTCGGTGGCCTCCTTGGCCGGGCGCCACCAGGACTCGTTGGCCACGTACCAGTCGATGGTGGCCCTGAGGCCCTCGGCGAAGTCGGTGTGCGTCGGGCGCCAGCCGAGCTCGGTCTGCAGCTTGGTGGAGTCGATGGCGTAGCGGCGATCGTGGCCGGGGCGGTCGGCGACCCAGTCGAAGTCCTCGGGGTCGCGTCCCATGGCCGCAAGGATCATGCGCAGCACGGTGATGTTGTTCCTCTCCCCGTCGGCGCCGATGAGGTAGGTCTCCCCCATGCGGCCCTTCGTGAGGATGTCCCAGACGGCCGAGGAGTGGTCCTCGGTGTGGATCCAGTCGCGGACGTTCTCGCCGCGGCCGTAGAGCTTGGGGCGGACTCCGTCGATGATGTTGGTGATCTGCCTGGGGATGAACTTCTCCACGTGCTGGTAGGGGCCGTAGTTGTTGGAGCAGTTGGAGATCGTGGTGCGCAGGCCGTAGGTGCGGGTCCAGGCGCGCACGAGCATGTCGGAGGACGCCTTGGTGCTCGAGTACGGGCTGCTCGGGTGATACGGCGTCTCCTCGGTGAACTTCGCCGGGTCGTCGAGCGCCAGGTCGCCGTAGACCTCGTCGGTGGAGACGTGGTGGTAGCGGATGCCGTACTTGCGGACGGCCTCCAGCAGGCGGAAGGTGCCCTCCACGTTGGTGCGCAGGAACGGCTCGGGGTCGGCGATGGAGTTGTCGTTGTGGCTCTCTGCGGCGTAGTGCACGATGGCGTCGTGGCCCGGGACGATCCTGTCCAGCAGCTCCGCGTCGCAGATGTCGCCCACGACGAGCTCCACGCGGTCCGACGGCAGCCCGGCGATGTTCTCGGGGTTGCCGGCGTAGGTCAGCTTGTCCAGGACGGTGACGTGGACGTCGGGGTGGTTGTTCACGACATAGCGCACGAAGTTGCTGCCGATGAAGCCGCAGCCGCCCGTGACGATGATGTTC
>NZ_JAMOKO010000045.1 GCF_023656745.1 Collinsella sp. BG-O-102
TCCATCGCGGGCCGGGGGATTCCGGCCCCTCTGGGGTTGCCTACCCGGATTCGCGCCTCAGGACTCAGCGCAACGCGTTGCGCTGAGTCCTGAGGCTGTTGCAATGAAAATGAGAATCAAGGCTCCTGATTTATTGGTTGATTTCCGATCTCAGCCGAACACATTGAGCAAATAGGCCGTTCCCGCACCTAGCCGAACGCCCCCGCGGCCCTCCCGGGGCCCGGGGGCGGCATTTTCCCAGTTGAAGGAACGGTGGAGATGTGTTTCGATGGGTCCGGTGGCCATGCTCCGCCCGCCGCCCGGCACCTCTTCCCAGACTCAGCCGAACGGTCGGTCCGCCTATTCCGTTTTTCCCTTTCAGGCTAGGACAGCGGGGCATCGCCCCTTTCCTCGCGCGCCCGCGCGATGAGCCCCGGCGTCAGGTCGAGCTCGCCGACGGGCACGTCCTCCACGCCGTACGCGTCCAGCAGCGCCTCCGCGTCGGCGCCGAGCATCGCCCGGAAGGCGCGGGCGGGCGTCGCGAAGCCGAGCGCGCCGCGCGGCTCGGAGTTCACGTGCGACATCGCCAGCGACAGGTCCGCCGGGGCCAGCCGGTCGAACCTGAGGCCGCGGCCCTTGGGCAGCAGCTTCCTGATCTCGACGTGGTTGCGCTCGCAGGCGCCCTTCTGGTCGCTGCGCCGGGGGTCGCAGTAGAACAGCCTCGTCTCGCCCTGCCCCTCGCCGATGAGCGCGGCGATCGCGTCCTCGTCGGAGAACTCGGGGCCGTTGTCGGTGAGCACGGCGCGGAACACGCGGCGCGTCCCGTCGGCGCCGAGGACCGCCCGGACGCCCTCCAGGGCGCCCGCGACGCACCCGGCGGTCTTCTCCTCCAGCGGCAGCGCGAGCTGGAGCCTGCTGGGGCGGTGCAGCAGCGTGAGCAGGCAGGCGGAGTCCTCCCGGGCCCCCTCGACGGTGTCCATCTCCCAGGCCGCGGCGCACGCGTCCTCCCCGAGGGCGAGGAACGCGGCATGTGACCTGCGGGCGGAGTGGCGGGTCGCCGCCCGGCACGCGGCGCGCTTCCTCGGCCTGTAGCCGACCTTGCGCCTGAGCTCCATGTTGGTCATGCCGTCGTAGCCCGCCGAGACCCAGCGGTAGATGGTCGACGGCGACAGGTCCACCGGGCCGCCGTTG
>NZ_JAMOKO010000046.1 GCF_023656745.1 Collinsella sp. BG-O-102
TAAAATCCCGCCGCTTCGGTGTCCAGCTTAGCCCCGTGTATTGTCGGCGCATGTCCACTCGACCAGTGAGCTGTTACGCACTCTTTGAATGGATGGCTGCTTCTAAGCCAACATCCTGGTTGTCTGGGCGGACGCACATCCTTTGCCACTCGGCTGGAACTTGGGGACCTTAGCGGGCGGTCCGGGCTGTTTCCCTCTCGAGCACACAGCTTAGCCCACATGCTCTGACTGCCGCGCTCTGGGCCGCCGGCATTCGGAGTTCGGTTGGATTCGGTAGGCGGCGAAGCCCCCTCGTCCATCCGGTGCTCTACCTCCGGCGGTGAACGCGCGACGCTAGCCCTAAAGCTATTTCGGGGAGAACGAGATATCTCCGGGTTTGATTGGCCTTTCACCCCTATCCGCAGGTCATCGCCGCCGTTTTCAACCGACGTGCGTTCGGCCCTCCACGGGGTCTTACCCCCGCTTCAGCCTGCCCACGGATAGCTCACCCGGCTTCGCGTCCGCGGCGCGGGACTCAAGTCGCCCTGTTAAGGCTCGCTTTCGCTCCGGCTCCCTTTCGGTTAACCTCGCCCCGCGCCAGCGACTCGCTGGCTCATTCTACAAAAGGCACGCCGTCACACCCTAAAAGGGTGCTCCGACTGCTCGTGGGCGCACGGTTTCAGGTACTGTTTCACTCCCCTCCCGGGGTGCTTTTCACCTTTCCCTCACGGTACTGGTGCGCTATCGGTCACAGGGTAGTACTCAGGCTTGGATGGTGGTCCACCCAGGTTCGGACCGGGTTTCACGTGCCCGGCCCTACTCAGGGACCGCGTCGCGCCGTCCGGTCTGGGTTCGCGTACGGGGCTGTCACCCGCTGCGGCCGGCCCTCCCATGCCGTTCCGCTCCCCAGCCGGACCTGCGCCCGGGGGCGGCAGCCCCCGGATGCGCGGCCCTGCAACCCCGTCGGCGGAACCCCTGCCGGGTATGCCCGCTCGACGGTTTGGCCATCGGTCCCCTTTCGCTCGCCGCTACTCGGGGAGTCTCGAGATTGATTTCCTCTCCTCCGGGTACTTAGATGTTTCAGTTCCCCGGGTTGTCCTCCCC